>CAJUJV010000041.1:14655-30355 GCA_910586845.1 uncultured Hungatella sp.
AAAAAAGTATATACTCCATGTCAGGTCCGGAATTGCTGCTTCTTTTATTTGACGAGACGATCAAACGCCTTACCAGATCGGAGATTTCCCTGAAGGAAAAGAATTACGCAGATTTTGACGACTGTATCAACAGAGTTGTCCGGATTGTCCGCTATCTGATCGATATACTGGATATGGATCAGCCCATCAGCTGGGATTTAAAGAGGATTTATGAATATCTGATCTTTGACCTCAGCCGTGTGAAGGCCGGACGGGAGAGGAGAATGGACGAGATCGGACGTATCCGCCATATTCTTTCTGAACTGAGAGAAGGGTTTGATGGGGCCAGCAGGAAGGTGAACGACACACACATTGCCAAAGTGAAGGAAGTAAGAGGATAGGAAGGGAACCGGGCAGATGGAAGTGGACACAAAGAAGGTCATGATCCTTCTTCAGAGAAGGTATAATGCAGTGAGAGAGCTGGACCGGCTGACCACGGAACTGGAAGATGTGGTTGCCCGCAATGACGGGATCTCGGCTGCCATGATTCTCCAAATGCGGGGGGATGAGATGGAGAAGGCAGAACATTGCATGGAAGAGATCTGGCAGCTGGGAGAGGGCAGCAGAGAGGCATATGTTCAGCTGCAGCTTTTGGTATCATCAGATCTCCAGAAGGCAGTGGGGAATACAGATGAGGAAAAAAAGATTTTTGAGATCAGGCGGAAGACGGAAGATGTGCTGGTAAGACTGCGCAGAACGGATCAAAGGCTGAACAAACGGCTGACAGGGGAGAAATCTTATTACAGGTCCCTGGAACCGGCCAGACCATAGCCTGCAGAATGGAAAAAAAGAGTTATGAATCAATTATTGTTTGAAGGACGTTCCCTGGTGGGAATTGTATCATCAGTTGTCCGGCAGGATGACCGGCGGATTTCCTTTAACCGTCTTGACTGGGAGAGGATGTACCGTCTGTCAGACTTCCACAGAGTGGCAAATATTGTTTATATTGGACTTTTAGGATATAGAGAAACGGTACCGGACAAATGGCGGGATCGTTTCTTTAAGCGCTATCAGGAGGTTCTTCTGTTCGGGGAACACTGTGACGAGTCGTTTCAGGAAGTGCTGGCCTGGCTGGATATGAGGGAGATTTCCTGTACGGTCCTGACTTCCGAATCTGTCCGCAGCTTTTATAAGATTTCCGAGAATGCGGAGAACAGTCCGGTGCAGATCTTTCTGGATGAAGAGAAATATTATCTGGCCAAAGGATACCTGATCGATCTGGGATATGAGACGGACGAGACCTATAAAGGATTCGGAGAGCGGATGAAGAAGGTGTCCGGAGTCACGATTATCCTGTACCGGAAACTTCCCTTCAGAACGGCCAAATATACTAAAAACATGGTAAAGATTCTGGAGTCTGCCCAGATCAAGGAGCCTTATGAGAATATCTGGATGCTCCCGCCGGAAAGTGAATTCCTGTACCGGATGGCAGGAGCGGCATACCGCTATGTGACAGATGAACTGACTCTGAGAGAGGTGTTGGAGCTGATGCTGTGTCACAGAGCCTGGAAAGACGAGATTGATGAGGAGGATCTGTGGAAGAGGCTGGATGAATATAAGATCGGCGGCCTGGCAGAGCGGATCCTGGAACTCGCCTATATGTGGTTTGGCGAGAAGACGGATACGTTTCTGGCTGAACATGCAGAAGATATGTCTGTCTATGATGTTCTGGAAGAGCGGATCCTTACAAGAGGAATCGTCAATCACGAGAGGGATGACGAAGCATTAAAGCTCCAGAGTCTGATCGACAAAGAACTTGAGAAAGAGAAAAAGGCAGAAGGCAAAGATCTGAAGAAAGAGAAGATGGGAAAGTATTTCAGCGAGATAAAACGGAAACTGAGCTGGATCTTTCCGGATTATCACTATATGTCTTCCATCTATCCCGCAGTGGAGAAGATCCCTCTGCTGCTTCCTGTGTTCTGGGGAGTCCGCGGAGTGAGGCTTTTCTGGAGATTCATAAGAGGCTGATTAATACATAAAGAAAACCCTGCAGTTCAGGCTGCAGGGTTTTTTATCAGATAAATGATATCAGTTTTCGGCAGAGGACTTGGGAGAACCAGTCTCCGTTTCCTTTTGCTCTCTGTCAGAATGGCTGTGAGTGAGCAGGGATTTGAGCATCCATACGGAATTCATATCCGGAGTCAGAGCCATCTTATTGCTCTGTTCTGCCTCGGACAGTTCCTCCCGCAAGATGGAGATCTGTTTGGGAGCATCGATAGCCAGACGAACACCGTCTGAAGCACATTCTATAATGGTGATACGGATATTCTCTCCAATCAGAAGACTTTCATTTTTTTTTCGTCGAAGTATCAGCATGAATCACCGCTCCTGTCATCTCCGTTGCCGGAATCATCTACAGTGGGAAAAGAACCCAGCCTGTGGCCATATTCATAAGAGGTATTTTCCAAAATAATCTGAATCCCGCGCCGTGTCTGAGGATTGATCACCAGAGGACACTTGAGATTCACTGTATTTTCCCGATAATCATTTTTCACTACACAGACTGCATAATAAGAAAGATCACCGCTGTCCGTGACATCCAGGCAGGCCAGTTCCTCCGGGGTCAGCACAGGGGAATAATCGGGACAGAGGAAAAACGGATTGATCAATACAAATACCACATTGGGATCTTCTACTGACAGCATCAAAAGGATAGAGTCATCTCCCTCCCCCTCGCCAAGGCGGAGAAGAAGGTAACGGGTCAGTTTGGGAAAACCAAAGAGGCCGTCAGAAAAAAGTATAAGATCTTCCGATGAATATTCCATGGCACCATAATCTGTCTGTATCGTCATATCTATAAACACTCCTATGTGAACAAATTGACGCCGCGTCCGATTTCATGTCTGGGGGGAACGTAGTTAAAATCCCCCAGATATTCGATATGAACCGAAGGGCGCTGGGTGACGATGGTCATCACCATAGGCGGCAGATAAGTCAGTTCTCCTTTTGCCACTCTCATTTCAAAGGAACCCCTCTGGGCGGTGTAAGAGGAACTGGTCACCAGCGTAATATCCGGAACCGATGCGGAAGACTGCATATTGACTGCTGTCGGAACAGCTTCCGAGGCAACGGCGGATTCGGCGGCGGTCATTTCCGACATGGAAGAAGACACAGGAGCCTGAGCCTGAATCTGAGGACGCGGCTGCGGCTGCGGTCTGCGGGAAACCGTCTGCTGGGGAGCAGGACTTCCGGGCGCAGGCTGAAAAGATGCCTGCTTCTTCGAGAATGTATGATTGATTCTCTTAATATCCTCAACAGAGATGCCTCCCTGGCCTGCGGACTGACGCATGGACATCTGACGGGCCACGGCCTTTCTGCGTTCCATGTCGATACTATCAGAACTTACCAGACGTGCATTCTGAGAAAAGCGAACCATCCGTATGGGTTCTGACGTTATCTTAATAAGCGGCTGCATACTCTAACCCCCTTTCTGACAATAAACTTTTTAACCCATAAAATCAAAGAGAGAAGAACTCATAAGTTTGGATCCTACCTGAAGAGCCGCATTGTATGCATAGTTGTTACTGTACATCTCCATGATAGATTCATAGGGATCGGCTCCCAGTTTGTCTTTGTACTGCTTTTTCATGGAATCTTCCCTGATGGTAAGGCGTTCTTCCATGGTATCGATCAGATTGTACTTATTGCCCAGATCCGCATAGATGCTGCTGAGTCTGTGTTCTGTAGTTCCCATCCTGGTGATGAGTCCCTCCAGGGAATCATGAAGCTCGGATCTGTCGACATCGCCGCCGTTGGCTTTCTCAATATATTTGCCGATGGACTGAACGGCGCTGCCCAGAAGACCCAGAGGACTGTCGTTCAGATAAGCCATAACATCTTTTCCGTTCGGATCCTTGCCAGGGTCTCCGGCTCCGGCCAGGACTGCATCGGAGGTAAGGCCTGTGAGGACGTTCATACCCCCTGTGTAGGTGTCCAGAAGCGTGTCTCTGACACCGAGACTGTTTTTGTTATGGATGGAACCGTAGCCGATATCGATGCGGCCCTGTTCTCCCATGGCTTTCAGAAGCTTATCCTGATCACCGCTTGTCAGCGTGTACTTATAAGTTCCGGGATTGGCCGTGTCCTCCTGCAGAGTCATCTCAAATTCCGTAGGATCACTGTCGCCCGGGAACGTATGGCTGAAAGTGAGAACCGTGCCGTCTGCGCTCAGAGAAAAAGGAGGATTGGAGATATCATTGCCTCCGTAGATGTAAAAGTTCTCGTACTGAGCATTCAGACTGTCCACAATCTCATGCTGCTTCTGGAGCAGATCGGACTTTAAAGTGTCCAGAGCAGTGAGGGAAGTGGTGTCCGAGTTGGCGCGGAGCACCTGATCCTTTCCCAGGGAAAGAGACTTCTGAATCGCTTCCACGCCCACCTCCTGCTGATAGATGCGGTTCTGTACATCCTTCAGAAGAGACTTCTTGCTGAGAACATCCTGATACTGAGTGTCGATGCGCTTCCCCTCATAATAAGCTAAAGGAGCCTCGGCGGCAGACTCATACCGCTCGCCGCTGGAAATCTTGTTCATGCTCCTGTTCAGGGTGAGATGAACGTTATTGACGGATGTGGTAAAATTTCTGTATGTTGACGCATTGGTTACTCGCATGTAAATACCTCCGGGATTACAAATATAATAAAATTATCTTCCCACGACACCGGTGCCGTTGATCAGAACATCCAGCGCCTGATCAAGCGTGGTCATGAGACGGGAAGCCGCGCTGTAAGCGGACATGTACATCATCATGTTGGAAGCTTCCTCGTCCAGGCTGACTCCTGATACGGAATCTCTGGAATTCTGGATGCCGTTGAGCACGGTCACATTGGTCTTGAGAGCGTTCTGATTGCTGTAGGAATCGTTGGCCAGAACCGTGGAGACGTGGTTCATATAGTTGGCGAAGGAGTTGTTGTCCAGGTCTATATCATCCAGTGTGGCGGTCATGGAGGCCAGCATGTTCATAACTGTATCGTTGGCATTCTCTCCCTTTTTGCTGATATGGACCTTTCCGCTGATCCAGTCCTGACTGATTCCGATGTTGGCTGCTGTAATGTCAGCAGCTGTATTCGTGGTCTTATTGATAAAAAGAATGTAATCAGGATCGCCTTCCCCGGTCGTATTGAGAGTGTTCATAACCTCTGAGAAAGCCTTAGCCAGGGTGTCCAGCTCGTTCATATAGTAATCGTATCCCCTGACGTCATCACCGGGATCTCCGCCTTTCCACAGCATATCCAGACCAGCCTGGATGGAGCCGCAGTCGTCGGGAAACTCATTTTTATCTTTTGAAATAAGCAGGCCGGCACCGGCGCCGGGATTGCCCTCCGCATCCAGCTCATAGAATTCGATGCTGACATCGCCGGGGCCGTAGGTCTTGTCGGTAGTATCGAGAATCTCTTTGTCGTGGGGAATCACCAGCTTCATATGATTCTCCTCGCCGGCACCCTCGGTACCGCTTACAAGTTCTATGTTCTGAAGCACTCCGTTTTCGTCTTTGTACTTCATGTTGATGTACAGATCATCGGGCCATTCTTTTTTCATAATGGGCCTTCCGGAGCTGTCCAGATGATAAGTTTCGGATAAGTCTTCACCGATGATATTGCCGGCGGCATCGGTGATAAACCCGTCATGCTCCGCATCCTTTTTATAAGTGACTTCAATGGGAATATAGCTGGACAGTTCGTCGATGAGTACGTTCCTCTCATCCATCAGCTCCAGGCTGGGCTGACCGTGGATCTGATTCTCCTTGATCCTGCGGTTGAGAGCGCCCACCTGCTGAAGGATATCGTTTACCCGCTGGATGGCGCCCTGTTCACTGGTGCCCGTGCCGTCCAGACGGTTGTACTCCTCCATCTTGGCTCTCTCGATGTCCTCGGCCCCCTGATTGAGCAGGTTGGTAAGGGCCTGCATCTGGGTGCGCAGGTGAGTCTCATAAATCGGATCGTTGATCATGGCGGGGTCGGACATCTTCTCCAGGGTATCCTGGATGTTGTCAAAGGCCTGGCGGATGCCGTCGATATGGGACTCGTCGAAAAATTCGGCCAGCCGGTCATAAGAGATCTGCAGGGCATTGGTATAGCCGGACTTCTGCATCTGGTTCCGGTACTGGATATCCATAAAGGGATCGCGGATCTGTGCGACGGTATCCATGTGAACGCCGAATCCTACAGAGATCTCGGAACCGTTCATATAGTGACTGATCGGGTTTCTGTAGTTCACGCTGGATACCTGAAGCTGCTGTCTGGTATAGCCGACCGTGTTCATGTTAGCCAGGTTCTGCCCTGTGATGTCCAGCCGCTTCTGGTTGGCCTGAAGAGCGGAGATGGCAGTAGTAAAACCGGCAAAGGTTGCTCTAACCATAAATATATCCTCCAAAAAGTAATTCTTCTATCAATCAGACATAAGTGTCCTTCATCTTGTTGACATGGGGGGAAGCCCCCGGTGTTGTGTTCCCTGAGTTGTCATAGGAAGTGCCCTGCTGCTGTGCGATGGCGGTCTCGATCTCATGGATACGAACCTGGATGATCTGTTCCGATGCCTTGCGGGACTGCTGAAGGCGGTCCAGCTGCCGGGACAGTTCGTCAAAAAGAGGAGTGAGAGCTCTCTTCTGATCGTCATCAGCCCGCTCCAGTATCTGGCGGAAAGCAAGGGAATCCCACCCCAGTTCTCCGGCCAGGCGCATCCGATGCTGCTCCAGACCTCTCAGCTTCAGGATCTGAGCCTGCTCCTTTTGAATAAAGCCGTCCAGGCGCTCATGATGTCTTAGAGAAGCGGCTTCTGCCTTGGCTTCCTCCACCTGAGCGATATCACCGGCCAGAACGGTCAGCTCCCTGATGACGGCAGTAAACTTGTCAAATAATTCCCGTGTCTCCTGAGTCATGTAATAAACAGGCTCCTTTCTGTCTGCAGCCGGCTGTCAGCATCAGACCAGACCAAGCATCCGTCCGGCAATCCGCTGGGGATCCGGGATATAGGTACCGTCTGCGACTCTGCTGTTCAGCTCCTGAACCCGCTCCTGGCTGACGCTGTCAAGCTGTGCGGCGGTCTTCCTGGCCAGCATGCGGGCGAAAGACTCGTCATCCTGTAATGCGGCTGATGTTCTGCTGATATTCACGGTATCATAATCACCTTTGGCCTTCTGGGCCTTGGGTGCTCGTCTCTGCTGAGCGGGAACCGGTGAACGGTAAGAGGGATTCATAGTCTGAAATGTAATGTTCATATTGTGACCTCCCTTCTGAATACTTCTAAAAACAGTACACATGAAAACATTATTTCTCTATTCTATATGATATTTATCGGCAGGTTTAAAGCAAACATAAGCAGGCGCCGGTCATTATTTTATTAATAGACACCACTTTTCGTGAACGGCAACATTTAATAAAGATGTAAAAATAAAGTTATCATCTCTATCTTGTGCAAAACGGGAAAAAATTATATAATGGAGAAAACAAAAATGCCGATATATAAAATATTATGGTTAAAAGTTGGTGGATGATATATGGCTAATATTTTACAGGTGACAACACCGAATCTCAACGTAGATAACCGGAACATGATCAATCCCCAGGATCCGAAGCACGGCGCGGGGAATCCGGCGGTTCATAACCCGGCAGATCCCACCCGGGTAGTCAGAGGCGACGGACGGGACGGGGAGCAGACAGGAAACTCTACTCAGGATGCGCTTCTCAGTGTAGTGGATTATGAGAGCAATTATGGTGCCTTTATCAAAGGACTGGGAGAGGGAGGCGAGCTGGCAGGAGTTCTGGAACGGCTTCTGTTCACTGACCTGTCCGGCATCAAGGACGGAGGACAGGCGGAGATCGCTGATCTGGTAGAGAAGCTGGTGATGTCCATGAAAGTGGACTCGCCCGAGGATCTTCTCCAGTATATCCAGGGTCAGGGAGAACTGCAGGCCAAGTTTTCAGGAGATTTTTTCAACAGCCTCAGGTCGGTGCTGATGCAGAGCTCTTCTCAGGGACTCTGGGAGAACACCCTGGCGTTTTTGAAAGCTTACAACAATTATTCATCGGGAGAGCATCTGCTGCAGCAGATGTATTCTCTGACAGAGGATATCGAGCAGCTCCTGATGCGCTCCTACCGGGAAGAATTCCGGGAGCTGACGGAGTCCATGAACTGGCAGGCGGCCAACGGGGATACGGCGGAGAATACAGGGGTCCTGAACAAGAGCCTGATTCCCTTCCTTTCCTCTTATATATCCCGGACCCACGATTACGGAGCCATCCGTGAGGCCACCATGCATCTGGTCTTTCACACGGCCCGGTATCAGGATGGCGCCCTGGACCGGCTCATGAGGCTTTTTAACAATATGGCGGGGAACAGGGATTTTGTCCGTCTGTTTCAGGGAGACGCCAGAGAGGGGTTCCAGAACCTGATGAGGTCTTCTCTGGGAGAAGAGCAGAAGCCTCTGGCAGGATTTGCCGACGGACTGTCCCAGCTGCTTCTGAAGGGAGCCAACGGCCAGGCGGGTCTGGAGAATGTGCAGCAGTTCTACACCATCATGAACGGTATGCTTCTCAATGAAAGTGTCTATATGCCGCTGCTTCATTTTATCCTTCCTTTCCAGTATGAAGATCACAACGTCATGTCGGAGATGTGGGTGGATCCGGATTCGGATAAGGAACCCAACACCGTGGGAAGGAAGATTAAGGTGTTTCTCAAGTTTGACATCCAGAGTGTAGGCAAGTTCGAACTGGTCATGACACTTCAGGATCATGAGGCCAGGGTCCAGCTGTTCGTCCCGCCTCATCTGGCCAGGGAGGACAAGAAGATCCAGGCCGAGGTAGCCGGCATCCTCAAGGACAACGGTATCCGTTTCAGCCAGCTGATGGTGCGGCAGCGCTACAGGGACAGAAGGGTGGACGAGATCTTCCCTGAGATACGGGAGAAGGAGAGAACGATCAATGTCAGAATTTGATGAATTGATGCGGCAGAAAGCCGTGGCGTTAAAGTATAACCCGGAGAAGAACGGGGCTCCGGTGATCGTGGCTTCCGGCATGGGCTACATGGCGGAGCGGATCACGGAGACGGCTCTGGAGGCGGGTGTGCCGGTTTATGAGGACGATTCCCTGGCGACCCTTCTCACTCAGCTTCAGCTGGGACAAGAGATCCCCAAAGAGCTGTACCAGGCCATCGTGGATATCTATATCTATTTTCTGGGATTTGTGCCCGGAACAGAGGACAAGACGGATGGGGATTCGGAAGAAGAGGCAGAAGAGGAGAAGACTGCCGTCGGATCATAATATAGGAACTTTGCCCGGAGCCGGGTCTGTTGAAGGAGGAATGTTTTATGATGTGTCAGAAGATAAGAAGATGGGCGGCTTTGCTGCTCATAAGCTGTATGGGATTCTCGGCGGCCATGCCCATGGAGGTGCTGGCGGCCACCAAGCCCATTAACTCCGTCAGCGTCAAGGTGTCGTCAAAGCTGGAGGCAGGAGGCAAGCTGCCGGATATCGAGATCGGCGGCAGCGCTTCTGACAGAGGAGTGTCGGTGTCGGCCAGCGGTTCCCGCTATACGGTGTCTGCGGCGGAGTGGCTGGACAAAGCCGACAAGGAGATCACTGCCGGAGACGAGCCCAGGATGAAGGTGACCCTGACCCCTGATGATGTGAGCGAATATTATTTTCTCGCCAGCTACAAGTCGTCCAATGTCAAGATCAGCGGCGGGTCCTTTGTATCGGCCAGGAGAGACGGCGATGATCTTGTGGTGACTCTGAGAGTCAACGGAGTCAAGGGCCATTATGATTCTCCCAAGGATGCCTACTGGAATGAGAAGACTCTGGGGGAGGCCCGGTGGGAGAAGCCGGAGAACACTTCCGGATATTACGAACTGCAGCTTCTCCGGGATAACAAGAACGTCTATAAAGTAGAGAAGACGTCTACCACCCGGTATAATTTTTATCCCTATATGACTAAGACCGGCAGCTACAGCTTTAAGATCCGTACTATTCCAGGGACAGATTCCCAGAGCAAGTACGGGAAGAAGAGCGACTGGCTGGAGTCGGGGGAGCTGGAGATCACGGACCGGTACGTGTCCGACGGCAAGGGTCAGCAGTCTTCCAACCCGACTGCGGTCAAGGGGACAGATCAGACCGTAGGATGGTTTCGGGAAGACAACTCGTGGAAATACCGATATCCCTCAGGCAGCCTCAGCAGCGGATGGGACGAGATCGACGGACAGTGGTATTATTTCGGCGAGGACAATAAGGCCCTCACCGGCTGGCAGACCATCGGAAGAGAGCAGTATTTCTTCCATGACAACGGCCAGATGGCAGTGGGATGGGCCAGAGTCGGAGACCTGTGGTATTATTTCCGCCCTGAGACGGAGGAAGGTCGGGTCAAGGGCTCCATGGTCTCCTCGGGCTGGAGGGTCATCGGCGGATATTATTACTATTTTAATCAGGATGGCAGCCTTTACACAGGCTGGCTGAACCTGAACGGCAAGTGGTATTATTTAAATACCCTGGACAACAGTCTCCAGGGCGCCATGTTCACCGGCTGGATCCGGAGGGATGAGAAGACTTATTTTACAGATTTCAACGGAGAGATGGTGACAGGCTGGTATCAGATCGACGGATCCTGGTATTATTTCTACCCGGATTCCGGAGAGATGGCTCATGATACAGAAATTGACGGATTTCGTATTGATTCTGACGGCGTTTGGCGGTAGAATGAGAGGTGAAGCATATGAAAAAGATAATTTGCTCATGGGTTAAGAGAGCGGCAGCCGGCAGCCTGGCATGTCTGATGATGACGGCTGCAGCCGGCAGGGGAGGGCAGATGGAGTCCTTCGGAGCCGAGTCCAGTGTGATCGAAAACGTGAGCGTCACATTTAAGACTACATACGGGGAGCAGGAAGAGATTCCCATGCCGGAGATCACCGCGGGAGGCGGAAGCTATACCATAGAAGATTATCAGTTCAGGACGGATTATGAGGACTGGAAACCGGGCAAGAAGGTCCGGGTGGAGATCACTCTGGCAGCGGAGGAAGGGAAGGTATTTCCCACATCCATGACCAAGTCCAAGTGCAAGGTCACAGGAGCCGATTTTGTGTCGGCCAAGGCCCTGGAGGATGACAAGTTCCAGGTAAAGGCAGACTATAAGCCGGTGACGGTTCTGGGCAATACATCAAAGGCAGGCTGGAGCAGCAAGTACAAGAACAGGGCAGTGTGGAAGTCCGTTCAGTATGCGCCGGGATATTCGGTGATCTTATACGGCGACAATAAGGTGGTGAAGCGTCTGACCACGGGCAGCGCCACCATAGACCTGGCCGAGTACATGAAAGACGAAGACAAGACATATTATTATGAAGTAAAGGCCATCCCCACTACTTCTGACGAGAAGAAATATCTGAAGGAGGGAGAGTTTGTGGCCTCATCGGAGCAGGAGTTTGACTGGGAGGATACGGACAGCGGCACGTCCGACGGCGGTTCGATCAAGGGCAACAATTATATTCTGCCCAACGGCCAGAAGGATGTGAATACCTGGAAGAAGATCTCGGGCGCCTGGTACTATTTCGACGAGAACGGCAATATGGTCAGAGGATGGAGAGTAATCAACGGTTTCTGGTATTATATGAATCAGAACGGAGTCATGCAGACCGGATGGGTAAATCCGTCGGACAGCAACTGGTTTTATCTGTCGCCCAACGGCGACATGCTGACAGGATGGATTCAGCCGGAGCCGGGCAGCTGGTATTATATGGATACCAACGGATATATGCAGAGAAACTGGATCATAGTCAACGGAAAGCATTATTATCTGGGGCCGGACGGCAAGATGCGCACCGGGTGGGTCCAGGATTCGGGAGTGTGGTATTACCTCTACAGCGACGGAAGCATGGCGACCAACATCGTTATGGACGGATGGACCATCGGGGCAAACGGAGCTGCGTCCCGGTAGCGGGCAGGGCTGACGGCCGGGGAGAGAGACGGCGCCGGTCCGGCAGAAAGCCGGAAGCCGGGGCCTGTGAAAGACAAGAACAGAATATGACCTGCCGCGGCGCGGCAGGGAGAAAGAGGAGCAGACATTATGGAATTCGTGACATCAGCGGTAAATCCGGAGGCGGTCATCACACAGAATCATCAGACGGCCCAGACAGAGAAGGTCAGTGAAGGATTTCAGACAGCATTTGAGAGCGCATATAAGACGGGAAGCGAGAGCATGGATGCGATCTTTACGGAGGCATCCCAACTCTACGGCGTGCCGGAGAAACTGCTTAAGGCCGTGGCCAAGGCAGAGTCCAATTTTAATGCCAAGGCTGTCTCCAAGGCCGGAGCCATCGGAGTGATGCAGCTTATGCCGGCTACGGCCCGGTCCCTGGGAGTTACCAATCCCTACGATGCAAGGCAGAACATCATGGGCGGCGCCAAGTACCTGAAAGAGAATCTGGAGCGGTTTGGAGGAAATGTCAGTCTGGCGCTGGCCGCCTATAACGCAGGTCCCAACAGCGTACAGAAGTACGGCGGGATCCCTCCCTACAAGGAGACTCAGAATTATGTTAAGACCGTTACTTCCTATATGAACGGCGCGCCTATTTCCAGTGGAAAGACCGTGGCCAGAAACGCTCTGGCAGACATGTACAGTACGGCATCTTCCATCTTTTCACCGTCCGGCAGCAGCTCTTACAGCCAGTCGGCAGGACTTTACAGCCTGATGTCCGGTTCAGGCGGCATGGGCAGTTATCTGGGTTCCACATCCGGCGCCATTACCTCTCTGCTGGGTTCGGCAGTGATGGCCAGCGACGGGGAGACCATTACCATGGATAAGGAAAGCTTTATGAGCCTTATGGAGATCATGCGTATGCAGATGCTGATGAACGCCAGTCGGGAAGCAGGTTCTATCACCATATAGACAGAGGTTGGCGGATCTGAGAGGATCCGGGCAGAAAGATAAGTACACAGGAAATTCCGGGACGATACCAGGATGTGAAGGAGGATATACAGAATATGAAATTAAGGGATTGTGATTCCTGTCTGGTGTATGGAACAGATAATAAACCTTTGGCCAGAGCCAGGGTGGATGCCGTAAAAGACGGACCGATCCGCCTGTATTTCAGTACCTACAAGCTGAAGAGCATCCGTTATCAGACCTATGTGGATTTTTATGACGTGCAGCAGGGACTGATCCGCTGTTACTGTGAGCTGGTGATCCGCAAGAATGTCCAGGCCAACCGGGTCAATGAGCCATGGATCGCAGACTGTGATGTCCTGGAGGTGGACAATATCTTCCAGAGACAGAAAGATCTGCGTGTGAGAGTACATATCGTCGCAGACTTTACTCTGGACAGCGGAGAATTTTTTATGGGCACCATCCGCAATATCAGCGCGGGAGGTATCTTCCTGGTGACTTCACAGGCCATCAAGACAGGAGCGGTTTTTTCTTTCAGCCATCGTTTTGACAAAGATCTGTGTCAACTGCAAGCCCGGATCATCCGGGCCAGAGGAGCCGCGGCCGGAGGGTTCGGGTATGGCTGTCAGTTTATAGATCTGTCCTCCGAGACGGAGGCCACCATACGGAAATTTGTTTTTGCCAAACAGATGGAAAAGCAGAGAAATCCGGGAAGGGGCAGATCGTGAAGATCAATCTGGTCATGATCGTAAAAGACGAGGAGCGGTGTCTGGGGAGATGTCTCAAAGCGGCCGGGCCTCTGGTGGATGAGATCGTTATCGCGGATACAGGCTCTTCTGACAGAACGGTGGAGATCGCCGGAGAGATGGGAGCTACTGTGGTTCATTTTACCTGGATCAATGATTTTTCGGCAGCCCGCAATTTCGCTCTGGAGCATTCGGATGCAGACTGGAATCTTGTTCTGGATGCAGACGAGATCCTGCGGCCCTGCAGCCGGAAGGAGATCGAGAAGATCCTCAGAGGCCGTCAGGGGACCTGGCTGGGAGGCCTTACCCGGTATGATGCATATCGGGATGAAGAGGGCATCAGCCACGGTATGTCCGTGCTGCCCAGACTTCTGCCCAGAGGAATCCGTTACCGGGGACTGATCCATGAACAGCCGGAAGGCTATCATCCCTGTTATTCCCTGCCTCTGTGTGCGGATCATGACGGATATCTTTATGAAGACAAAGGAGAGAGGAATCTGCCCTATCTCCGGCGTGCGGTAGAGCAGTATCCGGAGGATGGATATTACCAGTTTCAGCTGGCCTTCACTCTGAGAAATCTGAAGCGGCTGGATGAAAGTCTCACATATTTCAGAAATTTTTACAGACTGGCAGTGGATGCCCGGCAGGCAGGGGCCACAGGCTCCAAAGAAGCCTATCTGTCCGAGGGAGTGGTGCTGTATCTCTATACGCTCCTTGACCTGGGGGCTTCGGAGTATCTGGATGAGGCCGGAGAGGTCATAGATCAGGAGATGGACAGCCTGGACGACTGGTCGGATTTCTGTTTTGTGTGCGGATTATTTTATATGAAGAGAGTCCTGTCGGACGTGGTCAGGTATGTGGAGCTGCTTCCCAATATCGAGCGCTGCTACCTGAGATGTCTGCAGCTGGGAGACCGGCCTCAGATGGGCGGCGTAGTGGGAACGGGTTCGTTCAAGGCCGCCTATAATCTGGGCGCCTGGTATGAGGTATCCGGTCAGCCGGAGCTGGCGGTGAAGTATTACCGCATGGCGGCAAAAGACGGATACGAACCGGCCAGGGAACGGCTGAGAGGGCTGAAACAATAATTTTTTTATGCGGCTGTATCATCTATGCTGCTGCAGCGGACAGGAACCGGTTGTTTTCATGCAGAGATTTGACTGCTCTGCCTGGAAGACAGCCGGATTTTTGTATGATTGGATTTTTTTAGAAGGAAAAGGCAGTCAGACAACATATAACAAACTTTTTTTAAGATAACAGAAAAAAAGTTATAAAATGCTTGCAATTGATCTCAGTTGCTGATATAATGGCATTAAGATCAGAAAAATATTATGCGCGCAAACAAATATTTTGATGGTTTGAGCTCAGAGGATCTTTCCCCCAGATCTTTCGGGGATGATCCTGAAAAAGAAGAGGTGCACAGATGAAAAAAATTAAAGATGAGATGGATCTGCTGACAAGATTGATGAAGGCGATCGCGGCCCAGGTTGGACCAAACTGTGAAGTGGTGCTTCACGACTATGAGGATGATTATGACCATACGATTGCAGCCATTGAGAACGGACATGTAACGGGGCGGAACGTGGGAGACTGCGGGACGAATCTGGGGCTGGAGGTCCTTCGGGGGACGGTCCGCAACGGAGACAAGTATAATTATATGACCCAGACCCGGGACGGAAAAGTACTCAGGTCCTCGTCGATCTATATTTATGACGATGAGGGGCAGGCCATAGGAGCGCTGTGTATGAACTGGGATATTACGGAGTATATCAATGCGGGAAAGGCCCTGCAGCAGATTACGGATGCCTCCGGGGACACCGAAGCGGAGCCGGAAGTAAAGGAAGTGATCAGTTCCAATGTGAGCGATATCCTGGATGCGATGATCCACGATTCTTTAATGTACGTCGGAAAACCAGTAGATAAGATGAGTAAAGAGGACAAGATGAAGGGCTTAAAGTATCTGGATGAAAAAGGTGCTTTTCTGATCAAGAAATCAGGGGAAAAGGTTATGGAATTTTATAAGATCTCCAAATATACCCTGTACAATTATCTGGAG
>CAJUJV010000041.1:30365-36197 GCA_910586845.1 uncultured Hungatella sp.
TGTCCTGAGGGGACAGGAGGAATAACTATGTCTAAAAGCACAGAAACTCCCGGGAAATCTTCGGGAATACTGGAGTGGATCGAACGCATCGGCAATAAGCTTCCGGATCCGGTGCTGCTGTTTGTAATATTTGCCGCTGTCATCATCGTCATATCCTGGGCAGGCGCCATGCTGGGCTGGAGTGCGGTGAATCCGGGCGACGGCAGTGTGGTAACTGTTTTCAGCCTCATCAGCAGGCAGGGAATTGTAAAGATATTTACGGAATTTTCTTCCAATATCAAAAGCTTTTCTGCCCTGACGGACCAGATGGTGGTCCTGCTGGGACTGGCGCTGCTGGAGGGGACAGGTCTGGCGGGCGCTCTCATGAGACGTTTTTTTGTAAAGATGCCGCCCAAATACGTGACCCTGGCTCTGGTATTTCTTGCAGTCAGTTCATCGGTGGCTTCTGATGCCGGTTTTATGCTCCTGCCGCCTCTGGCCGCCATCCTGTTTCTGGCCACAGGCAGGAACCCTGTCGCCGGTATCATCGCGGCCTACGGCTCCGTGGCAGCAGGTTTTGCCTCCAGTTTCTTTATCAGCATCGTGGAGGTAGTAGGTATGGGTTATACTCAGCAGGCGGCTCAGATCATCAACCCTGATGTCGTGGTGCCTGTGACCAGCAATTACTATTTTACCTTTGTATGCGCCATACTGCTTCCTCTGACAGCGTTTTTTGTGACCATGAAGATCGTGGAACCCAGGCTGGGCAAGTATGAGCCGGAAGGCGCCGCCCTGCAGCTGGCCTCCGAATCCATAGAGGTGACGGAGCCGGAGAAAAAAGGACTGCGGATGGCAGGAGCAGCGGTGATCGTCTATGTTCTGGTGATCGCTGTCATGACTCTTCCATCCGGGGCGGTTCTGCGCAATCCCGACGACGGAGGTCTCATGAGTTCGCCGTTTATGAGCAGTATCATATTGATCGTGGCCGGATTTTTCTTCTTTCCGGGACTTGCCTTCGGTTACGGCAGCGGTACTGTCAAAAATCACAAGGATGTGGTGAAGTGTCTGACCAATTCCTATGCGTCTCTGGCCGGATATATCCTGGTGGCCATCTGTGCCGGGCAGCTGATCAAATACTTTGAGTGGTCTAATCTGGGAATCATTTTCGCGGTAAACGGAGCGGAATTTCTGAAAAACAGCGGCGTTCCTACTTTTATATTGTTGCTGCTCACCGTACTGTTTACCATGGTGCTGAATTTTCTCATGCCCAGCCATGCAGGCAAGCTGGCGTTTATCGGTCCCATCCTGGTCCCGCTGTTCATGATGCTGGGAGTAAGCCCTGCAGCCACATATCTGGCATACCGTATCGGAGATTCGGTCTCCAATGCCATAACACCTATGATGGCATATTTTGTACTGACCATCGGTTATGTGCAGAAATATAAAAAGGATGCAGGAATGGGTACTCTGATCGCTAATCTGCTTCCCTATTCTATAAGCTTTGCCATTGTCTACATCGGTTTGATGGCGGTGTTTTACTTCTTCCGCCTGCCCATCGGGCCGGGAAGTACGTTCCAGTATATGATGTAGGAAAGGAAGGGAGCTTATGGGAAAGACATTGGAGCAGGTATTTGACGGCGAAGAGCTGCTGAAGATCACGAAAGACCTGGTTGCTATAGACAGTTCGACCACGTGTCCTGCCAGGGAGCGCAATGTGGCAGAGTATCTTCTGGAGCTGTTTAAAAAAGAAGGGATCCGTGCATGGGTTCAGGAGGTCAAAGACGGCAGAGGAAATGTGATAGCCGTATTAAAGGGAGACGGCAGGGGAAAGAGCCTGATGCTTAACGGACATATGGATACGGTTCCTGTGACCGGCATGGAGGATCCCTTTAGAGGAAAGACGGAAGACGGCTGGCTGTGGGGACGGGGAACCGCAGACATGAAAGGCGGCCTTGCTGCCATGGCCTACGCCCTGATCCTGCTGAAACGCATGGAGGTGGTGCTTCACGGGGATCTGGTATTTGCGGGAGTCATAGAGGAAGAGGCGGCCACAAGCGCAGGATCCCGCCATATAGCGGCCCACGGTCCTATAACAGATTATGCCATCGTGGGAGAGCCTACGGACCTTTATCCGGTGACGGCCCACAAGGGGATCGACTATTTTGAGGTGAGATTTCAGGGAAAGGCGGCTCATTCCAGCCAGCCGGACAACGGTGTGAACGCCGTCTATGGCGCTGCAGAGTACATAAGGCTGGTCAGAGAAGAACTGGCCGCAGAGTATAAGAAGCGAAGGCATCCTCTCACGGGAGCACCTACGGTGAATGCAGGGCTCATCCGGGGATCTGCAGGGGCCAATGAGAAATTCCTGAAAGGGGAGGCGGATACATTTGCAGGCATCGTCCCTGATCAGTGTACGGTTTGGCTGGATATCCGGTGGACACCCTGTGAGACCGTAGAGGGGATCCTGAAAGAACTGCGGGAGCTGGCGGAGCGGACAAAGCAGAAGATCCCCGGGCTTCAGGTGGAAGTCCACTATATGGATCTGCCCCGTCCGGCCATGGAGATCGGGGAAAATGAGGAACTGACGGAAGCCGTCCGGGAGCAGGTGGCCAGGTATGACCCGGAGAGAGCGGTCCTTACAGGAGTGTCCTATTTTGCAGATTCCGGGATCCTGAAAGGTATCGGAGGAATCCCTTCCATGATCCTGGGACCGGGGGATATCGCTGTGGCTCACGGCATGGATGAGAGGATCGAGATCAGCCAGATCTGCGGAGCCGCCCGGATCTATGCGGGGACGGCGCTGGCAGTGTGCGGGAAGCAGAAAGAAGGGATAATGTGAAAACAGAAGAAAAATTAAGACAGATGGGCCTGGAACTGCCCGAAGCGCCCCGTCCGGGCGGAGTCTATACGCCTTACAGGCAGGTGGGCGATCTGATCTATGTTTCCGGACAGACTCCGACCGTAAACGGAGTCCATCAGGTGGTTGGAACAATAGGAGACGACCTGACCGTAGAGGACGGCAGGAGAGCCGCCAGGATCTGTGCTCTCAATGTGCTGTCCATATTGAAAAGCAGCCTGGGTGATCTGGATCGGATCAAACAGTTTATTCAGGTCATAGGCTATGTGAGAAGCGCCCCCGGATTCGGCGGTCAGCCCATGGTGATCAACGGCGCCTCGGAGCTGTTCAGAGAACTGTACGGGGAGGCGGGTCTGGCTACCCGGCTGGCCATCGGCACCAACGAGATTCCGGGCGGTGCGGCGGTGGAGATCCTGGCAGTGGTCCAGGCAGATTAAAAGGCCTCTTTCCGTGCCTGTTCGGAAAGAAGAAAGGGAGAAGAATAAGGCCGATCGGATTTTGAGAAGTATTGAGATATTGATATGGCTGTCTGGCCGGATCAGATAAAAGGTGCAGAGTCTTTGACGGATGATCAAAGGAGAGTCTGCACCTTTTCTTTCTCTTGCAAAAAAAATTCTTATTCTCTTATGTCACCCAAAAACCTGCCGATATATTAATCAGAAGGCAAGTAGAAAGAAAAGCAGCGCCGAGATTTCCCGATCATGACTGGATTCGTCTTTGGGAGACGGACAGCTTCAAAGTCTGGGGGACAGAGAGCGGAAATCTTTTCACGCTGCGGCGTAACATGGAAGGTGGTTGCGGATATGATAATACAGCATAACATAGCAGGCATGAATTCTTCCCGTAATAAGGGAATTACAGAAGGCAAGATGAAGAAGTCTCTGGAGAAGCTTTCTTCTGGTTACCGCATTAACCGCGCAGGAGACGATGCGGCAGGATTGGCTATCTCGGAGCTGATGAGAAACCAGATCAGAGGTCTGAATCAGGCTATGAAGAATACAAACGACGGTATCGGCCTGACACAGACAGGAGACGGAGCGCTGGCAGAAGTCCATGCCATGCTGGAGAGGATGAAGACTCTGGCGATTCAGTCGGCTAACGGCACTTATAACTCTGTGGCCAGAGGGAATCTGGATGATGAGCGTGCCCAGCTTTTAGATGAGATTGACAGAATAGGCACGACTACGAACTTTGATGAGATTCCTCTGTTCGATGGCAGCGATCCGGATGAGACATGGCCGGGAGGAATGGCAGCTTTTGCTCCACCGGAGAAGTCTTTGGAAGGAGATATTACACTTCAGATCGGTCACAGCAAAGAGGAAACCATGGATGTGCCCCGTTACTATATGAGTAGGAAGGGGCTGGCGCTGGGAGATGTGGATATTTCAGAATTAAAAGAAGCCCAAAAGGCAGTAGGCTTGATTGATGATGCCATCGAGATGGTGGCGGATATCCGTGCAGGATTCGGAGCTTCTCAGAACCATCTGGAGCATACCTATCAGAATCTGAGTGTTACTACCGAGAATATGACCAGTGCAGAGAGCCGTATCCGCGATACCGATATGGCCGATGAGATTACCAGTTTCACCAGAGACAACATTATGTATCAGGCCGGCAACTCCATGTGTGCTCAGGCCAATTCCCTTCCTCAGATGGTTATGAATCTGCTCAGATAACCTGATGGAAGGATCAGGGAATATCCGGAAAATTTTAGAAAAACCTCTTAAGTTTTACCGGAATCTGACGATAATAGAGAATGTAAGGTAAGTTAATATAGACTTTACAGACTTTTCCGAGGTAGGGCCCTCTTCGGGAAAGGACCGGGGGACAGGGAGGTTCCCGGGGAGAAATGCAATAAATTCAGGAGGAAAATTATATGATCATTCAACACAACATAGCGGCAATCAACTCTTATAGAAACTTAGGCGTAAACCAGAGCGGTCTGAACAAGAACCTGGAGAAACTGTCCTCCGGTTACAGAATCAACCGTGCAGGCGACGACGCAGCCGGCCTTGCAATTTCCGAGTCCATGAGATCTCAGATCAATGGTCTGAACCAGGCTACCAAGAACGCACAGGATGCCGTAGGTCTGATCCAGACGGCAGAAGGTGCTCTGACCGAGGTTCACTCCATGTTACAGCGTCTTACCACACTGGCTTCTCAGTCTGCTAACGGTACTTACAATACTGTAGCAAGAGGCAACCTGCAGCAGGAGGTTGAACAGCTTCTGAAAGAGATCGACCGTATCGCTAACAACACAGACTTTAACGGTATTAAACCTTTGGCTGGTCCTAATAGTAATCCTGCTGGTCCGATGACTTTCCAGATTGGCCCGAGCCAGAATGAGAAAGTAAAACTGGATAATAAGGCAATGACTGTTAGCCAGCTCGGTACAAAAGCAGAATATGGCGGCAAAGCTCTTAAGACCATCAAAGTAGATGGTAAGACTGTAGACAATGGTAATGCAGCAATCAGTGTAATCAATAATGTAATCAATGAAGTATCTTCCTACCGTGCTACCCTCGGTGCTATGCAGAACCGTCTGGAGCATACCATCAACAACCTGAAGGTTACTTCCGAGAACATCACTGCTGCTGAGAGCCGTATCCGTGATACCGATATGGCAGACGAGATCACTGCATTCACGAAGAACAACATTCTTCTGCAGGCTTCTCAGTCCATGCTGGCACAGTCCAACTCTGTACCTCAGAGCATCCTGAGCCTGCTGTCCTAATTCCTCAGATTAGGAAGTCTATTTCAGGCCCGGCTTCGGTCGGGCCTTTGCAACACAAGGGCCTGTATGAAAAAGCCATTTCCACAGCGGGAAGCTACGAAATGGCTTTTTCTTATGGGGTTTATCTGTGGGTCAAATCGAAGATCCTGGATGATTCCGGTCAGTAAACTGTGATTTCTGACCGAAAAGAAGCAGGATAGGGAGGCCGGACATGGAACAGAAAAGAATACGTATTTCCCAGTGCATGATCGTAAAAAATGAA
>CAJUJV010000042.1:0-5655 GCA_910586845.1 uncultured Hungatella sp.
TTTGGCCGTGAGATCGCCGCCAATCTGCTGCCTGTGGAGTTTGAACGCGACATCTTTCAGATTCGGGGATTTGCCGGAAAGCCGGTGATTGCCAGAAGCAACCGGAATTTTGAGAACTACTATATCAACGGGCGGTACATCAGGAGCAGCCTGGTGTCCAAAGCCATCGAAGAGGCGTATAAGCCTTTTCTGATGCAGCATAAATATCCCTTTGTGCTCATCCATATGACCATAGAGCCGGAATATCTGGATGTCAATGTCCATCCTTCCAAGATGGAACTGCGGTTTCGGGACGGAGACCGGATCTATGAGATGATCCGCGAGGCGGTGGGCAGTGCTCTGGCAGAGCTGATCCCCCGCATAAACCTGAACCCGCCTTCCAGAGAAGAGAAAAAAACGGAAGAGCATCCGTCTGCTGCCCATCCGGAGCCTTTTGAGACCAGGAGAAGAAGCCTGTACGAAGAGGAAAAACAGGGGGCAGAAGATTACAGAACCGATCCGGTATATCAGACCATCGCGGAGAGACAGCCGGCATGGGAGACAGATGAGAGAAAGGACAGAAAACAGGACAGAAAACAGGACAGAAAACAGGACAGACTCCGTCAGCCGGTTCCCTCCGAAAAAGCCCGCCTGTCTTCGTCCCCGCCGGGACAGATGAACCTGTTTGAAGAAAAACTGCTGGAGCCGGAAAACCGTTTCCGGCATAAACTTATCGGACAGCTGTTTGACACCTACTGGCTGGTGGAATTTTCCGATCAGCTGTATATCATCGATCAGCATGCGGCTCATGAGAAGGTTCTTTATGAAAGGACCATGGTTTCCTTAAAGAGCCGGGAGTACACCTCTCAGATGCTGGATCCCCCGGTGATCCTTACACTGGGAAGCGGTGAGCAGGTGCTCCTGGAGAAATACAGGACATATTTTACGGACCTGGGCTTTGAGATCGAACATTTCGGCGGAAAGGAATATGCCGTCCGGGCAGTTCCGGACAACCTGTTTTCCGTGGCCAAAAAGGATCTGCTCATGGAGATTCTGGATCAGCTGTCTGACGATATCCTCAGAGGCAGTCCGGACATGATCTGTGAACGGGTGGCTTCCATGTCCTGTAAGGCGGCGGTCAAAGGCAACAGCCGTCTCTCTGCTGCGGAAGCAGATCATCTGATCGACGAGCTTCTGAAGCTGGAGAACCCTTATGCCTGTCCCCACGGCAGGCCTACGATCATCTCCATGAGCAGATATGATCTGGAGAAAAAATTTAAGCGCATTGTTTAAAAGAGTTCCTGGAAAGGAAGTGCAGAGATGAAAGAAAAGCTGGATCTTGCCGGGCTGCAGATGCTACAGAAAGAGCTCCACCGGAAATATCTGGAAAAATGGGGGCCCTTATGTCCCGGGATCGGCCGTGACATCCTTTTGTGGATGATGGGAGAAGCGGGAGAGGCGGCAGACATTATCAAGAAAAAGGGAGACAACGCCATTATGGAGGATCCCGATGTCCGCCATGATTTTATGGAAGAGATGTGCGATGTCCTCATGTATTTCAATGATCTGATGCTGTGCTACTCCATCGCCTGGGAGGAACTTGCAGACATCTATCTGGAAAAGCATGAACGGAACATGAAGCGCTGGTAAGGAGGTATCCTATGGCACAGCCTCTTATTATTCTGACCGGTCCCACGGCTGTGGGGAAAACAGGTCTTTCCATCGATCTGGCAGAAGCCGTGGGCGGAGAGATCATCAGCGCCGATTCCATGCAGGTGTACCGTCATATGGACATCGGTTCGGCAAAGGTGACAGAGAGGGAGATGAGGGGAATTCCTCATCATCTGATCGATGTGCTGGAACCGACGGAAGAGTTTCATGTGGCCCTTTTTCAGAAAATGGCCAAAGAAGCCATGAAAGGCATCCGAAGCCGGGGACACATTCCTATCGTAGCGGGCGGAACAGGATTTTATATCCAGGCCCTGGCCTATGATATTGACTTTACGGAAAGCGACACCGATGAGGCTCTGCGCAGAGAACTGGAACAGACTGCCAGAGAAAAGGGACCGGATTATGTCCATCAGATGTTAAAGGAAGTGGACCCGGAAGCGGCGGCTCAGATCCACGCCCACAATACAAAGCGGGTGATCCGCGCCATTGAATTTTACCGCCAGACAAAAACCAGGATCTCGGAGCACAATGAGAGGGAGCGGAGGAGACAGTCCCCTTATGATCTGTTCTATTATGTTCTGAACACGGACAGGGCCCTTCTCTATGAGCGCATCGAACAGAGAGTGGATGAGATGATAGAACAGGGGCTGGTGGAAGAAGTGAGAAGACTCATGGCCATGGGCTGTGTCCGTCATATGGCCTCCATGCAGGGTCTGGGATATAAAGAGATCCTGGATTATCTGGAGGGAAGGTGCAGCCTGGAGGAGGCCGTAAGGATCATCAAACGGGACACCAGACATTTTGCCAAAAGGCAGCTGACCTGGTTTCGGAGAGAGAGAGACGTCCGGTGGCTGAATCTGCCGGACTTTCACAATGACAGAACAGAAGTATTAAATCACATCTTACAGGAGATCAGTGGATTATGGAATTAGAAACCATGTACCGGTCTCTGGGGATCAGTCCCCGGGTACTGGAGTTTGCAGAAGAGACAGAACGTTCCCTGAAGGAACGGTTTACTAAGATTGACGGCCGCGCCGAGTATAACCAGCTGAAGGTGATCAAAGCCATGCAGGACAACCGGGTCAGCGACATCCATTTTGCGGCCACCACCGGATACGGATACAATGACCTGGGGAGGGATACTCTGGAAGCGGTATTTGCCAGCGTGTTTTGCGCCGAGAGCGCCCTGGTGCGCCCCCAGCTGATCAGCGGAACCCACGCCCTTCACATCGCACTGTCCGGCAATCTGAGGCCGGGAGACGAACTGCTGTCTCCCAACGGAAAGCCCTATGACACTTTGGAGGAAGTCATCGGGATCCGGGAGTCCGTGGGATCCCTGAAAGAATACGGCGTGACCTACCGCCAGACAGAACTTCTGCCAGACGGGACCTTTGACTTTGACGGCATCGCAAAGGCGATCAACGGGAAAACAAAGCTGATGACCATCCAGCGGTCCAAGGGCTACGCCACAAGGCCTACGTTTTCCGTAGATCAGATCGGGGAACTGATCGCCTTTGCAAAGAAGATCAAACCGGATCTGATCTGTATGGTGGACAACTGCTACGGAGAGTTTGTGGATATCAGAGAGCCGGTGGAGGCAGGAGCGGACATGGCTGTAGGTTCCCTTATAAAGAATCCCGGCGGCGGGCTGGCTCCCATCGGAGGCTATATCGTGGGGAGGAAGGACTGTATCGACCGGGCCTCCTTCCGGCTCAGCGCTCCCGGCCTGGGCAGAGAGGTGGGAGCCAGCCTGGGGCTGAACCAGTCTCTTTATCAGGGACTGTTCCTCTCTCCCACAGTTGTGGCGGGAGCCTTAAAGGGAGCCATCTTTGCCGCCAGCCTCTATGAGAAGCTGGGATTTGCCGTCGTGCCCGACAGCCGGGAAGAGCGCCATGATATTATCCAGTCCATCACCTTCGGAACTCCGGAAGGAGTCATCGCCTTCTGCCAGGGGATCCAGGCTGCCGCTCCGGTAGACAGTTTTGTAACTCCGGAACCATGGGACATGCCGGGGTATGATTCACCGGTGATTATGGCAGCCGGAGCTTTCGTTCAGGGGTCTTCCATCGAACTCAGCGCCGATGCCCCCATCAAGCCTCCTTATGCCGTGTATTTTCAGGGAGGACTGACCTGGTATCATGCCAAACTGGGGATCCTGAAGTCTCTCCAGAAATTATGCGATGCCGGGATTTGCCGCCTGTGACCCATTAAGATTTTATAAACTCACTATACATCAAATCCAACTTATGGTAAAATGACCACATGCCTTTTCCCTGTTTGTACTTTGGAGAGTCACACGGCAAGGAGTAAGGATGGATCACATAAAGATAAAAGATATTCCGGAAAATGACCGCCCCTATGAAAAATGTCTCCGCATGGGGCCGGAAGGCTTAAGCAACGCAGAACTTCTGGCCGTGATCATACGGACAGGCAGCAGAAAATTCAGTTCGCTGAATCTGGCCCAGCAGGTGCTGGAGTTAAGCTACCCGGGAGATGACGGTCTCCTGGGCCTGTGCCGTCTGACCCTGCCGGAACTGAAGAAGCTGGAGGGCATAGGAACCGTGAAGGGGATCCAGCTTTTATGCATCGGAGAGCTGTCCAAGCGGATCAGCCGGTCTTCGGCCATGGCAAGAACCATGGTATTTGATAATCCTCAGTCCGTGGTAGAATATTATATGGAAGAGGTAAGGCACCTGCAGCAGGAACATCTCTACGCCATGTTTCTTAACACCAGAAACGGACTGATCCGGGATCTGCTGATCTCCAAGGGAACAGTCAACGCTTCCCTGGCTTCCCCCAGGGAGATCTTTATCCAGGCCCTGCGGTATCAGGCAGTGGGGATTATCCTGGTACATAATCATCCCAGCGGGGATCCCACTCCCAGCCGGGAGGACTGTATCCTGACCAGGCAGGTTCTGGAAGCAGGCGATCTGGTGGGGATCCGGCTTCTGGATCACATTGTCATCGGAGATAATAATTTCTGCAGTTTTAAAAAAGAAGGAATGTTGTAGATGGAATCCAAACAGAACAGATATATTTTAATCGGGCTGACGGTTTTTTGCATCCTCCTCATCGGCGTCACTGCCATCAATGATCAGTGGCTGGCGCCTCTGCGCACGGGAGTGGGATACGTTCTCATCCCCATCCAGTCAGGAGTCAACAGGGTGGGAATATCCATATATCAGGAATTGTCTGATTATGGGCAGTTAAAGACCGCTCTGGAGGAAAACCGCAGGCTGCAGTCGGAGATTGACCGGCTGATCGAGGAGAACAACCGTCTCACGGCAGAACAATATGAGCTGCAGCGTCTGAGAGAGCTTTATGACCTGGATCAGGAATATATGCAGTATGAGAAGACGGCGGCCAGGGTCATCGCCAATGATTCCGGAGACTGGTTTCAGGTATTCCGTGTGGATAAAGGTTCCGCCGACGGGATACAGGTGGGCAGCAATGTTCTGGCAGGAGGAGGCCTTGCGGGGATCGTCACCGATGTGGGGGCTCATTATGCCACGGTCCGTTCCATTATCGACGATTCCAGCCGTGTCAGTGCCATGGCGGTGCAGTCGGGGGAGACCTGTTTTGTGGCCGGGGACCTGACCCTTTACAAGGATGGCAGGCTGAGGATCACCAACATCAAAAAGGGAGGGGACGTAAAAGAAGGAGACAGAATCGTCACCTCCAACATCAGCTCCCGTTTTCTCCCGGGCATCCTGGTAGGCTATGCGGTGGACGTCTCCATTGACAGCAATCAGCTGACCAGTTCCGGTTACCTGATCCCGGCAGCCAGATTCAACAATCTGCAGGAAGTGCTGATCATCACTGACGTGAAGGAGACAGAGGACCTTACAGGAGAATAATATGAAGAAGATTCTCATCAATCTGATACTTATTGTCATTGCCTTTACCATACAGAACTGTGTGTTTCCGCTGATCCCTTTTTTTTCAGCCTCACCCAATCTCCTTCTGATCCTCACGTTTTCCTTTGGATTCATGGGCGGTCAGAGG
>CAJUJV010000042.1:5665-13463 GCA_910586845.1 uncultured Hungatella sp.
GGGCGGGCATGCTCTACGGGGTCCTGGCCGGGATCCTTCTGGATCTGTTTTACAGCGGCCCCTTCGGATTTTATACTTTATTCTATGTTTATGTAGGGTATGTGAACGGAATCTGCACAAAGTACTATTACGAAGAATATATCACCCTTCCTCTGGTCTTAAGTATTTTTAACGAGCTGGCGTACAACATGTACATTTATGTATTCCGCTTCCTGATTCGGGGAAGGCTGAATCTGTTTTACTATCTCAGGGAACTGGTGATCCCCGAGACTATCTTTACCGTTGTAACCACATTGTTCATCTACCGCCTGCTTCTCTACATCAACAGGCGGCTGACAGAATTTGAAAGCAGGAGAGATACGACCATTGTTTAGAGATTTGCTGGAGATCATCGAAATCGGATTCAGGCGCGTGATCACGTCGAGGCTCTTTGCCCTGGCGGTGATCTTTATTCTTATGTTTGCCGGGCTGGCAGGGCGGCTTTTTGACCTTCAGATCGTCCATGGGGAAGAGTATATGAGTCAGTATGAATCCAAGATCCTCAGGACCACCTACACCAACGGAACCCGGGGCAATATCTACGACAGAGACGGCAATGTGCTGGCCAGGAACGAGCTGGCCTATGCGGTTACCATCCAGGATGTGGGGGCCTATAATTCGGCTCAGGCCCGTAACCTGATGATCCTGGAGCTGGTGAGAATCCTGGACCGCCATGGGGAGCATATTGAAGGTGAGCTGGCCATAGCCATGGACCAGGACGGCAGGTTTGTGTACACCACCTCCTCAGAGAACGCAAGACTCCGGTTTCTGAGGGATTTCTACAATCTGCGCTCCGTGGATGAACTGGACGACGACGGGGGAAAGTACCGCTCCGATGTGACAGCGGAAGAAGTCTTCGGACTGATGAAGAAAAAATTTGACCTGGACAAGTTGAAAGACGAAAAGGGAAATCCTCTTATCCTTCCCGACGACGAGGCCCTGAAGGTAGGAAATATCCGCTACACCATGTCCCTGACGGCCTTTACCAGCTATAAGACCACGACAGTCGCCTCGGGAGTGTCGGAGGAGACCGTGGTGGATGTGTCGGAGCACATGGCAGAGCTGCAGGGAGTGAATATCGCGGAGTCGACTATCCGGATCTATGAGGATGCCCTTTATTTTGCACCCATCATCGGATATACGGGAAAGGTATCCAGCGAGGAGCAGCTGGAGGAACTGCGGCAGAAGGATAAAAGCTATGAGCTCAATGATATTGTGGGCCGTATCGGTATCGAGTATACTCAGGAAGAAGTTCTGAGAGGAAAAAAGGGCGTACAGAACATGTATGTGGACAGCCGCGGCAGGGTCTTGAAGGTGCTGGATGATGCCACGGAGCCGGAGGCTGGCAACAACATCTACCTGACTCTGGACAGGGAACTGCAGATCGGAATCTATCATCTGCTGGAACAGCATCTGGCAGGAATCCTTGTGGACCGCCTGGTCAACAGAGAGGTGACGGAGGCGGAGAACCGGGATGCCAGTAAGAAAAAGATTCCGGTAAAAGATGCTTATTTCCAGCTGATCAATAACAACGTTCTGTCTCTCAAGGCTATGGAGAGAGAGGATGCGGGTCAGGTGGAAAAGGAGATCTACAGCAAATTCGCCGCTTCGAGACAGCAGATCCTGACAGAGATGAGAAACCATCTGACCAGCCCGGATGCAGTGCCCATGTCGGAACTGCCGGAAGATATGAAGGCATATATGACTTATGTCTACACTTATCTGGCAGATGATCAGGTAAATATTTTCCAGAGGGACAAAGTGGATCCCGCCAGTCCCCAGGCCGCTGCGTGGCAGACAGAATCCATAAGCCTGAGAGACTATCTCTACTACGGGATCTCCCGGGACTGGGTGGACACCACCAAACTTCCCGGACTGAAGAACAGCAAATATACCAGCGCGGACCACACGTTTCAGGCCCTGGTAGATTATGTCATGGAAGAACTGCTGGAGGATAACCGGTTTACCAAGCGGATCTACCGGTATCTGATCAATGAGGATGTGATCACGGGAAGGGAACTGTGTCTGGCTCTTTATTCCCAGGACATTCTGCCTTATGACGAGGAGCAGATCAGCCGCCTTGCATCAGGGGGGAGCGACTACGCATTTACATTTCTCATTGACAGGATCTCCAACCTGGATATCACGGCAGCCCAGCTGGCCCTTGACCCCTGCACCGCAGGCTGTACGGTGACAGATGTGAATACGGGGGAGGTCCGGGCTCTGGTGACCTATCCCAGTTATAATAACAATATGATGTCGGGAACCGTGGATGCCGCTTATTTCAGCCAGCTCAATGAGGATCTGTCCCTTCCCCTCTATAATAATGCCACTCAGGTAGTAAAGGCTCCGGGATCTACTTTCAAGCCGATCACGGGCATTGCGGCTTTGGAGGAAGGCGTGATCACCACTGCGGACAAGATTGAATGTACCGGTATTTATGAAGAAGTATTTCCGGTGATCCGATGCTGGATCAACCCGGGACGCCACGGAGAGCTGGATGTGTCAGGAGCATTGGAAAACTCCTGCAACTATTTCTTTTCGGAAGCCGCCCACCGGCTGTCAACCAGTGAGGATGGCGTGTACTCTACGGACCGGGGTCTGGAGGTGATCCGTAAGTATGCGTCTATGTTCGGATTTGATCATCCGTCAGGGATCGAGATCGCAGAAAGCGCTCCTCATCTTTCCACAGAGGACCCGGAGCGTTCTGCCATGGGACAGGGAAACAATTCCTACTCCAATGTGCAGCTGTCCCGGTATGTGACGGCTCTGGCCAACAGGGGAAAAGTTTTTGAACTGAGTCTTCTGGATAAGATCACCAGGTCCGACGGGACTCTGGTAGAGGACTGTACACCGGAAATCTCCAATATCGTAATGATAGCTGACACCACATGGGATGCGGTCCAGAGCGGTATGAGGCGCGTGATCACCGACAGCTCATCCAGACGTATCTTTCGTGATCTGGAAGTGGACATTGCGGGAAAGACGGGAACCGCTCAGGAAAATACACGGGCCAACCATGCGTTTTTTATCTCCTACGGGCCTTATTCCAACCCGGAGATCAGCGTGACCGTAAACATTCCCTACGGATATTCCTCGGCCAATGCGGCCACGGTGGCAAAAAGCGTATACCGCCTTTACTACGGCTACACCACACTGGAGGACATCGTAAAGTCAGGCGCTCTGGCTGCCAGCAATGTTATTATCGGAGATTAGGAAGGGAATGTATTTCAGGTAAGAAGGTGAAGGGTATGAAAAATTCAGTAGTGATCAAGAGCAACAAATCCGGGATGACGGTGATCATGGCGCCGGAAGTCCCTTTTGAGCAGCTTCTCTCGGACCTGGCGGTAAAATTTGAGGAGAGCGCCAGATTCTGGGGGGCGGCCCAGATGGCTTTGACCCTGGCCGGCCGGCCGGTGACCCCGGAACAGGAGTTTCAGATCGCCAATGTGATCATGGAGCATTCCCAGATAGAGATCGTCTGTCTGGTGGATCTGGATGGAGACCGGACCAGACGATGTGAGAAGGCTCTCAATGAGAAACTGATGGAACTTTCTTCTGCAACGGGCCAGTTCTATAAGGGCTGTCTGAAAAAGGGAGAGTCCCTGGAGTCGGAGGCCAGTATCGTAGTGATCGGGGATGTGGAACCGGGAGCCAGGATCACCGCCAGAGGCAATGTGATCGTTCTCGGAGAACTGAAAGGGACCGTAACTGCAGGGGCTTCCGGCAATGAATCCGCCGTCATCGTAGCGCTCACCATGGCTCCGGTCCAGCTGAAGATCGGGGATCTTGTGACAAAGACCAATGAGAAAGGCCGCCGTCTGGGAAGGGGGGCCATGAAGGCAGAGATCGAAAACGGGGAGATTTGTGTCTCGCCCATTAAAAAAAGTTTTTTTAATGTGATAAATTCCATTTAATACTGGAAATATTATAAAATATAGAGTAGAATATCTATGTTAGGCATTTATTGCAGGAGGAAAGAAATATGAGTGAAGTCATTGTTATTACCTCCGGAAAAGGCGGGGTGGGTAAAACCACAACCTCTGCGAACATTGGAACCGGCCTGGCTATGCTGGGGATGCGGGTGGCGCTGATCGATACGGATATCGGCCTCCGCAATCTGGATGTGGTCATGGGTCTGGAGAACCGGATCGTGTACAATCTGGTAGATGTGGTGGAGGGGAACTGCAGGATGAAGCAGGCCCTGATCAGAGACAAAAGATACCCTAACCTGTACCTGCTCCCTTCGGCTCAGACCAGGGACAAGTCGGCAGTAAATCCCGAACAGATGATAAAACTGACAGAAGACTTAAAAGAAGACTTTGACTACATACTGCTGGATTGTCCGGCCGGGATCGAACAGGGATTCCGCAATGCCATAGCAGGGGCGGACCGGGCACTGGTAGTGACGACTCCCGAAGTTTCGGCTATCCGTGATGCGGACCGTATCATCGGGCTTTTGGAGGCCAGAGACATGGGACAGGTCCAGCTCATCGTCAACCGTGTCAGGACCGATATGGTGCGCAGAGGGGACATGATGTCCGTAGACGACGTGATGGATATCCTTGCGGTTCCCCTTCTGGGAGCGATTCCGGATGACGAGTCCATCGTGGTCTCCACCAATCAGGGGGAACCTTTGGCAGGTACGGACACTCCGGCAGGACAGGCCTACCTGGATATCTGCAAGCGTCTTCTGGGAGAGGATATTCCTCTTTCCGTTCACGATACAGGCAGAGGCCTGATATCCAGGATCACCGGATTCCTGAAGCGTGCATAGGAGGAGAGGGATCATGACCCGCAGGAGCCGTATGTTAGGAAGACGTTCCGGAGAAATCGCCAGGAAGCGGCTGAAGCTCCTTCTGGTGGCTGACAAGACCAACTGTTCTCCTGAATTTCTGGAGATGATAAAGGACGACATCTTTCAGGTCGTTTCAAAATACATGGAGATCGATTCCGGAGATATCGAGGTGGGACTTACCAAAGCCTTTTTTTACGGGATCTCGGACTGCGTGCCGGCGTTTTATACCAATATACCCATACGGTGCCTGTCCTGCAAGGGGATAATGTAAGATGTTGTTTGACTATAATTTCAGAAGATATAATTTTCGGATCATGGTCTATATGCTGGCCTTAAGCTTTATCGGCATACTGGCCATCTGGAGTGCAACGAATCAGAGTCAGAGTGCGGTGACCAAACAGATCGTGGGGATTGCCGTGGGTATGGCTCTGGCAGTGGGCTTATCGCTGATCGACTATCACAGGGTTCTGTCTTTCAGCACGCTGATCTATCTGGGGTGCGTGGGCATCCTGGGGGCCGTCCTTGTTATGGGCAAGGCCAGAGGGATTGCCCGGCGGTGGATCGTGCTTCCGGTTATCGGACAGATCCAGCCGGCAGAGTTTGTAAAGATCGGGCTGATCCTGTTCTTTTCCTGGTATTTCGCAAAGTATCAGGAAAAGAAGAATCAGTTTTCCACCCTGGGTATAGCGGCGGTCCTGTTTGCCGTACCCGCATTTCTTATTTTTAAACAGCCCAATCTGTCTACCACCCTGGTCACTACGGTGATCATAGCGGCGGTGGTGTTCGCATCGGGCGTCAGTTACAAGTGGATACTGGGAGTGCTGGCTGTGGTGATCCCGGCCGGGGCTCTGATGATATATTTAATGCAGCAGGATATGATACCTTTTATCGAACAGTATCAGGCAAACCGGATCCTGGCATGGATTGATCCTGAGAAATACGCGGAGGCGTACTATCAGCAGGAGAATTCCATCATGGCCATCGGTTCCGGCCAGCTGTGGGGGAAGGGCCTCAGCAATACGGAGATTGCCTCGGTCAAGAACGGCAATTTCCTGATTGAAGAACAGACGGATTTCATATTTGCCATCGTCGGGGAAGAGATGGGGTTTGCCGGCGCCATGGCTGTGCTGGCACTGATCCTGTTGATCGTGTTTGAGTGTTTATTTATGGCTAACAGGGCAAAAGATCTGTCGGGGCGTTTAATCTGTGTGGGGATGGCAACTCTGTTCGCATTTCAGAGTTTTGCCAATATTGCGGTGGCAACGGCGATTTTTCCAAATACCGGACTGCCGCTGCCGCTTATCAGTTCCGGTGTAAGCTCCCTGCTGAGTATCTATATGGGTATGGGAGTTGTACTGAATGTAGGGCTTCAACGAAAGTTTAATAACGAATGAAGGAGGGGGACATCATGAATATTGGACTGATTGCTCATGACTCAAAGAAGAAACTGATGCAGAATTTCTGCATCGCATACAGGGGGATTCTCAGCAAGCATTCATTATATGCCACAGGTACTACGGGAAGGCTGATCGAAGAGGTGACGAACCTGAACGTACACAAATATCTGGCCGGCCATCTGGGAGGAGGACAGCAGCTGTGCACCGATATCGAGCAGAATCAGTTGGATCTGGTCATTTTTCTGAGGGAGCCTGAGGTTCCCAAACGGGTGGATCCGGACAGCAGTCCCATTGTCCGCGACTGCGACATGCACAACATCCCCCTTGCCACCAATGTGGCGACGGCAGAGCTGCTCATCAAGGCTCTGGAGCGGGGAGATCTGGAATGGCGGGAGATGTACAAGTGAAAATGACAGGAAGATATTTGGGACGGCTGTTTTTGCTGTGTATGGCGGGACTGTGTCTGTCAGGCTGCAGTTTCGGCTCCGCAAAAGAGCTGGAGCACCCTTATTCTTTTGCAGAACATCCTTTTGTGACAGATCAGATTCCGGCCGACAGTCCGGAGACGGTCCCCTTCTTTGCCGGGGATCTGTGTGTTGTCTCGGACGAAGGGGTTTTTCAGCCGGAAGATGTGACATCGGAGGCCGGTATTCTGTGCTCTCTGTCAGATCAGACCGTACTTTACAGCAAAAACGGATTTGAGAGGCTTTACCCGGCCAGCACTACCAAGATCATGACAGCCCTTCTTGCCGTTAAATACGGCAATCTGGACGATACGGTGGTGGTCACCGAGGATGCCGTTATCACGGAAGCCGGCGCAACTCTGTGTGGGATTAAACCCGGAGACACTCTGACCATGAGACAGCTCTTATATGGACTCATGCTTCCTTCCGGCAATGATGCGGGAGCCGCTATCGCGGTTCATATGTCCCAGAGCGTAGAAGGGTTTGCGCAGCTGATGAATCAGGAGGCGGCCCGTCTGGGAGCTACGGGGACTCATTTTGTCAATCCCCACGGACTTCATGACGCAGATCACTATACTACGGCCTATGATCTGTATCTGATCTTTCAGGAAGCACTGAAATATCCTGAGTTCAGAGAGGTGACCCAAACTTCTGTTTATGCGGCGGATTACAGGGACAAAGATGGAAATCCTGTGAACAAAACCTGGGAGGGCGGTAACTGGTATCTTTCGGGAAGAACCGGGACACCGGAGGGACTTACGGTATTTTCGGGAAAAACCGGCACCACTCAGGCGGCAGGCTGCTGCCTGGTCCTGGGCGTCCGGGATGACAGCGGCAGCGAATATATCTCTGTCATTATGAAAGCAGACAATCGAAAAGGACTTTACGATAACATGACAAATATAATTTCTAAAATTGTCAATTAAGTCATTGCCTTTTCTGCCTATTTATACTATAATTAGTATTAAATTAATCGCCTTTTTATACAAATTTATAAACTCAAGGAGGTCATCAACTATGGTGCAGATTATAGCAGGGAATAAGGGTAAGGGTAAGACCAAGCACTTGCTGGACAAGGCAAACGCGGCGATCAAGACAGC
>CAJUJV010000042.1:13473-34979 GCA_910586845.1 uncultured Hungatella sp.
CTCAAGGAGGACACGGATATGGTGCAGATTATAGCAGGTAATAAAGGTAAGGGAAAAACCAAACATTTGCTTGAGAAAGCCAATGGGGCCGTCAGAGAGGCCAACGGGTCTATCGTTTACCTGGACAAGAGTTCCAAGCATATGTATGAGCTGAACAACAAGATCCGCCTGATCAATGTAAAAGGATTTGACATTACCGACTGTTCCGGATTTATCGGATTTATCTGTGGTATTATTTCCCAGGATCACGACCTGGAGATTATGTTTTTGGACAGCTTTTTGAAGCTTGCCTGCTTGGAAGGTGAAGATATTACTCCGGTTATTAATGAACTGGAGGAGATCAGCCAGAAGTTCCATGTGGATTTTGTATTAAGTGTGTCCCTTGACGCCGATGATTTACCTGAGAATGCAAAGAAAGATGTTATCATCTCTTTATAATAAAGAAAGCTACATAAGATGGGACCTGCCAAGGGTCCCTCTTTTATATACACGGGGCGGAGAGGAATATAGCCGCTAAAGCGGCCCCGCCCCGGCACGGCGAGTAGGGGAAAAGCCTTCCCTGCTCGATTACACGGGGCGGAGAGGAATATACAGGGACAGGAGATTTTTCATGGCTAAGAAAAACAGAAAGATCGTCAAAATGAAAAAACGCCTCAATATGAACATCGGTATGCTGATCTTTGCGGCGATCTTTGTATATATGGTTTTCAGCGTCTATATCTATCTGACAAAAGAAAAGATACAGTTTTATGAAGTGGCAGACGGCTCCATAGTAGATGATAAGAGTTATACAGGGATTATTCTGCGCAGTGAGACCACGGAATATGCGGACAGTGCCGGGACTATCAATTACTATGTCCGGGAGGGAAAGAGGGCCTCTGTGGGCACCTGTGTCTACTCCATCGATGAAAGCGGAGCCCTGACCTCATTTCTGGAAGAACAGAGTCAGGGGGCAGGAGCTCTGACAGCAAAAGACCTTTCTGATGTGCGTAAGCAGCTGAATACATACAGTCTTTCTTACGCGGACGAAAATTTTGACGCGGTTTACGGCACCAGATATACCCTGGAGGCCATGGTCATGGAATATGTGAACTTCAATATTCTGGAAAGCCAGGGGCAGATCATGAATCAGAGCGGCGTTGCGTTTCAGCAGGTTTCCACTCCGGTCAGCGGAGTCATATCCTATGCCATTGATTCCTACGAGACCTTAGGGCCTGCGCAGATACAGGAAGGAGTTTTTGACCGCAGCCAGTATCAGAGGGCGATCACAAAGGCAGGCCAGCGGGTGGAGCCGGGAACGCCGGTCTATAAGGTGATCACAGACGATGTGTGGTCCGTGGTTTTTCCGGTAACGGAAGAAGATGCCCTGCTCTTTAATTCTCTGGGGACTCTGAATGTCACGTTTCCCAGCCGCGGCCTGTCGACTAAGGGAGTGTTCTCCCTGATCACCGGCGGCGATGGAAAGGCATACGGAAAACTGGAGTTTAACAAATATATGGTACAGTTTGCCTCGGACAGATATGTTGATTTCAGGATTGAGACAAGCACGACAGAAGGACTTAAGATCCCCATCAGCTCAGTCACCACGAAGAATTTTTATCTTATTCCGGTGGATTTTATCACAAAGGGAGGAGACGGAGTAGAAGACGGGTTTAACAAGGAAGTATATTCGGAAGCAGGAACTTCCGCACTGTTTGTTCCGACAACCATTTACTATTGCAACGGAGACTATTACTATATTGACTGCGACAAAGACGAAGTCATCCAGGCAGGAGATTATCTGGTAAAACCGGATTCTGACGAACGGTTCCAGGTTGGCATCACAGCCTCCCTTCAGGGAGTTTATAATATAAACAAAGGCTATACGGTGTTTAAGCAGATTGAAGTGCTGGCACAGAGTGATGAATTTTATACCATCCGAAAAAATATGAGTTATGGCCTCAGTGTCTATGACCATATTGTCCTCAATGCCTCCATTATAGAAAAGGAAGGCGTATTTATCTATCAGTAGGGGGAAATGTTTTATGACCATCCGCGAACATTTACAGGAAATCAGGATTCAAATGGAAGAAAGCTGCAGAAAAGCAGGGAGGGATCCAAAAGAGGTAACACTGATCGCTGTCAGTAAGACCAAGCCTGTGGACATGCTGCAGGAAGCATACCAGGCAGGAGCGAGACAGTTTGGGGAAAATAAGGTCCAGGAACTGCTGGGAAAGATTCCTCAGATGCCGCAGGATGTGGACTGGCATCTCATCGGTCATCTTCAGACCAACAAGGTGAAAGGTGTCATCGGGAAGACCAGCCTCATCCACTCTGTAGATTCTGTGAAGCTGGCCGGAGAGATAGAAAAGGAGTCGGCGAAGCAGGGTCTGGCGACAGACATCCTGCTGGAAGTAAATGTGGCCAGGGAGGAGAGCAAGTTCGGATTTTTTCTGGAAGATACAGAGAAGGCGCTGAGAACCATCAGCCTTTTTCCTCATGTAAGAGTCTGCGGGCTGATGACGATCGCCCCTTTTGTGGCTGATGCTGAGGAAAATCGGCCTGTTTTTAGAAAATTATACGAATTTTATGTTGACATGAAAAGTAAAAACATTGATAATGTTAATATGGCCGTTCTTTCTATGGGCATGACAGGTGACTTCCGGGTCGCCATCGAGGAGGGAGCGACCATGATAAGAGTAGGTACCGGAATATTCGGTTTAAGATAGAGGATGGGAGAATAGCGATGAGTCTTTTAGGAAAAATTATGGACAGCATGCGGTTGAGCGAAGACGACGAAGACGATTACTTCTTGGATGATGATTATGAAGAAGATGAGAAACCTTCCAGAAAAGGCTTTTTCGGCAGAAGAGACGAAGAAGATGACTATTACGATGACGAGGAGCCGGAAGAGCCGTCGAAGCCAAGATTCCTGGGAGGACGTTCTTCTTCTAATAAGGTAGTTCCCATGAAGAAGGCTCCGAACATGGAAGTATCCATGATTAAACCTACTTCTATGGAGGATTCCAAGGAGATCTGTGACTACCTGCTTGCAGGGAAGGCGGTCGTTCTGAATATGGAGGGACTGCATACGGAGGTTGCCCAAAGGATCATTGATTTCTCTTCAGGCGCAACATATTCCATGAACGGAAATCTGCAGAAGATTTCCAATTATATCTTTATCGCCACGCCGGAGTCCGTAGAGTTGTCCGGTGATTTTCAGGATCTCTTAGGGGGCGGAGGCGGAAGTCTGGATATGTCGGGCCTGAATCTGCATCTGTAAGAGGGGGATAGCCATGGCGAAAGTACTGACAGTACATCGGGAAGGAAAAGCCGTCTATGATATCGTGCTGGACACTTCCTTTGACCGGCTTGCCGGGGAAGTGAGAAAACTGGGGGTCAGAGAACGGCGCATGTGTATTGTGACCGATTCTACAGTGGCGTCCCTGTATCTGGAACAGGTAAAAGGGATTCTGGAAACCTGCTGCCGGGAAGTGGCTGTGTTCGTCTTTCCTGCAGGAGAAGCTTCCAAGACTCTTGACACCGTAAGACAGCTGTATGAGACTCTGGTCCTCCGCCATTTTGACAGGAAGGACTGGCTGGTGGCTCTGGGAGGCGGCGTCGTGGGAGATCTGTGCGGCTATGCGGCTGCCACGTACCTGAGAGGAGTATCGTTTATTCAGATTCCGACCACGCTGCTTGCCCAGGTGGACAGCAGCATCGGCGGGAAGACAGGCGTGGATTTTGCCTCCTACAAGAATATGGTAGGAGCTTTTCATATGCCCGAGCTTGTCTATACCAATGTACAGACGCTGTCTACACTGTCCGGAGAACAATATTCTTCCGGTCTGGGGGAAGTCATCAAACACGGACTGATTCAGGACAGAGCTTACTACGACTGGATAGAAAGCCACAGCCAGGAGATCCTGGACCGTGATCCGGAAGTATGCCTTGATATGATCTTTCGCAGCGACGAGATCAAGGGCAGGATCGTGGAGGAAGACCCTGAGGAACAGGGGATCAGAGCTTTGCTGAATTTCGGTCATACTCTGGGCCATGCTCTTGAAAGACGACTTTGTTTTTCTATGCTCCACGGACATTGTGTAGGCCTTGGCTGCCTGGCGGCAGTGAAGATCTCTACGGTCCGGGGTTACCTGCCGAAGGAGACCATGACCTTTCTGAAAGCGTTGATGGAGCGCCTTCAGATGCCTGTCTGCGTGCAGGGAATTGACGAGGAAGGAGTCCTTCAGGATACAAAAAGCGATAAAAAAATGGATGGAGGCAGGATCAGATTCATCCTTCTGCGCCGTGTAGGGGAGGCCTTTGTCGACCGGACGGTAACGGAAGAAGAGATGAGAGGCGGCCTTTCCTCTGTTCTTGGATAGGAGTTATACGATGGATCAAAAACGCAATCATATACTGGGCTTTGGGGCGGCATTTCTGGTCCTTACGGCTCTGGATCAGTGGACGAAGAAACTGGCAGTCACACATCTTATGGGAAAACGGCCATATGTGATCTGGAACGGTGTGTTTGAACTGTTTTACTCCGAAAATAGGGGTGCTGCTTTCGGGATGCTTCAGGGAAAGCAGGCTTTGTTCCTGATTATAACGCTGTGTGTATTTGCAGCCATCCTGTATGCCCTGATCAGGCTGCCGGCCGGCCGCCGTTTTCTTCCCATGGAGCTGTGTCTTACTGTGATTGCAGCCGGGGCGGCAGGCAATATGATCGACCGGGTGTCCCAGGGGTATGTCGTAGATTTTCTCTACTTCAAGCTTATAGATTTTCCGATTTTTAATGTGGCAGACTGTTATGTGACAGTTGCCACAGTTGTTTTGATGGCCCTTTTTCTGTGGTTTTATAAGGAGGAAGAGGTTGAGATCCTGTTTCCCGGCAGAAAGGGGCAGGCATGAATCAGACGTTTTGTGTATCGGACCAGGAGGCCGGTTCCAGAGTCGACGTATTTCTGTCCCGGTCCTGTGAAAATCTGTCCCGGTCTTATATCCAGAAACTTTTGAAGGCTCAGGCAGTCATGGTCAACGGAAACGCTGTCAGATCCAGCTATAAGGTGGAGGCAGAAGACAGAATCTGCGTCGATATTCCGGAGGCAGCAGAGCCGGAGATCCTGGCGGAACCTATGGAGCTGGATATCCTTTATGAAGACCAGGATGTGATCCTCATCAACAAGCCTAAAGGCATGGTGGTTCATCCGGCCGCAGGCCATTACAGCGGAACGCTGGTCAACGGCCTTATGAACCACTGCAGGGGTCAGCTGTCGGGCATCAACGGAGTTCTCAGGCCGGGGATCGTCCATCGGATCGATATGGATACCACAGGAGTATTGATCGCATGTAAGAATGACACGGCTCACAGACTGGTGGCTGCACAGCTGAAAGAGCATACGGTTGTCCGCAGATATCGTGCCATCGTCCACGGAGTGATCCGGGAGGAGGAAGGGACGGTGGATGCCCCCATCGGCCGCCATCCTGCGGACCGGAAGAAGATGAGTATCAATGAGCGAAACGGACGTCCGGCAGTGACTCATTACCGGGTCCTGAAGCGGTTTAAGCAGTTTACCTATATCGAATGCCGGCTTGAAACAGGACGGACGCATCAGATCCGGGTTCATATGGCCTCTGTCCGGCATCCTCTCCTCGGAGATCAGGTATACGGGCCTGAGAAGTGTCCTTTCCGTCTCCAGGGTCAGACTCTTCATGCGGAAGTGCTGGGGTTTGTTCACCCCGGCACAGGAGAATATATGGAGTTTCACGCCCCTCTTCCCGAGTATTTTGAAAATTTGCTGACAAAATTGGAATCATAAAGAGATTTTTGATAAAATCAAAAAAACCTATACTTTTTCTGTGTTTTGTTGTATAATATATCTATAGCAGTTTGATTTGTATGACAACAGAAATTGCAGGAAGGAGAGGGTTTTATGAGTGATCATTTAGTCATTACCATCGGAAGACATTGCGGAAGCAAGGGGAATGTGATCGGGAGAAAGCTGGCAGAAGACATGGGGGTAAAGTGTTATAACAAGGAACTGCTGGCGGAGGCAGCCAAGCACAGCGGACTGTGTCAGGAACTGTTTGAGACACATGATGAAAAGCCTACCAGCAGCTTTTTATATTCCCTGGTTATGGATACGTATTCTCTGGGCTACACCACTTCGGCATACATGGATATGCCCATTAACCATAAGATTTTTCTGGCTCAGTTTGACACGATCAAGAAACTGGCCAGTGAGGAATCCTGCGTGATCGTCGGACGGTGCGCTGATTATGCACTGGCGGATAATCCTAATGCGGTCACAGTGTTTATCACGGCATATGAACCCGACCGGCTGGCTTATCTGAAGGATCTGTATAACGTCACAGAGGCCAAGGCCCGTGATATCATGGTCAAGACAGATAAGCAGAGAGCCAGTTATTATAACTACTATGCCAGCAAGAAATGGGGCGATGCCAGAAGCTATGACCTGTGCATCAACAGCAGTGTAACCGGCGTCGACGGTGCTGTCCAGATCATCAGAGAATTTGCAAAGATCAAGATGGCCAATAGAAAGTAGATTTTAGTGAAGAGAAGCTCCCCGGACCTTTTTGTGTGAGGCCCGGGGACTTTTTTATTCTACAGTCACTGATTTTGCCAGGTTTCTTGGCTGGTCCACATCCAGATTCTTGCCGATGGAAGTGTAGTAGGCGATGAGCTGCAGAACCACCGCAATAGGAAATACGGTAAACCGGTCATCCAGGTCAGGAATCTTTATGTGGATGTCTGCAAGATCCGGGTCTACAGAGGCATGTTCCTGGGTGACCAGAATGACAAAAGCTCCTCTGGCTTTGACCTCGCGGACATTGGACATGGTTTTGGAGAAGATATGCTCCTGGGTGGCGATGGCGATGACAGGAACGCCGGAGGCGATAAGGGCGATGGTTCCGTGTTTCAGTTCTCCGGCGGCATAGGCCTCTGCATGGATATAGGAGATCTCTTTTAATTTCAGAGCGCCTTCCAGAGAGAAGGCATAATCCAGGCCCCGCCCTATAAAAAATGTATCATGCTGAGAAAGAAGGTGGGTCACCAGGTTCTTTTCCTCGTCTTTTCGGCTGATCATGGTCTCCATAGCCGGGATGACATCGAGTAGTCCGGCCAAAAAGGCGGAGGCCTGCTCGCCGGTAAATCTGCCTCTTACCAGGGCCATGCGGCAGCCGACCATATAGAGGGCGGCCAGCTGGACAGAATAAGCCTTGGTACTGGCGACGGCGATCTCAGGACCGGCGTGGGTATACAGGACGTAATCGCTTTCCCTGGCAATGGTGGATCCTTTCACATTGACGACGGCAAGGGTCCTGGATCCGCAGGTTCTGGCAAGCCTGAGGGCGGCCAGGGTATCGATGGTCTCTCCGGACTGGGAGATGACGATGACCAGTGTTTTTTCGTCGATGAGTGGTTCCTCATATCGGAATTCGGAGGCAATGGACACGGTAACAGGAATCCGGAGAAGCGGCTCCAGAAGTGATCTGGCAACCATCCCCGCATGCATGGCAGTCCCGCATGCGATTACATGGATCTGATCACAGCCGAGAAACAGTTCATCCGGAATCTGGTCATCGGTGAAATCCGGGATCCCCTTGGTCAGCCTGGGAAGAATGGTATTCTTCAGGGCCTCCGGCTGTTCATGAATCTCTTTGAGCATGAAATGAGGAAATCCGTTTTTCATGGCTGCATCCGTGTTCCAGTTTACTTTCATCATCTCCGGAGAGACCTGTTTTCCGTCGGGATCACAGATGGAGATCTTGTATCCGGTCAGTTTCACGATATGGTGTTCCGGAACGACAAAATAATTTCTGGTATAGGGGATCAGAGCCGTCAGATCAGAAGCCACCAGGGCTCCTGCCCGGGTATATGCGGCCACCAGAGGACTGACGCTGCGGACTGCATAGATTTCTCCGGGACGGTCATTGAACATGATACAGAAGGCGTAGGAGCCTTCTACGCGGTTCACAAGCTGTTTGATGGCAGATTCCGGCTGCCCTTCATAGAAAATGTCAAGGAGTCTGGCAGCTACTTCAGAATCGGTCTGAGAGACCAGGCTGGCCTCCAGCTGAAATTCCTGAGTGAGACTGTGGTAATTTTCGATAATTCCGTTATGGATCAGAGTGACCTGTCCCGCATGGTGAGGATGGGCATTGACATCGCTGACCCCTCCGTGTGTAGCCCATCTGGTATGACCGATGCCGCAGTGGGAGCTGTCAGAAATAGAAGAGAAGGTTTCCCGAAGATTGGCTACTTTTCCTGTCTTTTTCACTACATGGATCTGGGAACGACTGTCAAAATATGCAATACCGGCGCTGTCGTATCCGCGGTATTCCAGCTGGGACAGTCCGTCCAGCAGAATGGTTCTGGCCTCCAGGGGGCCGCTGTATCCGATAATTCCGCACATGATTTGTTTATTCTCCGTTCTTTTTAGTTTTTGTCCCGGCTGCAGTACGTTTGTTTTGCAGTTGCCCGCATATTTCGCACAACATCACGTGCCCGGGACAGCACGGAAGGGTACCCGCCGAAGATTCGATTATCCCTTCCCCTCGTCAACCTGAATCCGCCGGATCTTATCCGTTCACGATTCCGGATATCAGGTACATGGCGCTTAACTTTGCTATTTTACACTTATGCCTCCTGTCCATAAGGTCCCGTATATTATAGTCCTGTCATATTATATGCGTCAACTGCTTTTTGGTCAGAGACCGGTATGTGATTTCCTGATCCGGACAGGCTTAATTAATTTTTAATGAATTTATTATAGTTTTTGTAATTGGAATGTGATATATTTTTATAGTTACAGTTACGGGTACGGCATAAGGGGAAATCAGGTGTATGATATAAGAAAAAAAGCGATATGGTTCAGGGTTGCCTGTATGATAGCTGGGGGAGGCTGCTGCGCGGCAGTTTCTGAAGCATGGACCAGATCTGCTTATACGGAAATTTCAGCCGCAGGAGGGAGTTCTGGCATGGCAGGAGAGATTCTTGTCCGGCTGACAGGAGAGATCGACAGGACCCCGACTCCGAATATGGCTGAGACTCCGGCAGCGAAAGCAGAATATAACGATCAGAAGAGACGGTACAGATATATCGGAGAATTGAGGCAGGAGACGGACTCGGCAGGAGTTTTGAACTGTGCATGGTATTTTGAACAGGAAGAGACTGAGGAAAACAGCCGGGAGAGCGTTGCCGGAAAGATTTATTCCGAACTGTCGGAACGTGATTCCGTCTGGATCCGGCAGCTTTATCATCTTGGGGAGAATTCTCCTGCGGAACTGTCGGAACGTCTGGGGATCGAAGTTCCGCCTGTTTCGGAATGGACCCGTATCAATGTAAGTTTTCGGGATGGAGACGATGCTCCTGTCAGCGGATACTCCAATGCCAGAGAGATCCTGTCCTTGGCCAGTGTATATGGTTTTTATCACCATTGGAAGGAATACGGGGCGTTCAGAGGCTATGCAGACAGTCTGTGGAAAGCTTCTCACAGTTACCGCCTGTCAGTCAGCAGCCTTTATTATTGTCCGGAAGAATGCCGGTATATAGCGGATTTCGGGGCTGAGCAGCAGGGAGAGCCGGATCAATCTGATGAGCGGATCAATCCGGATCCGGAAGAGGGCAGAGCAGATACAGCCGGCGAAGCAGCGGGAGCAGGTGATATCAGAATTGCTTCTTCTTCGGATGCCGGAGCCGGAAGGGAACAGCCGGAAGCGGGCCAGGGAGAATCCGGAAGGGCCGGGGATGAAGTCCGGAATCAGGGAACAGAAGATCAGATTGCCCGGATTCAGGATATATCGGGAACCGGCGGCAGCCCGCAGGGAGAGAGGGTCTGCCGGGGACATGTGGATCTGGATATTTCCGCTCAGATCATCGGTCTCGGAGGAAATCGCAATCTCTATAAGATCGATCCCGCAGACAGGCAGACGGATTCCGGGCATTTTCAGTGGTCGGGGTGGGAGCAGACGACCAGATCTTATGTGGAGGAATTGATGGCACAGGACTGGTCCCGGCAGTACGGTCTTCTGGCACCAGCCAGCAGATATGTACGAAACCCGCTGTCAGAATCAGAAATTGCCTTTTATCTGAACATGATACCGGAAGAGACTTCGGAAAAGAGAAAGGAACTGGTTAAACAGGCCCTCTTGTCCGTGGGTTGTATCCCCTATTATTGGGGAGGAAAACCTTCGGCAGGAGGGTGGGAAGGCAACTATTTTGGTTCAGAGACAGTCCCGGATGAGGAAGGGAGGATTTTAAGAGGTCTGGACTGCTCCGGGTGGATCAACTGGGTTTACTGGACGGTTCTGGGCTCTCCGCTTCCGGCAGAGAGTACGGCAGGACTGACAGACTGCGGAAGAGAGGTTGCAAAAGAAGAGCTGCAGGCCGGAGATATCCTGATTCGAGGGGGAGACGACCGCCATGTTTATCTGTTTCTGGCATGGGCAGATAACGGGGCCATGTATCTGATCCATGAGACTACAGGGACCATTAACAATGTGACAGTAAATACATATGATCTGGAACTGCCATATTACAGAAATTTGATCAGTGAGGAATAAGATATGGAATATGAAGATGAATTAGACCGTATGCGTGCCCGGAAGCAGCGTCAGAAGGCGTGGCAGCAGAGCCGGCAGGAAGGTTCAGAAAGACTGTCCGGTCAGGAAGCAGAGAGGCGGGGGCGCCATGAAGGTCGTATGTCCGGTCAGGATGGGGAAAGACCGGTGCGTCGCGGAGGCCGTGTGTCCGGCCGGGAAACAGGAAGGACCGTGCATGGTGAAGGCCGTGTGTCCGGCCGGGAAGCAGAGAGGCAGCTGCATCGTGAAAGCCGTACACTCAGTCAGGAGGCAGAGAGGCGGCCGGTCCGGCGGAAGGTTCGGTCAGTGGATGAGGAGAGAATTGCTGTACGCAGCAGAAAACAGCCGATCCATGAGGATATGGAAGGTTCCGCCGGTCGTTCTTCTTCCAGACGTCCGTCCCGTCAGACAGAGGAGCAGTATAAGGCAGGAGGGAGACGGCGGGGATATGATACGCCAGAAGCTGATGAAACAGAATATGGCGAAGCACCAAAGAAACGGAGACGGAAAAAGAAACACAGATTTACTGTTCTGAAAATTCTTCTTCTGCTTGTAGTCTTAGCCGGGGTATACATAGGGTACCAGTGGATAAAGGCAGGATCGGGATTCTGGACCATTGCTGTTTTCGGAGTTGATTCCCGAAAAGGCAATCTGGAAGCGGGAGCCTTATCTGATGTGGAGATGCTCTGTGTCATAAACCGAAAAACAGGAGAGATCAAACTGGTATCTGTATATCGGGATACTTATATGGAGATCAGTCCGGACGGAACCTATCATAAAATCAATGAAGCCTATTTCAAGGGGGGTCATGAGCAGGCTATCAGCGCCCTTGAGCGGAATCTGGATCTGCAAATAGATGATTATGCTACGTTTAACTGGAAAGCTGTGGCGGATGCGATCACGATTCTGGGAGGAATTGATCTGGAGATTTCTGACAGTGAATTTAAATATATCAATGGATTTATTACGGAGACAGTAGAGTCCACAGGACTGGGTTCTCATCATCTGGAACATGCCGGAATGAACCATCTGGATGGCGTACAGGCAGTTGCCTATGCACGTCTGAGGCTGATGGACACGGATTATAACCGGACTGCCAGACAAAGGCTGGTTATTCAGCTGGCCATGAACAAGGCAAAAGAGGCTGACTTTAAAACCTTAACAACTCTGATACAGGCAATAGTGCCTCAGCTGTCCACCAGTATAGGAGTTGACGATATTCTTCCCATGGCCCGCAGGATAAACAAATATCATATCGGCGAAAACGGAGGTTTTCCATTCTCAAGAGGGGAAACCCACATTGGGAAAAAGGATTGTGTGATTCCTCTGACTTTGGAAAGCAATGTGGTGCAGCTCCATCAATTTTTATATGGTACCGAGAATTATCAGCCTTCGGAGACAGTGAGAAAGATCAGTGCGAAAATTGCTTCGGACAGCGGGATGGGACAGGTAGCAGAAAATGCACCGGAAGCACGTGTTGCCGGTCAGAAAGCACTGGAAGGATCTGATTCCTCTAATAATAGTGGCTCATCATCAGGAAATGGTTCTTCAGGAAATAAAGGTACAGAATCTGCATCTTCTCAGGAGACGGTTTCCGATGAAACCACAGCTTCCGAAACCGTGACAGAATCGACTTCTTCAGAAGAAAGCTCTGCAGGAGAAACTATGGATTCCTCAGAAGAATCTGGATCAGATGAAACCGACGCCAGTACAGAACAGAGCGAACCGATTTCAGGCCCGGGAAGTCAGCTGGAATCTTCTGGTACATCTGATGGTCCGGCAGGTCCAGCCGGTCCGGGAAGTTATGAAAATCCCGGAGGTTCAGAAGGTCCTGGCGGAATTGGAGGTCCAGGAAGTTCACAATCGCCGGGCCAGACCGGGGATCACATATATGAAGAAAAACCGGTGGCGGAATCTACAGAGGCTGTTGGGCCCGGAGTATAAAACTGGAAGCAGCCAAACTATTCGTTAAACTAGACTTTCGCGAATAGTTGTGTAAAGGTATTGTCACTGCTGTCTTTATCACAACTAAAGGAGTTTTTATGAAACTGCAGCGATTACTGAGCCTGACCCGCCAGGCGGTGGATGCTTATGGGATGATTGATGATGGCGACCGCATAGCCATAGGCGTATCAGGCGGCAAGGACAGTCTGGCTTTACTGTATGCCATGGAGAACCTTATGAAGTTTTATCCGAAGAAATTTGAGATCTGTGCGGTCACAGTGGATCTTGGCTATGAAGGATTTGATCTGTCAGGAATCGAAAAGCTCTGCAGGCAGCTGTCGGTTCCCTTTCAGGCAGTATCTACTGATATAGGAAAGATCCTTAAGGCACGTGAGGAATCCAGTCCCTGCTCTCTGTGTGCAAAACTACGCAAGGGAGCTTTGAATCGGCGGGCCCTTGAGCTGGGCTGCAACAAGGTTGCCTATGGACATCATAAAAATGATTTTGTGGAAACTATGATGCTATCTCTGATCTATGAGGGAAGGTTTTATTCCTTCCCTCCTAAAACTTTTCTGGACAGAACCGGTCTGACGCTGATCAGACCTCTTCTGTACGTAGATGAAGCAGATATCATAGGTTTTTCCCGCAAATATCAGCTTCCTGTCTGTAAAAATCCATGTCCGGCGGACGGCTATACGAAACGGGAATATGTTAAAAAAGTGACAAAGAATCTGGAACATGACAATCCGGGAGTAAGGGACCGTATGTTTCATGCTATTTTAAACGGCAATCTTCCGGGCTGGCCCGGAAATGAATCAATGGAGGAATCAATATGAACCAACTGCCTTATCATGAACAGAAAGACAGAGAAAATATCAGGAAACTGCGCTCTATGATTCAGGAGCTTCCCCCCTTCTGTCCGGAATTTTTCCGGGGGATCGAACCTCAGACCTCCTCCAGAACCAGAATTGCCTATGCCTATGATATGAAAATATTTTTTGATTTTCTTCGGAAGGAAAATCCGGCTATGGCCGAACTGGACAGGAAAGATATCACACTCTCCCACCTGGATCAGCTGACAGTCACAGACCTGGAAGAATATATGGAGTATCTGAAATATCGTTTTAATGAAAAGAATCAGGAAGTCGTAAATAAAGAACGGGGAATCATGAGAAAGATTTCTTCTCTGAAAAGCTTTTACAACTACTATTATCGAAGAGAGATGATCAAAAATAATCCCGCAGCCCTGGTCAGTCTTCCCAAACTCCATGAAAAAGAGATCATCCGTCTGGAGGCAGATGAGGTGGTTTCCTTGTTGGACGAAGTGGAAAAAGGGGAATCTCTTACGGAGAAGCAAAAACAGTATCATAAAAGAACCAGAGTCAGGGATCTGGCTCTCATGACACTTCTGCTTGGAACAGGGATCCGTGTATCAGAATGTGTGGGTCTTGATCTGAATGATGTGGATCTGAAAACAGGGGGAATCCATATTCATCGAAAAGGCGGTAAAGAAGTGACGGTATATTTCGGGATGGAAGTAGAATATGCTCTCAGCGATTATCTGGAACAGCGAAAGGAAATGATACCGGTTGAGGGGCATGAAAATGCTCTCTTTCTCTCACTTCAGATGAAACGGATGTCTGTACGGAGTGTGGAAAATCTTGTAAAAAAATTTGCCAGGATCGCAGCTCCGCTTAAGAAGATCACGCCTCACAAACTGCGCAGTACTTATGGAACATCTCTTTATCAGGAAACAGGCGATATCTATCTGGTAGCTGATGTTTTGGGCCATACGGATGTGAATACGACCAAAAAACATTATGCTGCTCTGGATGATGCCAGACGACGGAGCGCTAAAGATAAAGTTCAGCTGCGGGAAACAAAGGGGTAATCTTCCGGAGAAGGGCTGCGGACAAGAAAGAATATGCAGTAATCCGTCCTAGCCTCAGCCGGGGTCTGCTGTGAGGACCCTGTTCTCCATATCAGCGTTCATAAACAGAAGCGCTGCTCTTCTCTTCTGCCGGCGCTGAGGGGCGCTGGTACATAACTGTCAGATAGTGTCCGGGGTGGATAATGTCTTCCCCTATATGATTCATCTGCTTCAGGCGCCGGACATAATCTTCAACAGAAATATCCGTGCCCTCAGTATAGGTCTCGGCAATGCTCCAGAGGGTATCTCCCGGCCGGATCTCGATGCAGGTATAATATGAGATCATCTCCGGCTTCTGAGGCTCTTTAGCCAGCACATTCATAAGAAAAATACTGAAGAAACCGCAGCCTAGCATAGCTCCAAGTGAGAAAAATACCAGTGACTTTTTCATAATAACCTGCCCTCCTCTGTTATATGGATAGCGAACAAACGTTCTGAAATGTATGTCTATTATAGCAATCGAACAGATGTTTGTCAATATATTTTTCCGGTTTTTCCGAACAAAAGTTTGCATTTTGGAGAAACATATGATACTATATATTGTAGATAAAGAATACATGTTCTATTTGGGAGGTCAGGATATGGCAGAACAAGGAAGGATCACAGCAAAGCAGCAGGAAATTCTGGAATACATCAAGGAGACGATCTTAAAGAAAGGTTATCCCCCGTCGGTCCGCGAGATATGCGAGGCTGTTCATTTGAAGTCCACATCATCGGTGCATTCCCATTTGGAGACCATGGAGAGGAACGGTTATATCCGCAGGGATCCTACGAAACCGAGGACTATAGAGATCATTGACGACTGCTTTAACCTTACCAGGCGCGAGGTGGTGAATGTGCCTATGATCGGCACGGTCGCCGCAGGACAGCCTATTCTGGCAGAGGAGAATATCGAGAATTACTTTCCCGTTCCTGTGGAACTGCTGCCTAACGGGCAGACCTTTATGCTTCGCGTGAAAGGGGAAAGCATGATCAATGCCGGGATATTTGACGGAGATCAGATCATTGTCAAGCAGCAGGAGTATGCACATAACGGTGATATCGTCGTGGCGCTGATCGATGACTCGGCTACAGTCAAGAGATTTTACAAAGAAAAGGGACATTACCGCTTACAGCCTGAGAACGATGCACTGGAGCCTATTATTGTAGATGAAGTAAAGATTCTGGGAATTGTTATCGGCCTGATTCGCATGATGTAAACATAGTGATAAGTTTACATAAAAGTATTATGTAAACTTATCGCTGTTTATATAACAGATTTTTGAAAAAACTTTATGAAGGCAGAAACGAGAAAAGCAAATAAAGCGGCCTCACTCCCTCTACGGGCGTAAAGCCGCTTTGCTTGCTCACATGGATTCCAGTTCATCATTTCCCAGCAGTTTTCCGTCTCTCCAGATGCGCTCCAGATCATAGAAGAGCCGATCCTCTTTGGAAAAAGCGTGTACGATGATATCACCGTAGTCCATCAGGACCCATCCGCCGTTTCCGCTGCCTTCGATCTGCCTGCACTCATACCCTGCTTTGGCAAGCATCTCTTCGACATTGTCTACCATGGCCTGGACCTGGTTGGGATTGGAACCGTCAGCAATGAGAAAATAGTCGGCGATCACCGTCACATCCCGGATATCGATGACTTTAATGTCCTGTGCTTTTTTGTCTTCCAAAGCCTTTTTGGCCACTTTTACCATATCTAACGATCTTGACATCACGTTTCCTCCTTGTTCTTTTGATATTTTTTCTCATAATAAGCAAAAGCTTCCGCTGTCATAGGGTCCAGGGAGCTGCCTTTTTTGGTCAGGTAATCAAGAGTTCCTTTCATGATCTGATACATGGCCCGATTCAGATCTTCAAAGGCCAGCTTTCTCATGGCCGGAAGATTCCGGGCCTTGTCCCGCCGGGCCTCGATATAATCAGCCACGTACAGGATCTTGTCAAGGGTCTTCATCTCTTTTTTTCCTGTAGTGTGACAGGATATGGCATCAAGAATTTCCTGATCCTGGATTCCATAGCGTTTTTGGGCAAGCCAGGCTCCGTATTTTGCATGTAAGACTGCGGGAGCCAGGCGCTCGTTTTCAGTAACGGGAATCCGCCGTTTTTCACAATATTTGAGGATTTCTGCATCTGTGTAACATTTGGCACAGTCATGCATGAGTCCTGCCAGTTCTGCCTTGTCCAGGGGATATTCATACCGCATTGCCAGACAGACACAGGTAAAGGAGACACTTAAAGAGTGTTCATAACGGGAAGCGCTTAATTTGGTTTTGAGTTTTTTTCTCAGTTTCATGATCTGAGCGTCCATATAGTTCTCCTCCTGTCATAACCGGTACAGATGATGAGAATCAATGTATTCCCTGACCGCCCGGGGAACATAATCGTCCACAGGCTGCCCCAGCCTTATGGCATGGCGGATCTCGTCAGATGAGACAGCCATTTCACAGCAGTGAAGCTTCTGGATACATGCATGGTAGCGTTCTGTCAGATAGGTGATCTGGTCGTTCAGGGGACGGTGTTCGCCGGCATATTCCCGGTCAGCAACCAAAAAGGATACACTGGCAAGTACCCGCTCCGGCTGATACCATTTTTCAATCTCATAAAGGGAATCTGCACCGATGATATAATAAAATTTATGATCCGGGCAGGAAGCTTTCAGCAGTTCCATGGTTTCTGCCGTATAAGTGCTGCCTTTCCTGGAAACCTCAAAATCAGAAAAAGCAAAGGCTGGTTCTCCTGCTATTGCCAGCTTTACCATGGCACAGCGATGGGAACTGTCACTGACAACCCGGTCTCTTTTGTGGGGAGGCTGTCCGGAAGGCATGAACCAGACTGCATCCAGGACATATTCGGTACAGGCCTGCTTCGCCAGCAGCAGATGGCCGTTGTGCACAGGATCAAAAGTACCTCCCATAATTCCGATCTTCGTCATAGATCCGGATCCTCCTTGTGATATTAGTTTGGAAGTACGATCTTTCTCTTCTTCTCATCCTTTGCCTGTCTGTAGAGAACGATCTTTTTCCCGATTACCTGAACCACTTCTGAGCGGGTTCGTTCTGCCAGTGTCTGGGCCAGCTGGCGGCTGTCGTCAAAACAGTTTTTCAGGACGCTGATCTTGATCAGTTCCCTGGCTTCCAGAGCCTCATCTACGGCTGCCGTAAGCTCCGGAGTCAGACTGGATTTGCCGATCTGAAGAATCGGTTCCATAGTCATGGCAAGGCCCTTGAGACAGGCCCGTTGTTTCGTAGTCATAAAAAATCCCTTCCGGACTTTTGGTCCTCATATGTTTTATTTGTAATATTCAAAGGCCAGGCCGTACATCCGCACCGTATCACCTTCCTGGATACCTGCATTTTCCAACTCTTCCAGGATTCCGGTGTCTCTGAGGAAATTCTGGAAAAATACAAATCCCTTTTCCGACTCCAGGTTGGTGTATCCCAGCATCTTTTCGATTCTGGGACCTTCCACAACATACTCTCCGTCCTCGTTCTGCTCTACGGTAAAGGGAAGATTGGAACCTGTACGGATGGTCTGGAGGTCAAATTCCCTTTCAAATATGACAGGCTTCTGATTCAGATTCTTCAGCAGTTCATAGGCTCCGTAGAGAAGCTCTTTCACTCCCTTTCCGCTGACGGCAGAAACAGGATATACAGGGATTCCTTCCGGTTCAAACGCCTCCCTGATCCGGGTGACCGGGTCAGAGGCATCGTCATATACGGCATCGATCTTGTTGGCTGCGATGATCTGGGGACGCCGGAGCAGTTCAGGATTGTAGGCCCGGAGTTCTTCATTGATGGTGCGGATGTCTTCAATAGGATCCCGGCCCTCTGTGGAGGCGGCATCCACCACATGGATCAGAACCCGGGTCCTTTCTATATGGCGCAGAAAATCATGCCCCAGTCCTACTCCCTGGGAGGCGCCTTCAATGAGACCCGGAATATCAGCCATGACAAATCCGGCATCTCCATCCAGATCCACCACCCCTAAATGGGGATCCAGAGTGGTAAAATGATAGTTGGCGATTTTCGGCCGGGCATTGCTGACCCGGGACAGCAAAGTGGATTTGCCTACATTGGGAAAGCCTACAAGGCCTACGTCTGCAATAACCTTAAGCTCCAGAAGAACCCACAGTTCCTGACTTTCCTGGCCAGGCTGGGCATATTTGGGAGCCTGCATGGTAGAGGTGGCGAAATGCATGTTGCCCAATCCGCCTTTTCCGCCTTTTAAAATGATCTCCCGGCGGTTTTCCCCTGACATATCTGCGATCACTTTACCGCTTTCAAACTCTTTGATCACGGTTCCCTCCGGAACCTTGATCACCAGATCTTTGCCATTCGCGCCGTGACAGCGTTTTTTGCCTCCAGGTTCCCCGTTTTTGAGACCGTCATCGACCTGAAAGATAATATCTCCGCCTTTCCCGCCGTCTCCTCCGTCAGGCCCGCCTGCGGGGACATACAGCTCCCGGCGGAAACTGACATGCCCGTCTCCGCCCTTTCCGGACTTGATAAAAATTTTTGCGCGATCTGCAAACATGGACTACCTTAACCTTTCTCAAATTCGAGTAAGGAAAATGGCTTCATACATCATAAGTATGAAGCCATCCAAATTACTCATTGATTGTTCTCGGATATACAGAAACCTGCTTTTTGTCTCTGCCCTTTCTCTCGAATCTTACAATGCCATCGACTCTGGCATATAATGTATCATCGCCGCCGCGGCCTACATTGACACCTGGATGGATCTTGGTTCCCCGCTGTCTGTAGAGAATGTTGCCGGCCAGAACAAACTGTCCGTCAGCTCTCTTGGCGCCGAGTCTCTTGGATTCGGAATCTCTGCCGTTCTTAGTGGAACCAACTCCTTTTTTATGAGCGAATAACTGAAGGTTCATCTTAAACATCATTTACACCTCCTTAATACGAATTTTGATATATGGTTCTCCATAGGACTCTTCTATATTCATCAGACCGAATACAAAAGAATTCATAAGAAGCTCTGATCCTGAACTGATCTGTGAAGAAAAGCGAAAAGAAAAACTGCCCTTCTCCTGGTCTTCGTGAGCCTGAAAGGGATCGTCTGTAAATCGTTCCACAGAATTGGCCATATTGAGAGTGAGCGCAGATACCGCTGCACAGACAAGCTCCTGCCCTTCCTGATGGTCTTCGGCCAGACCCGCATGACCTTCCATATCTATACCCACATACCGATGTTCCGAATCGGTCAATACGGTTACATGAATCATATTAAGCGTTGATCTTGTCGATCTTAACCTCAGTAAAGAGCTGTCTGTGACCGTTTTTCTTATGATATCCGGTCTTTCTCTTATACTTGTATACGATCACTTTTTTAGCCTTGCCTTCTGACACAACGGTTGCGGTTACGGTTGCACCTTCTACTGTAGGGCATCCGACAGCCAGCTGTCCGTTATTCACTGCAAGAACCTGGTCAAACGTAACGGTTTCGCCGGCGTTTACACCAAGCTTTTCTACCATAATGATATCGCCTTCCGCTACCTTATACTGCTTACCACCTGTTGCAATAATCGCGTACATATGGCACCTCCTATTATCATTACTCGCCCGCTTCGGCGTCTGCCTGTCCCCAGACAGAACTTCAGCCTCACAGTGCGGCACACTAGGAAATGATACCATAGGTGGAAGAGGTTGTCAAGAGATTTTTTACGATAAAAAAGAATACAAAACCGTCTCTGCTTTGTATCCTTTTTCTATGTTTTCTAATGTTAAATTTATATATTCATTCATATTTTTCCTCTTTTCTATATAAAAGTCAATTGTTCTTCTTGTTTGGCTTTTATAATTTTTTTATTGGATGTCTTATAACTGTCTTTAATTTACTTGTATCACATCTTCTTGGATCACTCAAATATATTTCATGATGGTATCTATTATTGGTTATATCTAATTCATATCCATTTTCTATCATATATTTGTGCATTAAATTAATAGTAGTGGGTTCATCATCATAAGAGCCTATGTGCATACATTGAACACAAATTCCTTCATCATAAGTTAAAAATTCCACTTTTGAGAAATCTGCTTTTTTCTTATTTGTTGCTTCCTTTATAGCCCAGTCAAAATCTTCTTTTGTTACAAAGTCTGGTAATCTAATAATAGATATAAAGTTCATTTGGTCTTTGTTATTATAGTCAATATCATCTTTCATTCCATCTTGCCACCAAAATCCTTCAAGTGGTGGAACTACATATTCAAAATAACCATCTATTTTATGTGTGCCTTTATAACTCATTTTTATAGTAAAAGCAATCGCATATAAAAGACCTATTGTCTGTTTATATTCTCCATTTTCATCATTAGGATTTCCTTTTCCTCTAACTGCAATATAATTCATTTTAGGAATTTTTATAATACTTGGTTTATTCTTTGGCATATAAAATTCCTTATATTCTTTTTTATAATCAAAAGCCATAATAATATCTCCTTTATTTTTTACAAATTACTATTATCTATAAAATAATTATATCATTTTTTTAAATATTCTTTTTTATAATCAAAAGCCATAGTTTTATTCCTCCTTATTTATTCATTATATATAATTTTTCTAGAAAATACTAGCGAACAAATAAAAAATAACAGATACTCTTATTTGTATCTGTTATCTTTATGGCTCCTCGTGTTGGACTCGAACCAACGACCTATCGGTTACTGCACCACACTAATTTTCATTAGCATTATGATTTAATCATAATTTGTAGTCTGGACTTTATCTTTACCATATCTCTCGACTTAGGTAGGTGGTGTAAAGTCTCTACACATAGCTTTCGCCTTGCTCGGTATTGTCTTCAGCATTACCTGTTAAGAGTTTCACCGACTTAGCCACCTTTTCATCTATAAGTTTCCTTATAGAGCTGCTAACTTTTTGATCTTGCGATCTGCTCGACAGCCGAGCGCTCTACCAACTGAGCTAACGAGGAATATATATAAATCTGGCAACAACCTATCTTTCCAGCAGGGTAACCCGCAAGTATTTTCGGCACATTTAGGCTTGACTTCTGTGTTCGGAATGGGAACAGGTATTACCC
>CAJUJV010000043.1 GCA_910586845.1 uncultured Hungatella sp.
TTGTCAACAACTTTTTTACATTTTCTGGATTTTTTTCAAAATCCTGCCCCGTTCTCACGGGGCGAGACTTATGATAACAAATCTTTCTGCATTTGTCAACAGATTTTTTTCAATTTTTTGAATCCAGCTCAAACCAGAATTCGACCCCGTCCTCCACGTTTCGGACGCCGCATTCCTGATGGTGTGAATCCATCACCGCCTTGACGATGGACAGGCCGATTCCGCTTCCTCCGTAGGCTCTGGTCCTGGCTTTATCTGCCTTATAAAACTTGGTCCAGATATTGGGCAGGTCTTCTTCCGGAATCGGTTTGCCCGTGTTTCTCACGGCGGCTCTCACCCTGTCTTCCCTCTCCTCTATGGTGATCCTGATCCTGTTTTCACCTGCCAGATGATTCAGGGCGTTGCTCACATAGTTGGTCACTACTTCTTCTATTTTAAATTCATCGGCCCATACATAGACGGGATGACTGCAGGAAAATTCGATCACTGCTTCCTTCTGGTCGATCAGGATCCTTGTGGCGTCCAGAACTCCCCGGATCAGCTCTGCCAGATCGAACCGCTCCATGGCAGCCTGATCGTTGCCGGATTCCAAAGCATTCAGCGTCAGAAGCTGCCTGACCATCTTGTTCATCTTATTGGCCTCATCCATGATCACCTCGCAGTAATAATCCCTGCTTTCCTTTTCATCTCCCATACCCTCGATCAGCCCTTCCGCATATCCCTGGATCAGAGCGATAGGCGTCTTCAGCTCGTGGGACACATTGGCAATGAATTCCTGCCTCATCTCGTCAATCTGGATCTTCTCTTCGATGTCCCTCAAAAGTTCATTATTGGCCGACTTCAGTTCCCCGATGGTCTCCTTCAGCTTGTCCGAGAGCGCATTCATGCTGTTGCCCAGGATCCCGATCTCATCCTCGGCATCTCCCTTGTATTTCGCTTCAAAATCCAGGCGGGACATTTTTTCGGAAATATCCGCCAGCTGAAGGATAGGCGAAGTCACCATCTTCATGGTAAAATACAGGATGATGCTTCCCAGAACCATGGCCGCAGCGCCTACATAGATCAGGAAACGGTTGGACAGCTGAACGCTTTCCCTGATACTGGCCAGAGGGATGGACATGATGAAGATGGTCCTGTCGTCAGAATAATATCCCCAGCTTTCCAGATAAAAAGATTTTGATCGTGGATCAAATGTTCTCTGAATGGTATAGTCTTCATTTTCTGCTATGATCTGAGTCCTGGGGTTGTTGCGTCCCAGCATATACTGAAAGACTCTGTCCATCATAAAATTAATGTCTCTGTTGGAAGCGGCCAGGGGGATATTATTAAAACTGTCGATGACCAGCAGAGTAATATTATACTGGTCATTGAGCTTCCGCAGAAGGCTGAGAGCCTGGCTCTGGGCTTCATTATTCCGGTCTACTCCGTTGACAAAAGCATCGCCCAGATACTCATCATGTTCCATTTTCTCCTTCACAAGTTCATTTACTTCCGAATAAGCCAGCTGCAGCGCCTCTATCTTCTGATTAATGTAGAAGTCCTCCAGCAGCCAGTTGTTGACCCCCCAGATCCCCAGCAGAATCATGGCCATCAGTCCGATAAAGATCACACTGAATCGAAACCGTATGGATTTTTTCATCCTTTTCACCTCGGCTGTTCTGCTGCATCAAATTTGTAGCTCATACCTACAATCATTTCTATTCTTTTATACCACTTATTTTCCATTATTTCCACCTGTTCCTCACTATTTTACATAATCTTCATAATTTCCTATATTTCCATTAAAACCATACCTTTTTACCCATTTGGTAGAAACCTGGTAGAAACCAACCCATTTCCCCCTTTTCCGGTAGTAACTGCCTGAAAGCCCATAATCCCTTACACCTCTATTCTAACGCCCATCCTATAAAAAGTCACGTCCGTTTTTACCGTTTCCCACAAATATTTAAGGGATATTCCAGCCATACCCAGAATATCCCCAAAATCTCTTGTACCTGCAATTATATTAGTTGCTCCGTGCCGTTATACTTCCAGTTACTGCTTTCTTCGCCCTGATAGTTCCCCCTGCACCAGACGTATTCCATGCCGAATGTTTGTACCCCATCGGCATCGACAGCACCTTTTCCAAAATCACCAATGCACTCTACATAATATGCAATGTCCGTGTCTGCATAATCCCTGCTGTTCTTGTCGTTTTCTTCAAGTACGTCAAAATCATGGTAAGCCTTCTTTAAGCCTGCCAGTACCTTTAAATCTTTATCTGTCTTGCCATATTCTTCCTCATATCTATATTTCGGGTTATAGTCCGACTTAATGAAATATTTTATCTCCCCGAACTCGTCCATTCTGTCATTATGCAGTATCCGTGTCATTTCATAAACCATTTTTATAGGAAATCCCATCATATACGGCGCATTTTTCCCACCAGATAATGTTGCCGGGTGGTACGGCGGGTCAAAATACCATAGCTTATTCTTTTTGCTCATTGCTTCATCTTCGGGATGTTCTGCCCCGTTTGAATCCTTATATGGCTTGCCGTTATATTTCTTAATCAGTTCCCTGTAATCAAGGCTCTCTATAATGACATTACGTTTTTTGATAATGTCATGCACTTTGGGAATACGTTTTTTTGCATATTGTTTTCTTTCGTATATGGCAACAACTGCCTTATCACGCCAGTGCAAGCCGTGGCGATTATCAGTGCGTCCATATCGAAACAATAAACCAGCCGTGAAAAATCCACAAGCCAGTCCTCATAATCCCCGGCTGTATCTTCCTTATTCATCAGCCCATCCGCAACCTCATTTGCACATTCTCCATTGAACATGTCAGTTTTCTTCGCCACACAGTAAATCTTATCATATTTAAAAATCTGTACTCCGTTATAAAAATCCCAGCCCAATTCCCTGTAACGCTTAATCTGCAAGTCCTTCTGGTAGCATAATTTTGAAAGGATGTCGCATATAATTTTGCTTGCCTTGTCAATATCGCTGTTAATCCCTATAATCCTCTCTACTTTCGAGGTTATAAATTCTTCCTCACTTTTCTCATTGTCAAGCACAATATCCCTGTACGCAAACATATCTATGTCAACATAAAACCCATCCCTGTTTAAAATCCTTATCGTAAATTTCGACCCTTTCGACACGTCTTTTATGTCAATATCCTCATATACCTTTACAGACAAGTAGTCCCCTCTGTCTGCTTCTGGCTCATCATCCTCTTCACTTTCTTCCATTGAATCCGGCTTGTCATTTTTCTCGTCCTGCTCCCCTGATTCCGGCTTGGCCTCTTCTCCAGCTTTCTTTTCCGGGTTCGACCTGGCTTCCTCTCCATTTTCTCCCACTAAATCAGTTTTAACGTCCTTTTCAACATTGTCATTAAACACTAATTCCGGTTTCTTTCCATCCGTATCGCCATCTATCTTCCTGCTGATTTCTGACAGTCTATCTATAACCTCTCCTAATTCCTGATTTTTTCCCTTTGCTGACTGTTCTCCCATAGTAACCTCCTCGGTATGCTTTTCCAACATTATACTACTAACACGCACATTTTCCTATGCCCATTCTTGAAATTCAGGCACTTTTAAAAGCCTATAAGACTATTTCATTATTCTCTTTTCGCCCGGAGACAATGCTCCGTATTCTTCGTTAACAGTTACAAAAATAATCCCCTGTTCCCAAATCTCACAGGGGATTATAACGCTTATGTATTACCTTGACTGTAGGCGAAACAACGGTTTATCTCCTAATCTTTTATGCACCATGCCGCCCATATTTCCTCATGCCATTTACCAATGAAAAACCATGCCATAACTGATATATTTTATTTTCTCTATCAATATCATTATTACTTCTCCCTTCCCTGCTTCGCTTAACTGTTTATGGATACACCCCATTGTGCATTTTATTATCTCAATAATTTCATCCGTGCCAAACATGTGCGCCATATGCTCCGGGAAATATTTCCTGACCTCCTCTTTCTTTTCATCTGCGTATTCAACTACAATGATTTCCCCCTTCAACATCCGAGCAAACAACATTTTTGCCATAGCCTCTTTTGCCATTTTTCTGTTCATCATCTTTTAACGTCCTTTTGAAATGCCTGATTTATCAAACATTTCCCTTTCTTTTTTTATTTTATACCTATCATATTTAACTGCTGTTTTTCATGTTCTCTCAACGCCCTTCATGTATAAATCATTCTTTCCATGCAATACATTCACTTTTTTCACAATAAAAAATCCTGCCCGGCTCATACACCAAAACAGGATTACTTTTTATGCCCTTACTTGTGAGTGTACTTCCAACTTTTTCCTTCAGCCTCCATTCTCACTTTTTTCCACAAGCCAGTCCACCGCTTCCCTTGCTCCCAGCCATGCGTTTTCTTCATAGAAATATGCCCCGCTTTCCTTAATCCCCTCGCCGTCCTTGCTGAATACGCAGAATACATATCCCATTTCAATATCACTCCAATAAACCTTTATCTCATACCCTCTATACTGCTCAATCATTATCTCTATGCACCTCTCTAAATCCTCTCCTGAACCTCCGGAAGCCCTTTTCCTCAAAAGAGGAGGCTTACGCCCCCTCTTTTACTTCTTCCTCATTGCCGATACCCTCGCAGGTCACCAGCCTATTCTTTTCCAGCCTTACGCCAGCCACCGGAACACCAAGTTCAATCATCATTTTTAACTTGTCCTCGCTGTACTCCACCCTTGCATGACGGGCATTGACTGTTTCATAAACTTTCTTTTTGTCACTGCTGACCGCCACCACAATCAATTCCATGTTCATATCAGAACCGCTGTCCTCATTCAGCCATGACAGGTTATTCACCCCGGTTTTCAACTGCAAATTGCTCATGTTGAAACCCTGAACATCCAGCTTAAGGACCTCTTTTCCGTCCTCTTCACCAATGACAAAGCCGTAAATCTTTTCATTGTTTTTCAGCTTTGTCATTACCTGTTTCTCCGTTAATCCAATGAATCCCTTGCTCTTGCTATCGTAGAAATCATAGCCAATCAATCTCTGTCCTAAAAAGTTGCCATTGCTCAAATACATACACATAATGTTTACCTCTTTCTTTCCGTGCTTAGCACTAATTATTTATTTATCTTACACATATATACTAACGCTGGGATACCCATGTGCCTAGACGTGATAGTGCAAGGAAATAAACCATTATGTAACACTGATTTTTAGGGAGATTGCCGCATATCTTATGATTTATACATATCCATGCTGGCAATTTTTATCCACTGTATAGGTTGATGTATACATATTTTTTCCATACTGCATACGAACCGAATTTTCTCACCGAATTTTTTTACCATGCCGGAACGCTTGTCATGTTTTAACAAAAAAATATATGCCCATACTATTTTATTGCTTTACTCTTAATCAAATATGTTTTCAATTATCCCCATTGAGTTAAACCAATCAAAAAGACCGCCCTTTTAAAGGACAGTCCTTTTTGATGCATATTACAATTTAAGTTGTAAATCCTGCTTTATACAGGAAATCATATTTCTTGTCTGCTTATTCAACACTTGTTACAAGCCATTCACCGGAACTTTGTACGTCAATTTTCACTTGGAATGTATTTTCTATATTCTCAATATCCATATTTTACAACTGCTATATAAGATTTACAACCAGCTAATGCTATTACATTTTGATAACCATAGGTGAATATTTCTAATCGCCACGTTGCCTCTTCATTATATTTGTCATATAATCTGGCATACTCTGGATATTCATACATCATATCATGGACTGATAAATCATTATAATCAACTCCTAACCCTTCTAAAGCTTCTAAATCAACATCTTCATCATGTGTTGCTCTGGTAAATATTTCTTCTTCGTCCGCTTTATATGTATATAATAAAAATCTTATCAGTGTATCCTTATCATATACTGAATCCGAAACTACTAAATCCAAATTAGCACTTAAATCTCTAAACGTCTTGTTATTATATATTATGTCATTTCCTGCTATACTATAGTTGATATCTTGTAAATCTTTTTCTGGTATTCCTTCTATTTCTGACGCATTGTCATTATTTTCTGATGAATCCACTTTCTTTATCTCTACAGGTACAGACTGTCCGTCACTCATAGCTGTTGCATAGACATTGAGGTAATTGACCATTTCCTCCAAGGTGCATGGGGGCATATCGTACAAACATGTGTAAGGTAACGTGTGGTTATGGTTTTCAACATAATCGCCTAAAAATGGCGTATTATATTGAGAATATTCTTCCGGTGTATACACGGCAGTTTCAACACCATTTTCCATAACATGCGTATTACCGTCTTCTAAAACATCCTCCGAATATGTATAGATTTCTTCCATTGTTCCATTGCCAAACGAATATCTGCTGATACAATGGGACATGGACATAGGAGATTCCTCTGATAATTTTATTTGACCCTCCTCATCTTCATATAAGTCATAAAGAGTATAGGTATTTAGCACCTTTTCAAAAGTTAATTCTGCCTTGTTACCCTTCCATCCATATATTTCCCAATAGTTTTCCCAATAGTTTTCCGCATTATTGTACAAATAAAGATAAGGGATTCCGTCGCCGGCAAAATCGGCCAGTATTACACCTAATTTATCAATCAGCACATTGTCCAAATTAACTGTCGTTGCATAAAATGGTTCACCCCATGTTAGAATACTATAATCTTTAACATACCCACCTCTAAAGCTGAAATCCCCAGCCAAACCATCCGCTATTAATTGTGCAAATGCTGTTGCCTGTTCCGCTGTCATTGCACATTTCGAGGTGTCGCCATAGTAAGGCATCTCACCTAATGCAGATTGTACCTTTTCTTCCGGTGAAATCTCCGGTATAGTTTCTTCTTCCCCCGTGCTTTCTTCTTCGGTTACCTCTGCTTCTTCTATTGTTTCCTCTGTTGATTCCTCTGCACTTGATGTATCAGGAATTTCAGCTTGTGAAGCTGTTTTATCTCCACAAGCTGATAAACTGAATACAAGTGTCAAGGCTGTCATAAGTGCTATCGTTTTCCTTTTCATTTGTTCTCCTTTTATTGACTGCCTATTATTTCTTGCTTTAGTTGCTCAAATTCCTCTTTTGTAAGCATACCATTTTCGTATAGCTTAGACAACTTGGATAATTAAAATCACCCAAACCTGCCGTTGCCCTACTCTAAAAGTCAAGTTCCTCTTCAAGTTCCTCTATTTTTCTTTCAACCTCCTCCAAATTATCTGTCAAGTCATATTTCACTCTCGTATGCCCTTTGCTGATTTCCTCGCTAACCCTTACCATACCTATGTTTGGATTGTTGTAATACACGTCCGCTATCATCTCTTCTGTGATATTTTCAGTCAAATCAATGTAAAGATACTCGCAAATACCAATCTCCTTTAGAGCACTGATGTCTGTCAGATTGGGACATTGGCTAATAGTCAGGTCCCCTATGTATTGCCATTCTGAAACACGAATTTCCTCAATGCCATCCAGGCTTGTCAAATTGTTGCATCCTTCTATTCTAATACTTGCTCCGGAACTTGGCAACCCATTTTCAACAGACCATGTGAGTATATAGTTTTTAAACATATGAAGATTTGTAATGTTATCGTTTTCGTAGATATATATATAATCGTCCAAATTTGTCAGATATGGCAGCCATTCGCTGTCTTCCTCCCTCAACAGTCCAAAATCAATCTCCCATATCTCTTCCAACTGCTCCAAGGTAAACTTATCCGTCTTTTCTATGCCCAGTTCTTTACAGATGGAAGAACAAATTTCTTCATTCGTAATTGTCACGGCATCTTTCATCTTCTCTTCCATATTTTTTCCGTATTCATCCTCAAGCTTGTCTATCACGGAACGCGCCTCATCATCATCTACATTGACAAGCAATATGGAATTAAGCACCTCATTATATCTTATCTATTATATCATCTTTCCGCATAGTTTTCAATGCTTTTAGCAAACTATTCATATCCTAAAGCAAATTTATTTCAAGTACAATCGTTACATGGAGGTGCTTACATGATAAATGGATTAGGCCAGCGGCTACAGCAACAGCGCATTTTACGAAATCTTTCACAGAAACAGGTTGCTTCCACTATCGGCGTGTCTGCTTCCGTCATATCAAACTATGAAAGCGGAGAGAGGACACCCAGCATTGAAAACCTCATATCGCTTGCACATTTATATCACTGTTCCACTGATTACCTGCTAGGCATTGATAAAGCCGATACTGCCAAACTGCTTGATGTATCTATGCTGAACGATAAATAATACCAGTTTTTACAATCTTTTTTACTAAGTTTACAGGAATGACAAGGCTGTATTTGTATGACACGCCCTGCCATTCCTTTTCTATCACCGCCTTTTCAACTTGCTTATGTCAGAACCGCTCTTTTATCTCTGCCAGTATAGCCTGAATCTTTGTAATCTCCGTGTCATTGATCGCTGAAAGATCCTCCGCCAAAATACATACACTCGCTATCTCATATGTATATTCTTCTTTATAAAGCCGCTCCATACCCAGCCTTATGATTTCAAGAAGCCCTGTTGTGTTATGTAATTTTATCTCAATGGAATCAATCACATCTTCCAGCCTTCTCAATTCTTTATGAATGCTTTTCACTTCTTCCATACCGCTCAACCTCCTTTCTCCATAATGGGTGGGGATTGTAACGCTGTGTAACTGTAATTGCAAGCACATTCTCTATAAATCATCTCATTTCTATATGTCCCTCATGGCTATTCTTTTGTACCTTTATACCATTTCAGTTTCCTTCCAAATTCACTCACTTTCGGGAGTGCCCATGTGTATCTACAAACTACGTCAACTTTTATGCTTGACATATATTTCTGAAAAGCCTGAAAAAATAAACGCAACGGAAAGGACAAAAAACACCTGCTTATCCTTGTCCTCACCGTTGCCCTGCATACTCATACTGTGTTTATATCTAAATTCTTTATGTATAGCGGCCTAAAAATCTATTGGCTTACTATCTTCCTCATGCTCTGCTACTCTCCTGTAAAATGTACTCCGGCTTATATTTAGTTGCTCACTGGCAAAAGTAGCCGTTATCTTTCCCTTTTTCCATTGATGATAAATTTCATCAAATGTATCTAATCGTTTTTCTGGTCGTCCTTTATATTTCCCTTTCTCTTTCGCAATCTCAATACCCTCCCTCTGCCGTTGCCTTATGTATTCTCTCTCTAACTCTGCGACTGCTCCAAATATCGTAAGCATGAACTTACCAGCCGGAGTGTCCGTGTCAATACTCTCTTTCTGGCTGATAAACTGCACTTGCTTACTATTTAATTCCTCTGTCAATTCCAATAAATCTTTTGTATTCCTTGCAAATCGTGAAATGCTCTCCACGATTACAGAATCACCCTCACGCACATAGTCCATCATCTTCTGTAGGGCGGGGCGGTCTGTATTTTTACCGCTCATTCTGTCAATGTACACTTTATCTACTCCCAGTGTTTTCATTATTTCCTCTTGACGTGCTGTATTCTGCTCATTTGTGCTTACTCTGATATAACCAATCTTTTCGCCCATACCCTTATGTTTGCTCCTTTCTCAACTAAACTGACAAGTGCCATATCCAAAAATTTCTACCATTTCAAAAAGTGTCCCATAAGCCTATACCCTACTTATGCGAAACAATCATACACTTTTCGCACATGAAAACTGTTCCAATAGAGCGGTTTTTTAATTTTGAGACACTTTTTGAAGCATATCTCATTTAACCCAATCCTCATTTCAGAGCAAATTTACAGGCACACTTTCGCAAAATAAAATGCCGGGATATTTCCCATATACTGCATATGGCTTTCTCCCGACATTTTCTATTCTTGTGAGTGTACCCACAAAATCACTTTTCCACCTTTACATATTGCTCATTACAATCTATACAAAGTACACGAATATCTTTCGTTGCCCGAAAACTATTCCCACAGCAGGGCACTGGTATTTCCGTGTACTCGTTTTCCTTTTCCCTGTCCGTCCTTCCGTTCCGTCTGTACCGTTTTTCCCATTACTGCCGCCGGAAATACCGCCTATGCCCGCAATCCCCATAATGCCGTCACGGTTTATATTCATAGGTTTTTCTATTCCATTGCTTTGTAATACCTCTATAAACTCCTGTGACGGCTCTGTTACCGAATAGCCTATATACTTTGCGTAACTGATTATCAATCCTCTTGCCTCTGCTTCCCTCTTGAAATTCTTGTTATGATAACGTCCGCTCTGGCTTGTGTCTGCTATATTATTTATCTGACAGTAGAAATGAATTAACTCATGCTGTAAGGTCGCCATGACGTTCTCTATATTTCTGTCCAAATGCTCTGCGCTTATATTAATCTCGTTCAAATGGTTTTCCTCTGCTTTCCATACCTTACCTACTGTAAAATGTCCGTATGTCCTCGGACTGCTCATAATGGTTATCACAACTGGCGGCAACGCATTGTCAAAATAAACTTCATTGAGAACCTCAAAGCCATACTCCAATACTTCCTGCATATTCTTCAACATATCCATGAACCTCCATATATTTCATTTTTTATTTTTCTTCATTCTAACGCCGTGTACTATGCTTGTCTGTGGCGTTAATGTACGGTTTTATGACTTATTTTTTATGCGGTATGCAAGAAAAAATCAGTACTGCCCGTTGATTGACAGTACTGATTCCCTTAGCCGTATCAAGCTATATTTATTCATTATCCTGCTTTAAAAAGAGTTCTTCCAGTTCCTCTTCTTTAAAGATAAACTTTCTCCCTTTTTTCTTACGGCGTTCCTTTTCCGCCGCTGATACCACCAAATGCCCTGAACCGTTTACTTTAAGCACACTCCCCTCACGGTTGATCGGCTGGCGCAATGCCTTGTCCCAATCAATCTTAATATGGGTATCAAAATACTCTATGATGTCCCCCCGTTCAGGACATCTGTCGTTCCAATACTCCCTTGTGGTAGTATTATCCATATCTGGCACCACCACCTTGTGCCCCATGTTATAGGAAACCTGCCACTGTATGATATACTTTGACAGGTTGCTGTGAGTATGCCGAAGGTCATGATACCTCACCAGCGGTATCGGCTCAAGCCCGGCTTTTACCATGCGCTTATTCCGTCTCACCTGATACTCTTTCCACTTCCTGCCCATCTTCTGACTATTGAGCGGCCTGTTATCAATGATATTGATAAGCGGCACATACACATTTTCTCCACTGTCAACCGTTCTTCCAACAATGCCGTAGATTTCACGCCTCTGCTCCATGGCATACTCCACAATCTTTTTCAGGCATTCCGGCACGGCTGAAATCCTTACCTTATCGCCCTTTGGAAGTTTTTCCACATCCTCCGAGCCTCAATGTTTTCCGTGACACCATACTTTTTAGAGTCCACCATAAACTGCCACAACTTTTTCAGGGCGCATTTATGCTTTCCCAATGTGTTCACAGAAATGCCCTCTTTTTTGCTGACACTTCCGTCTTTATTCTTCTTTGCTGTTGACCTGCTTCCACGCTCCAACTGCCACTGGAAATAGTCCTCAATATCCAGCTTCGTGATATCCTTCGGCTGTCTATTGACAAAATAATCACACATATGCCTGAAATAATTCTTGTGGTGGTCTTTTGCACTCTGCGTACTGTCCTTCCACTCCGCTGACTGCATGTAATCCTCCACCATCTTGTCAAAATATACTTTTGATGGTGCTTTCGCTACCGTACCTAATCTTATTTCCTCTGCCTGCCTGCGAAGCGCTTTTGCCTCCTTAAGTGTGTCTACACGCTTTAAGGACTTATCCTGCTTATATTCCAGTTTCCCGGTTTTCTTGTTTATCTTCTATTTTCTCCCATAATCAAGGAATACCAAAAAGCCGCCCAGTCCGCCGACTACTTCTTTAATGCCCTCATGCTTCGTATCTATGTACGAATATTTCCCTGTCCGGCGAACTTCCTGTCCCTTTACCATGTTATCTTCTGTCTGAACTGTATTCATCAACTTTACTACTGCCATAATTCTTATCCTCCTAAAAATTTAATGTTTACTGATTTTCCGTTACAGGCTGACTAAACCAGCCAGCCTGTATGTAACTATTTCATAAATGTCATTTACATGCTCCCCCTTTCTACTCCATTGCCGCCCAAACTCTCATACCATGCGCAAAAGCTGTTATACGGCACAACATAACGGCTGTTGATTCTCAACACAGTAAACGGACAATCCGCACCCTGCATATACTCATATGCCAGTGACTTACTGATGTTCAAAATCTCTGCCACCTCGCCTACCTTTAAAAACTTGATTCCTTCAGCATCCATAAATAAACCTCCTATTTAAAAATTTACTTGAAATACTGAAATGCCTGGAATCACGCCCGAAACACTCTTAGCGCATACCGTTACCTTAAAAAATTTTTTAAATTTCTCCATAAAAATTGAAATTCTCTTTTCCTTCTCCACCCCCATATCCATATAATCCCCTGATACGGGACTTCATAATTTCCTAATGCAAACCCCGAAAACCCAGTGTTTATGCGGCTTTCAGCGGTTAGCAGACCTAATTTTCAGCTAACAAAAAGATAATCCATGCTAATCCATGGCAAAATGTGTAAGGGAATTTTAAAGATATGGCACAGCCTTTCCTGTGCCTTTTGACAAGCCGAGGCTGGTTGAAACCAACGTCAACCAGCCCCGGTTAAAACCTGCTATGAAATTTGTAAGAAATGTATGAAAATAATGGAATTTATGCCCCATAAAAACCGTATTTTTGGTAGTAACTTGGTAGTAACCGCCTTATCCAGCGTACCCCTAAAACCCCGGAAACGCCCATAAATACTGGCTTTTACGCATATTGCTTTTAATCGTTCACCTCGAACTTGTACCCCATTCCCCAGATGGTCTTGATATAATCGCCTCTTGCCCCCATTTTGTTTCGCAGCTTCTTCACATGGGTGTCAATGGTTCTGGCATCTCCGAAATAATCGTAGTTCCATACGTTGTTCAGGATCTTCTCCCTGGACAGGGCGATGCCCTGATTCTCCACAAAATAGGTCAGAAGCTCAAACTCCTTGTAACTCAGGTCCACAGGCGTCCCGTCGATGGTAACCTGATGAGCCGCCTTGTTGATCTGGATCCCGCCTACCCGGATGACGTCGCTGGCTGCCGCATTGCTCCTTCTCAAAATCGCTTCCACTCTGGCCACCAGGATCTTGGGACTGAACGGCTTTGAGATATACTCATCCACCCCCAGATCGAACCCCTGAAGTTCATCCTGTTCCTCGCCTCTGGCAGTGAGCATGATGATGGGAACCTGGGAATACTTGCGGATGGACCTGCATACCTCCCAGCCATCCATCCTGGGCATCATCACATCCAGGATAATCAGCGCAATATCCTTCTGGGAGAAAAAGAGATCCACCGCCTCTTCTCCGTCCCCTGCTTCTATGACCTGAAACCCTTTTATCATCAGGAAATCTTTTACCAGTTTTCTCATTCTGGCTTCATCATCCACCACCAGCACTTTTAAGTTATCCATGGCAAAACCTCCTTATAGTCTGTATTAAGGCCATTTTAGCAGATTCTGATTCAGATTGCCACGATTTCACAGAGATTTCACAGTTGCCGCCGGGGCGGGCAGTTCGTCAATATGGTTCGGGCGGAAATATAAAAATGCTTTCCCGATTGTACAGAATCCATCTGCACGCTCGAAAAAGCATTCTTATCTCAGTACCGCTCGTCAGTTATCCCAGCACGCCTCTCAGATACTCTGCAATCTCCGGCACCTGACAGTTCTCAAAGAAATACTCCTTAAATTTCCCGCCGCTGACCGCGGTTTTCAGGAAATCCTGATCGATCTCTTTCAGGATGGTCATCATATCTCTGTGAGTGATCTCCTTCACTCCATCCAGAATTTTTTTATTCCTCTGCTCCGGAACCACCCTCTCTTTGGGATATCCGCCGCCGCTCTCGCAGCCGAACAGCTTTTCAAAGATATACTGGAGTCTCAGCTCCGCTCCCCATCCGAATCCTTTGGCAAAAGGAAGGGCCGCTGCGTTGCCGTCGTTGATCTGGGCAAACATATATCCGTCCTCTGCATCCACGATATGGCCGCAGAGAACTCCCGGAAATGCATTGCAGGCCAGCATGGCTCCCTCGCCTGTGCCGCATCCGGTTACTACATAATCCGCTGCTTTGGAATTGAGCAGAATGGCAGACAGAAGGCCGCACATCACATAGGTCAGCTGAGTCTCATCCTCTGCCGTATACATGCCGTAGTTGTAGACCCTGTGGCCCATGGGCTCCACGATCTTCTTCAGGTTCTCACAGATCATACTGTTTTTTGCCGCCTGACTGTTCTCGTTGATCAACGCAATTTTCATGGTAAAGAACTCCTTTCCTGCTATGGTCATCTGGTTACATCTATTCCTCTGATACCTGAGAAATCTCGATTCCCAGCTCCCGAAGCTGTTTCTCATCCACCGGAGCCGGAGCCTCTGTCATAAGGCAGGAGGCATCTTTTACCTTGGGGAAGGCGATAACGTCGCGGATACTGTCGGCTCCCACCATGAGCATGGCCACCCGGTCCAGACCGTAGGCCAGACCTGCGTGGGGCGGCACGCCGAACTTAAAGGCATCCAGCAGGAAGCCGAACTGCTCCCTGGCCTGTTCCGGCGTAAAGCCCAGAACCTCAAACATCTTGGACTGGATGTCCCCCTGATGGATACGGACAGAGCCGCCTCCCAGTTCGGTGCCGTTGAGCACGATGTCATAGGCCTTGGCCCGGACAGATCCCGGATCCTCGTCGATCCTGGCCCAGTCCTCCTCCATGGGCATGGTAAAGGGATGATGCATGGCTACAAAACGGCCCTGCTCCTCAGAGTATTCCAGGAGCGGAAACTCGGTAACCCACAAAAACTTAAAGTCGTCCTTCTTCAGCAGATCCTGCTGTCTGGCCAGCTCCAGGCGGAGATTGCCCAGGACATCCCAGACCACTTTATTCTTGTCAGCCGCAAACAGAAGCAGATCGCCGGGCTGGCCCTCCATAGCCTCCGCCAGGCCGTGAAGCTCCTCCTCTTTCATAAATTTGGCAAAAGAGGATTTGAAGGAGCCGTCCTCCTGGATGGCCAGATAAGCCAGTCCTTTGGCTCCGAAGCCCTTGGCGAACTCTACCAGGGCGTCGATCTTCTTCCTGGCCATGGTCCCCTGCCCTTTGGCATTGATGCCGCGGACACTGCCGCCCTGAGCCAGAGCATTTTGAAATACCGTAAATCCGCAGTCTTTTACGACCTGAGACACGTCTTTTAACTCCATGCCGAAACGGAGATCCGGCTTGTCGGAACCGTAGCGGTCCATGGCCTCCTGCCAGGTCATCCTGGGAATGGGCAGAGGGATCTCCACGTTCAGCAGTTCTTTAAACAGGGTGTGGATCAGGCGCTCGTTGACATCAATGACGTCGTCCACATCCACAAACGACAGCTCCATATCGATCTGGGTAAACTCCGGCTGCCGGTCGGCCCTCAGATCTTCATCCCGGTAGCATCTGGCCAGCTGGAAATACCGGTCATATCCGGAGCACATCAAAAGCTGCTTGAACAGCTGCGGAGACTGAGGCAGGGCATAGAAAGATCCCGGATGAACACGGCTGGGCACCAGGTAATCTCTGGCTCCCTCCGGCGTGCTCTTGATGAGCGTGGGCGTCTCGATCTCCAGGAATCCCTCCCCGGCCAGAAACTGTCTGGTGAGAACGGCGATGCGGCTGCGGAACATCATGTTCCTCTGGATATCCGGCCTTCTCAGATCCAGAAATCTGTATTTTAACCGCAGCTCTTCCTTGGTCCTGGAATTCTCCTCAATGGGGAACGGCGGAGTCTCGGACTCGGACAGGATCCGCAGACTTTCTGCCCTCACCTCGATGGCTCCCGTGGCCAGATTCTCGTTGACTCCTCCGGACCGGGCCTCCACCCTGCCGGTGACGGCGATGACGAACTCGCTTCTCAGCTTCTCCGCCTTGGCAAAGCTCTCCTGGCCGCAGTCGTTTTCCTCAAAGATAATCTGCAGGATACCGGACCGGTCTCTCAGATCCACAAAAATGATCCCGCCTTTATTCCTGCTTTTCTGCACCCAGCCCATGACGGTGACTTTCTCACCCGCGTTGGCCGGGCCAAGCTCCGTGCATCTGTGGGACCGCTTCAGCCCCATCATTGATTCTGCCATGATCTCCTCCATTCCGTGCCGGACTGCCCCATGGGACTGTCCGGCCTCACATCTGTCTTTATTTCAATGCCTCTCTGTAAAATTCACGGATCTGTACATATCCGTCTTTCATAAGCTGCTCTTTCTGGAATTTCTTATTCTTGTTCATCTGAGCCACCAGGACCTGGGTTCCGGCCGCCCTCTCTTTCATGGCCTCAGAGAGCACTTCCCCGAGACGGCTGCTGTCCAGCCCTTTTTCAAAGAGATAAGCCACCTTGTCCGCCTCGGCAGGCACCCTGAAGTCCTGATCCAGAAGGATGGTGACGATCCGCTCAAAGCCGATGGAGAACCCGCAGGCCGGGGTCTCGGTGCCCGTAAATTTGCCGATCATCCTGTCATACCGGCCTCCCCCTGCCACGGAACCGCCGAAGCCCTCCATAGCCACTTCGAAAATGGTCCCGGTGTAGTAGGACATGCCCCTCACCAGAGTGGGATCGAACTCGATCCGGAAATCTGCCACAGCCACATCCTTCACCGTATCCATAATGTGGGCCAGTCCGTCCGTAACCGTCCGGGGCAGCGCCTCGCCCAGGATCTCTCCCAGCATGCGGACGCCCTGGGCATCCTTTGTCACTCCTTCAAACAGTCCCAGGTACCGATCCACCTGATCCTGCCCGTAACCTGCCTCCAGAAGCTCCGCCTTCACTCCGTCAAGACCGATCTTGTCCATCTTGTCCAGGATAATAAACACCTGGTCACAGGCCTCCTCCGGGAAGCCGCAGTAAGCGGCCATACCCTTAAGGATCCCTCTGTCATTGATCCGGACAGTGAAGGAATTGTCGGGACAGATCTTTCCCAGAGCCGTGGTGGTAGCCAGGATCAGTTCGATCTCCGCCAGGGAGGTAGGGTCTCCCAATATATCGATGTCACACTGGACAAACTGGCGGAACCGTCCCTTCTGAGGCCGGTCCGCTCTCCATACGCTGCCCATCTGCAGGGCCTTGAAGGGGTTTGGAAGCTGGGAAGCGTTGTTGGCGTAATACCTGGCCAGAGGCAGGGTCAGATCATACCGGAGCCCTCCGTCTACCAGATCCGCCTCTTCCCGGGCCGTATCCAGATTCAGCTTCTCCCCTCTCTTTAAAATCTTGAAGATCAGTTTCTCGTTGTCTCCGCCCTGTTTGCTGGTCAGGTTTTCGATGTGCTCCACACAGGGCGTCTCGATCTGGGAGAACCCGAAAGCCCGGTAGGTCTCCTGGATCTGATTCATCACATAATTGCGAATCTGCATCTCTGCAGGTAACATGTCTTTCATGCCGGTTACCGGCTTCTTCTTCAATGCCATATTCTCTCTCCGTTTTCTGCGTCTTACATGGCGTCCCGGCTTCCCGATTTCCTGCCCGGGGACGCGGATCCGGCCTCAGGGGGCTGGATGTTACGACGATTATACTATTGTCTCCTGTAATTGGCAATGGGTTTATGGATATTTTCTCCAGCCGTTCCCTGCACGGTCACAGGCATTCTTCCGCTCCGCCGTTTTTATAATTGACCACCAGAACCTCCCTGGTCTTCTCTTCCCGGTTTTTAGTGTGGTAGTTGGAATTGGAATAGCTGTAATTGAGGCTGACTGCCTTAAAATTTCCGTGGTCCCGAATCCACCGGGCCAGAATCTCGTTTTTCTTTCCCTTGCTCTCCAGGACATTGGACAGGGCGAACCGGATGCCTCTTCGGTCCAGTTCCTCCAGATAAGCCAGAAGATCCCTCTCGTCATCTTCCGTCCAGCCGGCCTGCTCGTTGTAGGTGGCGCAGGCGATCAGATAAGGCGGGTCCGCATAGAAAAAGCTCTTCTCCGTGTACCGGCCCGGGTCGATATTCCGGAAATCTCCGTGGGTAAAGGTATAATCCCCGCTTTTTATCCGATCCATAAAGTCTCCCAGCTTTCTCTGCATCCGGTCGTTGAAATCACGCTTACCCACCGGAAGGTTAAATTCTCCTTTCCTGTTGAAGCGAAGCTGGTTGTTAAACGCGTACACGATCAGCAGATACAGCATGAGATAGTACTCCTGATCCCGCTCCGTTTTTTTATTAAAATCTGCTTTCAGCCGGTTATAGCTGTCCCGGTTGCAGGCTCCCAGGCCCTGAGAGCTGGGACATTGGTAATAATCATAGCCCATTTGGCTGACCATGGACAGCCCGTATTTTTCGATGGCGCCGTAAAGCCACTGGAAGACTTCCTCTTTGGGCACCCGTTTCAGCGTGTTCAAAAGCCCGATCAGCGGTTCGCTGGAGTCGTTGAAATGAACCCGGCTGCAGTTCACGTTGATCCCCACATTGCATCCGCCGCAGAATAAATCCACCACACAGTCGGCGTCACAGGGGAAAAGGGGGAGGATCTGAGGCAGCAGCTTATATTTTCCGCCGGTATAATTTAAGGCGGATGGGATAACTTTTTTGGCCCCGTCATGGCAGATGCACAGAAACAGCCGTTCCCGGTTCTCCCGGCTGAGGGATTTGCCTGCCGAAAAAGTCCGGTAATCCTCGGAAAAGACTTTCACGGTGCCCTTCTCTTCCAGAATACGCAGGATGTCCTCGTCGCTGATCCTGGCATTGGACCGGTCATCGCCCTTTTGAGCCATATTGTTGTAGGACAGCAGGATATATCTGGCCCGGACAGACCGGATCAGCTCCTCAAGGGCCTCCGGCGCCTTCCTGGTACAGTACCGGCTCTTCAGCCCGGCCCGGTCCATCTTTCTGGCCACGCCGGAGACTTCCGGCTTCTCCCACCGGGCCACATTCTCCAGCAGGTGGTAGGAATCGCAGTACTGTCTGGAATTGTACGGCGGATCGATGTAGACCAGATCCGCTTCGATGTGGTCCATCAGCCGGTTGGCATCTGTGTTGTAGCACACATTACCTTTATTCAGGCACTCATCCGGCTCCGGGATGAGCAGTCTCAGCCCATCCTCCGGCACGTTTCCCCGGCGGTAGGCATCATAGTGACCGCAGGTGTTGGCGATCCTGTCCATGGCATAAAGGAGGGAGGTGATCAGCAGCGCCCGTTCTCTGCCGTTCAGCTCCCCGCAGTTGTATCTTATCTCGATATCTTCCCGGATATATCCGATCTTCCGGCAGTCGGCCGCCGAAAAATAGGTGTCCGCAAAATTCTCGCTCATATAATTGTCTTCACTGACTCTGGCCTCATTGTACCCTTCAATGAGACCGGCGATCTTCTCCGCGGAAAAGGTCTCCCCGCCGAACCATGCCACATGGCAGATATAATTGCTGTACATGTTGTCGTTGGTGATCAGCTTTTTGTCCGTAAACGCCGACGCCACCGCTCCCGTACCGGCAAAGATATCCGCCACGGTGTGGATGCCCGGACACTGCTCGCCGACAATCTTTTTAATGAAAGGAAGCAGCTTGTATTTGCTGCCCAGATATCTCCGGTTGTTGATTTTAAGAACCTTCATCTCGCTTGCTCCGTCTGTGCAACGTGTTGGGTGTACATTGGACATTTCAATGCAATTTATTATAACATGGATTGGATGGAATGCAATGGATTTTCTCCTGACTCTTTTCCAATTATTTCCAACTGCTCAGGAAACTCTTGCTGTCCTCCTGCCGGTATGTTATACTTTCCCGGAAATATTCTGACAACTACAAATGATAATTGGGGACATGCCCCCTTACCGGAAAGGAACCTATGGAATACAAGTATTTATTTCATGAAATCTCTGAACAGAGGCGGTCGGAGATCGCGCAGATGTCTGTCTCTGAGGCAAACAAGAAGATCGCCAGCCTTGACCAGGAATGGACAGGAAACTGTCGTACCGGCATACAGCAGGCCCAAAAATCCGGGGATACGGCTTTTAAAAACCAGAAAGCCGGCGCTTATAATCAGCTGCTTTTCAAAATAGGCGATGCCCTGGACCGTATCCAGGAAAAGGATTACATCTCCCAGACAAAAACCGGCGTGGCCCTTTCCTATGTTGTTGCGGCAATTGCCAAGTACGGTACCATACTGATCCTGAAGCTGGTTCCGGGCATCGCGCCTGCTTTTGAAAATGCGTCGGAGCAGGTGTACATCTTGTTCTTTCCCGTATTTTTGATCCTGCTTCTTTTCACAGTCCTGCTGATCATCGGCATTGTCACAGAAAACGGGGGCGCCGTCGGGAAAAAGAAGAAACTGGAGGATCAGCTGTCAAAGATACGCGGAAGGTTTTCCGGCCTTGAAAGAGAACATCAGATCTACGGCCTGATCGTTGAGCTGGCCGAACTCTGCAAAACTTACGCCCGGGATAAGGGCAGTGCGGGAAACTTAAGAAAGCTTTCCTGGCAGGATGCCACCAATGTCACGGACCAGATCATTCAGTATTTCCGTCCCGTCCGCAACGGGTACGACGATGCCATGAAGACGCTTGTCGACCTGTACAAACAGGGCGGCAGGTAAAGATCATTTTCCAAACAATCTTTTTTTGAATTGCATAGTGGAATTCATTATTTAAAAAAATATCCGTAGAAAGCCTGGTTTTAAGACAGTTCTACGGATATTTTTCTTGCAAAAAGGAACTACATTGTCCTATAAATATTCTTTTATATATGCTTCCAATCTCGCCGCTTCTTCCTTCTCATGTTCTCCCTCCACCTGGATCTCCAGCATGTCGCCGGCCCTGGCAGACAGGGAAAGCACATGAAAGATCAGCTTCGCGTCGCCGCTTTTCTCCCCTTTCCTTATCTGCACTCTGCCGGTGCACCCGATGGCCTCCTTCACCAGCCGGCCTGCGGCTTCCGGCGAAAGGCCGGCCGGATCTCTCAGCGGAAACTGAAATTTTACCATATCCTTTTCTCTCCCCCGTCCTCTCGCCTTCACGAGAACAAATACCGATCCAGCGCAAAAGCGACTCCCGCCTCATTGTTGCTCTTTGTCACAAAGTCCGCCAGTTTCCTGATCTCTTCGATCCCGTTTTCCATGGCAACGGCGGTTCCTGCCTTTTTCAGCATGGGAATATCAAGTTCCTGATCGCCGAAGGCGATGGTTTCCTCCGGGCGGATAGACAGCTTCTCGCACATTGCTTCCACGGCCGCTCCTTTTGTGGCTCCCTGCGGGAAAATCTCAAGATAGATATCTGCGGAACGGGCCATGTCGACTCCCGAAAGCCTCGCGTCTCTCATCTCGCCCTGGATCCGGCAGATCACTTCCGGAGCTGCCGCGATCAGAAGCTTGTTGGGGCCCAGGCCTTTCTCTCTCCACTCTTTTTCGAGAGCTTCCACCTCTCTGATCCCCGGCTCATAATGAATGATCCTGCTCTCCCTCTCTACGAAAGCATCCACACCCGTCACATACCATTTCCGTCCCTCAAAGATCCAGAGGGGAACGCCGTCTTTGGCCAGAAAGCCGTCATGGATCTGTCTCGCCGCCTCACAGGGCAGATGTTTCGAATGAATACACCGGTCTTTCTGGAGAATATAGGTTCCTGCGTTGCAGGCTTTGATACATGGAATGGAAAGCTCTTTTTCCACCAGTTCTGTCGCCGCCGGCATCCTGCCGGTAATCAGCGCAATCTCTATCCCCATGTCATGGGCCCTTGCAAGACTTTCTTTCACCGGTTCCGGAACCCTTTTCTCATCATTCAGAAGGGTTCCGTCCACGTCTAAACAAATCAGCTTATATCTCATAACTCGCTCATCTCCAACAGATTCAACATCTTTTCCACATTCCGTCTTCCGTTTTTAAGCCCCAGATTAAATACTGCCGCGCTTCCTATGCCGGCGATCATCAGAAGGATGCCTGGAATGCCGAAGAAAAGGTTGGGGATCTGTCCTGCATATCCTCCGTAGGTACACGCCGCGCCGACGGCAGACAAGACCAGAGCGATCTTTTTCCATCGTTCAATCTGTCCCAGAGCCTTTACCTGAAGAGCTGCTTCCCTGGATAATCTGTTCTTTTCTGCGGCATTCATCATCATTACCTCCTAGTATACAAGTCCCGGGTTGAAGAAACCGACCAGTACGCCTACAAACGCCACCACTACCAGAAGAAGCATGACCTTGATGGGCGACATCTGCTTTTTGGCCATAAGGAACCAGCAGGCGATCACGAAGATCGCGGTCAAAAGGCCGGGAAATACTTCATTTAATTTGTCCTGCAGGATCAGATAGGGCTCGCCCGCGTCGTTTAAAAGCCGCAGGGACGTGGTGACGCTGACCCAGGTGGCGGACACGGCGCCGATGACCATTCCGCCCAGGATAGAAACGGATTCACGGATAGCGTCGCCCTGGGCGCCGATGAGGAATTCCACTGCCTTTGTTCCCAGGCTGTACCCTTTAAAGTACAGGAATCTCATGCCGAAGTAGGCAAACAGGTTCCAGACAATGATATAGAAGATGGCTCCGAGGGGAGAACCGCCTGTGGACATACCCATGGCAATACCCAGAAGAATGGGGATCACTGTACCGACTACCAGGGAGTCGCCGATACCTGCGATGGGACCCATGAGTCCGGCACGAAGACCGTTGATGGTCTCGTCGTCTACATCTTCCGTTCCGCCGGCTCTGGCCTCCTCCAGACCTGCGGTGATACCTACGATCAGGGTGCCCAGCTGAGGCTCCGTGTTGAAAAACGCGGTGTAGGTATTCATGGCTTTTGCCTTATCCTCTTCATTGTCATACAGATCTTCCACCAGAGGAAGCATGGAACACAGGTATCCAAAGGTCTGCATGTGCTCCTGGGAAAAACAGGTCAGGTGTCCATAGAACCAATTATGGAAAGACTTTGTCAGAGCTTTTTTCGATAACTTCTTCTCCATATCAGATGTCCTCCTCGTCATCATCATCATATCCGCCGGCAACTGCTGCTTTGCCTACGGACAGCATTTTAATCTTGTAGTTAATAACCGCGAACATTCCGGCAATCACCGTCGCGGATACCAGGTTGATCCCCAGGGATGCGGCCAGAGTAAATCCAAACAGATAGGGGATAAAGTCTGTGGCCTGTTTTACGATCTGCTTTAAGAGGATCGCGATTCCGACACAGGGAAGGAGGGATCCTACAGTAAACAGGGTCTTCATGGCAAGTCCGTCCATGGGAAGCGTGGTCTTGATCAGCTCCACCACGCTGGTTCCCATTTTACACATGATCAGTGTGGGGATAAAGGAGCAGATAAAATGGGAAATCCAGGGCAGTACCATGTCAACCACATACAATTTGTGATAGTCCCTGTTTTCCACGGCCTTCCATCCCATGTGCTGCCATGCCAGGTTAATGGTGGCTGTTCCATAAAACAGTACGGTTCCCAGGGTACCGACCATGGCGCCGAAGGAGGTTGCCAGCGCGGCTCCCTCTGCAGATGTGGCTTCCAGTCCGTAGCTTTTCAGAGCTACCATGGCCAGAGGAATTCCTATGTAGCTGACTGCCCGGACGTCGGCAGATACAGTTCCGCCGGGAGTTACCAGGGCGATGTAGACTACCTGCATGGCGCAGCCTACCAGGATTCCCGTGGTCATGTCTCCCAGGATCAGGCCGCATCCAAATGTGTAGTTACCGATTGATGAGCCGCCCATACCAGGCATACTCGATAAACATGCGAACAGGCCAAGCAGAGCTGCCTGCAACCAACTGATCGTCATAATGATCCCTCCTTAGTGAAATCCAAACTGGCCTCTGAATTTTTTCCAGTTGCCGATTGCCTCGTCCTTCAAAAGTGCAAATTCCACTTCATATCCCGCGTTCATAATGTTCTCCAGAGCCTGGGCCTCTTCCTGAGTGATGGACTGATTATTGCCCAGCCTGGTGGTTCCCGGCCTGTCGTTGCAGGGCCCGATGATCACGGTGTCAATCCCCGGTTTCAGCCCCTGTTTCACCAGGATCGTCTCCATATCCAGGGGGTTCTTGGTAATGAGAAAATAATTGTCTTTGCTGTTTAAGACCTTCTCGCTCTTTTCCTTAAATTCGTCCAGGGACCACACAAAGGTCTTTTTGCCGCTGGCGCTCTTGTACGCCGCTTTCAGCACAGGGTTTTTTGCCGCCGCGTTGTTCACTGCGATCAGGCCGTCACAGGGATACTCCAGAGCCCACCTTGTACAAGTCTGTCCATGAATCATTCTGTCATCCACACGAATAAATGAAATTGCCATGATTTTTTCCTTCCCTTCCCTTTTTTAATGATTAAATTCAGATATCATCTTCCGCTTCGCTGACTTCCACCGTAAACGTTCGGAGAGCTTCCCTGGCTTCGGGAATCAGCATATCCACAAGTTTCCCTGTCTCCATACCGTCCTTCGAGACGATGGCGCTGACCACCAGGGGCAGGTTCATCCCTCCGATCATGGTGGTGCGGTTTAAAAGCCCTTCCTCCGCCAGCACATTTGCCGTTGTGGTCAGGGGAGACCCTCCGATCAGATCGGCAAACACGATGAGTTCATCATCCCCCTTGACCACGGAAACACATTCCCGTACATTCTCGGCCAGCTCATCGGCACCCATCCCGTTCTTTAAACTGGTGGACAAGATGTCCTCTCTGCCTTCCCCCACAAGCATATCCAGCACACTGTGGACTCCCTGGGCCATGGTGCCATGGCTCACTAATAATATGTATTTCACCTTTTTAGCCTCCTTCCATAAGAAGTTTTGTTTTATCGTGATTCCAGTATATAAAAAAAGCGGCACATGTTCATCTTACATGTGTCACTCTTTCCGTCTGCCATGTGTCACTTCTTTTACATGACATTTGTCATATGCTATTGTTTTGATTTCAGATAACTGTTGATGTTCCGATTCTGGATGATGGTCTCCATATTGATGTTGGAACTGCTCTCCAGAATATTCCTGACAGCCCGGTCCACCTCCGCCACCGCGCTGTCATAATCGTGAAACCGGGGGACTGCAACCGCCTGTTCCACGGCATCGCTGAGCACGGAGAGGCTCAGGACGTTTCCAGTATCCGGAGCCGCCGAAAAAAATTTCTGGTTTTCCTCCGACTCCACCACCTCTCTCAGCACGGGCACACCCTCGGAATAGGTGAAGATCTCCGACTGGATCTCCTCGTCTCCCGTGAGAAATTTCATCAGCTCCCAGGCCTGGCTGCCGTGAACCGTGGACTCGCTCATGGCGAGAGTGAGGGTGTCCAGGCGGGAAATATTTCTCCCTTCCGGTCCCGCCGGCATGGTCAGACAATCCCACTCAAAGCCCGCATATTTCTTTATGCTTAAGGGATAGGATTTGTAAGCCCTGTACTCGGAAAACAGCATGGGCTGAAAGGCCACGTTTCCCAGGGCGAATTCTCTGCTGGAAACACTGTAGCCCCCGTTCAGCTCGTCCAGCTTTCCTATAAAAGAAATTCCGGCTTTGGCCTTCTCGTCTGTCAGATAGCACTCCCTCCCTCTCTCGTCAAACAGAGTGACCCCGTTGGAATCGAAGGCATCCTCCCATGTATAGCCTACGGCTCCGAACTGGTCTATGGCGCCGTTTCCGTCCGTATCTTTTGTCACCTCACTGCAGATCCTGTAAAAATCATCCCATGTCCAGTGATCCCCCGGCATGGCCAGGCCTTCTCTCTCCAGAATACTCTTGTTTACAAACATGAGTTTCGGAGCGCACTCATAGGGCAGGGCGTACTGGGTTCCCTCATAGTTCCCGTACTCATAGGCAGAGGTATAATATCGCTCCGGCTGAAAATCCGGATCGCCCTCTATGAAAGGCGTCAGCTTCTTCAGCACTCCTGCCTCCACAAAATCGTTAAAATATTCCCCCAGCACGAAAAACACATCCGGGGCAGTTCCTTTCATGATCTGCTCAGACAGCCACTCCGAATAGTCTTCTTTTATGATACCGCTTACATACTCCACCCGGACTCCCGGATGCTTTTCCTCGAACCGGCTGATGGCATCTTCCAGGATCTGATAAGAGTAACCGTTCTGTACCTCCCAGTAGCTGTCGCTGAACACGCCGACCCGTATGACATCTTCATAAAATCCGGGAAGTCTCTTATAGGTGTCGCTGGCCGCCAGCCATATGACTGCCAGCAAAACGGCGCAAAGCGCCGCCCGGACCATATGGTTCCTGCTCATACCTCTCTCCATCAGCTTTTGTCTCCAAACACTCTGTTGACGGCCCCGGTCTGCACCGCCCAGATAGCAAGCTGGGTCCGGTCTCTGAGATTCAGTTTGCTGAGAACCGTGCTGATACAGTTTCTGACCGTGCCGTCGGACAGGTTCAGCCTGGCTGCGATCTCCTTGTTGGACAGACCGCTTCCGACCTGCACGATGACCTGCCACTCGTTGTCTTTCAGGTCCGCGGACTGCCGTTCGTCTACCTGAATCGCCATATTGGACTGGGCCATCCTGGAAAACAGCCGGACCACTTTTGAAGCGATGTCCTCATTGATCATGGCGGTACCGTGATAAACTTTGTGAATAGCCTCCGCCAGTTCCTTCATGGAGATCCCTTTCAGGAGATAACCGCTGGCCCCGTATTTGAGGGCGTTAAACACATACTCGTCATCATCGAATGTGGTCAGGATAATGATCTTAATATCCGGATAATTCTCTTTTATGATCTGGGTGCAGACCACCCCGTCCATCTCCGGCATCCGGATATCCATCAGGATCACATCCGGCCTGTCTTTTCGTATGGAACGGATGACTTCCACTCCGTTGGCCACCGCGTCCGTCACCTGAAAATCAGCCTCGCTGTTCAGGATGATCATAAGGCTCTGCCGGATCAGTTCCTGATCGTCTGCTATCAATATTTTAATCATCGTCTTCCTCCGTCCCCCACCTGATCGGAATTCCGGCGTCTATGGTAAAACCGTGATCTCCGCAGTAGCTCAAGGTGCCGTTGAGCATATCCAGCCGTTCTTCCATGTGATGTAAGCCAAACCCTTTTTTAATGGTACCGCATCCTTTTCCGTTATCTTCAATGTGGATTTTCAGCATATTGTATTCCCTGTCGATCCAAATCTTTATGTGGTCTGCCTTTCCGTGGCGGATAGCGTTTGTCATGGACTCCTGCACGATGCGGTAGATAATATCTTCCTCGTCTTTATTAAAATTCTTTAATCTGGTCCTGATCTCACAGTCGATCTCCACCCCCGTGGAATTTCTGGTCTCCTCTATCATCTGGATCAAAGCCGATTTCAGATCCAGAGATTCCAGAGCATCCGGGCGGAGGGCCTTCACGGAACGCCTCACATCCTTGATGCCCTGCCGGGCCACATTGGCAATGGCCTTTAACTGTTCTTTGGTGGCTTCCGGGGCAATGTCCACCAGCATGACGCAGGCATCGATGCCCGTGATGATGCCTGTCAGAGAGTGTCCCAGGGTGTCGTGGATCTCTCTGGCAAGGCGGTTTCTCTCCCTCGTCTCAGCCGCTTTCTCCGACTCCCGGGCATATTCCTCCAGCTTCTCATTGGCCAGCTTCAATTCCAGGTTGGCGGTATTCAGCTTTTCGTTGAGCCCCAGGATCCGTTCCTTTTCCTTTACCTCTGTCAGGATCAGCACGATGGTATAGCTGATAAACAGGATCATATTTAAGGAATTCAGTATATTTTTCAGTCCCAGGAGCAGCGACTGGGTTTCTCTGTTGTAATACGCCCAGCAGGTTTCCATGGAGATCATGGGATATCTGGCAGACAGAAGATGATAGTCCATGAGCATATAGACCACAAAGATGGAGGCCATCAGCACGATTCTCTGCTTCATGTCAGAAAAGTAGCCCATGGTATCCGCAATGATCAGAAACACCAGCCCTGTATAGCTGAAATTCAATGCGTAACTGATGACAAACACCATTGCCAGTTCCATTATGGTTTTCAGCAGAAAATGGGTCTTGCTCCTGCAGGGGACAGACAGCAGAAGCAGCAGGCAAAGATACAGGCCTGCGGACAGGACCGGAAGTTTCCACGGCTCCATGGGCATCCTCTCTGCCCTCACCAGAAAATCCATGGCAGAGTTTTCAAAAATGTAACCGCGGAGGCTGTGTACGGTCACCATGGTCAGATACAGGATGATGACCATATTCAGGTGTTTCATCATTCCCAGGACAAACTTCGGAAAACGTTCTTCTTCCATATGGGCTTCCCTCTTCTACTGCCATCTGTCGATGCTGTACTGTTCCACGTTGCTTCGCGTCACCAGTTCCACCGGCACGCTGATGTTTCTGTCTACTTCTTCTCCGTTCAGGAGGCGGTAAATGATATCTGCCGCCGTCTGGCCGATCCTGGAAGGAAACTGGGCGGAAGATGCGGACATCAGCCCCTCTTTGATCAGAGCCTTCGCATCCGGGGATGCATCGATGCCGTACACCTTTACCCGATCCGCCATGTCATACTCATCCAAAGCCGCCACCACTCCCACGGCCGCCAGATCATTGAGGCAGAACACACTGTCAAACACCGTCCCCTCCCGGATCACCTCCTGCATCCTGGGCATGGCGATTTCCAGCTGCCCGTCACAGTTGATGCTCTTCACTATGCGGACGCCGTCCCTCTGTTCCACCACGTCTAAAAATCCGCGTACCCTGTCCTGCCCGGATTTTGCCACGTCATGGGTCATGACGATGAGATCGGATTCCTGGTTTTCTTCCAGAAAACACTGGCCCACCAGACGGCCCGCATTGTAATTATCGGAAGTGATGGTACAGTCCGCAAGGCTGTCTTCCTCCAGATCAGAGTCCACCACCACGATAAAAACGCCCTGTTCTTTTGCTTTTTTCAATATCTGAGACAGGCTTTTCCAGTCCACGGGAGTCACCACAAGAACGTCGATGCCCATATGCAGCATCTCGTCGATCTGCTCGATCTGCCTGTCCACACTGAGGGCAGGATCCCTCAGAACAAGCCGGTCTCCTTCGATCTCCACCCGGCTGCTGATCTCCTCATTCAGAATCTTGTAGAATTCATTGTTCATGGTCATGTAGCTGATGCCGATAAGGTAGCTGTTTTCCTGCTGTTTTAAAGAAAAATCCTTCCTGCTCAGCCCTGCCCATATAAGCATGATCACGGGCAGATACAAAAGAAGATTAACTGTTGAAAATATCTTTCGAAAATGTGTGTTCATATCGTCTTCCATCTTTCATTGCCATAGAAAAGATCCATCCGTGTTTTTCGTGATCCAGGATCATTGTATTTTTGTCATACAAAAATGTCAAGCACAATTTTGCAAAGTGCCCTTCAGGCAGCAGCCCCCGAAAATAATGGTTGAACTGACAGACACCTGTCTGTATAATATATATTATACTCTCTGCACTGCATTACATTCTATACAGAATGCGAGATCAACAGTAATTTGGAGCAGAAGAGGAGGATTAATTTATGACAACCAACAAAGAAAAACTGACAGTAAAAACCGCACCTGCGGGAGCCGGTGAAAACGCCATAATACGGCGCATATCCCTGGTAGGAATTATCGGAAATATTTTTCTTTCCGCCTTTAAGCTGTTTGCCGGCATTGCGGGCAGTTCCGGCGCAATGGTTTCCGATGCGGTACACTCTCTTTCCGACGTTTTCGCCACATTTATCGCGTTCCTTGGGGTACGCCTTTCTAAAAAAGAGGCTGACAAAATGCATCCCTACGGCCATGAACGGTTTGAATGCGTCGCCTCATTGGTGCTCGGCCTGATCCTTGTGGTGACCGGATTCGGAATCGGCAAAGCAGGGATTGAAAAAATTATAGCGGGCAACTACGAAGCCCTGGCCGTTCCCAGCGTGATCGCATTGGTGGCGGCCATCGTTTCCATCTTATCCAAGGAAGGGATGTACTGGTACACCAGACATTATGCTAAAATCCTGAACTCCCCGGCATTTATGGCGGACGCCTGGCACCACAGGTCAGACGCGTTTTCTTCCGTCGGCTCTCTGATCGGTATCGCGGGCGCCATGCTGGGATTCCCAGTACTGGACAGCGCCGCAAGCGTTGTGATCTGCCTGTTTATCTTAAAGGTCGCCTATGATATCTTAAAAGACGCCCTTTCTAAAATGCTGGATACCTCCTGCGGGGAGAGCTATGATAAAACTCTGGCCGACTATATTTCCTCACAGGAAAACGTGATCTGCATCGATTCCCTTCATTCCAGAATGTTCGGAAATAAAACATATATTGATCTGGAAATTCAGGTAGACGGGGATTTATCATTGCGGGATGCCCATGGGATCGCAGAACGTATCCATAACAATGTGGAGGAACGTTTCTCAGATGTGAAGCATATTACAATTCATCTGAATCCATCCGCATAACAAAAAGGACAGTCTCATTCGCCGGAATAAGATTGTCCTTTAAGGCACAATATTCAGGTTTTCACATTTATTGCGTATCACTCCGCACTATTGAGTAAAAGTTTCCGTTTTCTCTCAATCATTTCGTCCGTTTTTTCTATATAGAGAGCCACATCCTTCACATTCTCACACCGCTCGATCCGGTTCTCGGCAGGAAACAGCCGCTTGGTGGTAGTCCCCGTTCCGCAGGCGACGATAGTCTGTTTCTCCTCCATGATCAGAATATTGTAAAGGCAGGCCTTCCCGGGCCTGGCGTATCCCACGTTCTCAAAGTTCCCGGCCATGTTCTTCTGCCGGTAGAGGTAATAGGGCGCCATGCCCATTTCTTCCGCATACCGGGCAGTCAGATCGATCATCTCCTGGGTCCCCGTGATCTTTAAATCCTTATACGCCTCTTTCATGGTGTTCAGCCTGGCGGCCCTCTTGACGGCTAAGGAGTGGACGGTGATGCTGTCCGGATCCAGGGCACGGATCTGTTCCATGGTGTCTCTCACATCCTCCAGCCCTTCTTCCGGCAGTCCCACGATCAGGTCCATATTGATATTGTCAAATCCCATGTCTCTGGCCATGTGAAAGCACTCCTTCACCATCTCCACCGTGTGGCGGCGCCCGATGAGATCCAGGGTCCTCTGCTGCATGGTCTGAGGATTGATGGAGATCCGGGTAATTCCGTGGTCTTTCAGGACTTTCAGCTTCTCCCTGGTGATGCTGTCCGGCCTTCCGGCCTCCACCGTCAGCTCCCGGATCCGGCTCAGATCAAAGATATGCTCCAGTTCTGTCAGAAGCCGGTCAAGGTCTTCCGGCTCCAGGGATGTGGGAGTGCCGCCGCCGAAATAGACGCTGTCCAGGACTTTTCCCTCCATCTGCCGGGACACTGCCTCCATCTCGCGAAACAGGGCCTCCAGATACAGATGGGTGCGCCCCTTCCACCGGCTGATGGGATAGGATGTAAAGGAGCAGTACAGACAGGTGGTAGGGCAGAAGGGGATGCCGATATACAGACTGTACCCGCTGCCGCAGTCGACAGCCTTCAAAAGTTCCCTCTCATATAGTGCAGTCCTTATGGCCAGGTCGATCTTGTCGCTGCCGGTAAAGTAAGTCTTCTTCATATAGAGAGCCGTCTCTTCCACGGTCATGCCCTCGCCCAGACAGGTCGTGACGATCTTTACGGGGCGGATACCCGTGAGAGTCCCCCAGGGAAGAAGCTTTCCTGTGCGCAGCACTAAAAGAACATAGAGCCGTCTCTTGATCCGGCTTTTGGTCTCTGTCCTGTTATCATACTCTGTCTCTATGGGGTCCTGGATCCGGCAGAGTTCCTCCTCCAGTTCTTCTCCTGCCTCCGGCGGGAATTCCGGAAATTCCTGAGGACCGTGACTGATGATCTTAAGGGAAAAACGGCTCCTGCTGCCGTCGATCATGCCCTCCACGGAGAATCCGGATCCCTCGGCCGGTTCGTAGGAGAATGTCTCCCCCGGATAGAAGGCCATCAGAAGCTCTCTGATGTCCTGCTCATATGCCCTGTCATTTAATAAAATCTCTATCATGTCTTTTCCTATCGTCTGCTGCGGCTTATGACATTATACTGTCTCTCATGTCCGATGGCGGTGGCGCTGTCATGGCCCGGATACACTCTGGTCTCTTCGGGGAGTACAAACAGTTTTCTGATAACGGAATCAATGATATCAGCCGGGCTTCCTGTAGGCAGGTCCGTCCTTCCCACGGATTCGCAAAACAGGGTGTCCCCGCTGAACAGAACCTTCTCGTCTTCTATGTAATAGCAGACACTGCCGGAAGTATGTCCCGGCGTGTGGATCACCTTCCACCTGCAGCCCATCAGCTCCAGGGTCTCCCCGTCCCGAAGCCATCTGTCCGCCGTCAGGCACAGATCGTCTCCGAAAGACCCGGTCAGATTCATATCCGGCTCCTCCAGAAGACTCATCTCCTCCTCGCTTGCCATAACAGGGATATGGAACGTGCGCCTCACATCCTCTGCCGCCAGAATATGGTCAAAATGACCGTGGGTCAGCAGAACCGCCTGGGGCCTGACTCCCAGCTCCCGGCATCGGTTCAGGATAAACGGGGCATTGTCTCCCGGGTCGATGACGACTCCCGGCTTCAGTTCCTCCTCCGTATCTCTGTATACGATATAACAGTTGGTGCTGACCACCCCAAGGACACACCTGTCAATTCTGAAATCATTCATGCCAATCTCTCCTAATCGCCTCCTGAAAAGAGAGAAAGCAGGTTATCCTGCCGTTCTCTCTATATCCAGCACGCCTTCTATCTGTCTTAATTTATCTGTTACCTTAGTCAGTTCTTCCTTTCCGTGAATGTCAAAGGTCATGATGATGGTGGCCTTGCCCTGTTTGCTGGTCCGCACATTCATGGAAGTGATGTCGATCTGCCGTTCCGTAAATACCTTGGAAATATCCACGAACATCCCGATCCTGTTGTTGGCGTAGATCTGGATCTCCGTAGAATACCGCTCTTTATTCTCCTCCCCTTCCGGCTGCTGCCACTCGGCATCGATAAGACGTACCCTCTCGGATTCGGGAAGGTTGATGATATTGATACAGTCTGTCCTGTGAAGGGACACTCCCCGGCCTCTGGTGACAAATCCCACAATCTCGTCTCCGGGCACCGGACTGCAGCACCGGGAAAAACGCACTGCCACATCGTGGATACCTCTGACCACGATGCCGCTCTTTGACTTCTTGGCCGTGGGAACTCTGCTGGTCATCTCTCCGATGCCGTCCAGGATATTGCTGTCCGTCACCTCGTGCTTCAGCTTCTTTTCCCTGGCCTCCAGCATCTTGTTGATGACCTGGCCTTCCTTCAGGCCGCCGTGGCCGATGGATGCCAGGACCGAATCCCAGTCCTTGAAGGCGTAGCGCTTCATGACCTTTTCCATATATTCCGGCTTGTTTAAGTCCGGATAATTGATCCCCTTGGCCTTGCAGTACCGGTCGATCAGATCCTTGCCCCGGAGAATATTATCCTCCTTCAGCTCGGTCTTGAACCACTGATTGATCTTGTTCTTGGCCTGGGTGCTCTTTACCAGCTTCAGCCAGTCACGGCTGGGGCCCTTGGAATTCTGGGAGGTGATCACCTCGATGCGGTCGCCGTTCTGCAGCACATAATCGATGTTCACCAGCTTGCCGTTGACTCTGGCGCCTACCATCTTGTTGCCCACGGCGCTGTGGATCGAGTAGGCAAAATCGATGGGAGTGGAGCCGCTGGGCAGCGCCTTTACGTCTCCTGTGGGAGTAAAACAGTACACGCTGTCGGAAAACAGGTCCAGGTCGCTTTTGATCAGGCTTAGGAACTCCTTGTTGTCCGACATGTCCCTCTGCCACTCCAGAATCTGACGAAGCCAGGAAAGCTTCGCCTCTTCGTCCCCTGCCGCCACGGTTCCGCTGCCGCTCTCCTTGTACTTCCAGTGAGCCGCGATACCGAATTCCGCCGT
>CAJUJV010000044.1:0-29909 GCA_910586845.1 uncultured Hungatella sp.
AAACTAACTTTGCCAATACCCTAATTTGTTCTTTACAAGCTATACTATTTGTTGCGTGAGGATAATTAATAGTATGATCAATTTCCCCCCCATATCTCCTCAAATAATGTTCTCACTTGTATTTCACATGTCACATCACTTTTGGCATTATTAGGTTTCACTACATAATGAACGCTTGTGTAATAGGTATCTTTTACTTCTGTCTTAATTCCCAAATCTTCAAAAAATTGTTGACTCTCTTTTTCCCAAGTATATGCCTTTGGAGATTCAACCAGTTTCCAATCTTCAAAACCAGTAATTTTTTTCATGATTTCCCTATGAATTGTCGGAAATTGTTGTTGATATAAATGTAATATTCTTACACCATTCAAATCAGTAATTTCTTTCAAAAGAGTTTCTTTTGTTATCATATACCCTTTAGAATTTTTTCTCATCAACTTGTCCCTTAAATGTTCTGGATCTTTTTGACGGGACTTGATTGAATGGATAGTTTTTGCCTTTTTTAAAGTAGGATTGGTTCTAAAAAAATGCTCAACTTGATTAAGGAACCGGTCTAAAAGGCTTTGGGTTTCTTCTGCTTTATAAAATTCTATTATATCATCAAAATTATTTTTTTCAATTTCCATTATAATACCTCCGCTCGTGAAATAAAATCTTTGGCGAAAGTTTTATAATTATCCAAAGTGGATTTATAACCGTTAAACAATCCATTATTAACTGTTATTTGATTTTCTTCAAGATACTCTTTATTATCTTGTCTCATCTTAGAATATATACCAGGAACTTCCCACATAGGACATTTTAAACTTTGAGCCACCGACGGATAGGTATTATGCGTATACATAACACTCAAACCGCCTATTGGTTGTGTTACTATCTCATTAGGAATATTCGCAATATTCTGAACTTGAATATTTTCTTTGATTGTTTCTGGAATCAATATAGCATATCTATAATGTGCTGCAGCTAAATTGTAAAGATTAGAATTTTTCTCTGATGTGTATTTTTTAGCATTATAAATTGTATTAAATTCTTTTTGCCATAAAGCCAATGAGTTTCCTATGTTTTTTATTCCATATAAACTAAACATATCAGGAAATGTAGGAATAAAAAAGCCATCAACTGTCGATATAATTGTTTTATTCATAATCCCCAAGCTCGGAGAAGTATCTACAATAACATAGTCTATATTATATTTCTCTGCATACTTTTCACAAATATTTCTAAACGCTGTTACTGTCCTAATGCTTAATGATTCCCCTTGATACAATCCATTCCATCGTTCCGAAATTTTAGATTCAAATTTATGAAGAGATAATCTTCCTGGCAAAATATAAACATTTTCCGATATTTTTTTGCTGGTGGTAATGTTTCAAATTCACTAACCCCATCCTCAACTGGTTTCAATAAAAAATGAACGGAACGTGGTTTACGGAACACTTCACATTGAGGATTCCTTTCCATAGCTTCAGAAAAATCCTCCATATATGGATCTTCTTCTTGTCAAATACTCTCTATTTCATTTTCAAACATAGCATTTATCGTAAGATTACATTGGGGATCAAGGTCAACAAAAAGAACTTTTTTATCTAAAATTCCTAAAGCACAGCCTAAATGATAGCTTAGCGTTGATTTCCCAACACCACCTTTATTATTAAACAATGATACTATTTTCACTTTTCTACCTACCTTGTCCAATATTTTTAATGATTTGCCAATAACAATTTTAAGAGTTTTCCTCATCTCTAATTCAGATTATAACATATTTTGACACAATATGCCACTCTCTTTATTATTTAAAGCAAGTGGCATAATCTGTTTTGTATCGTTCCACATATTCAGTTTAGCACATACAATTTTTCCCAGTCAGGCAATGCCCGCTAATAGTCTTTTCACATCTGCCGTATCTCATTTTTCAGCATATGCTTGATTTTGTCGCTCATGGTTTCCTTGCTGGTCTTGCTAAAATGAACCCTCACAATTCGCACAAAATACGCAACATCATTTTTGCTATGCTCCGGTATAATAAACCTTTTGAGGTCATCATTCTCCAGCAACACTGTGATTGATATCTGGCAACACATCGAGACAAGGCATACAACATAGCTTAAACAATCTAATTTTATTATCTACCCAAAATATTTTGTTTTCCTGTCGGGGGGATTCCATTTTTCACAAAATGATGTATACTGTGATACATAAGACCTTCTTTTAGATGTGCTTTGTAGTGTCTTGTTTTTTATTTCTGAAATTCCTCAGATAAAGTTACACTATCATTTTGGCAAATATAATACAGGAGCAAAACCATCATGACCACCCCCAACATCCCCTCTGATTTCCACACAGACCATGACACGCTCCTCTCCTACCAGGGGAGAGCCGAATCCATAACCGTCCCGGAAGGTATCCGGGTCATTGGCCCAGGCGCTTTCAAAGCCTGTGTCTCTCTGAAAAAGATCTCCCTTCCCCAGAGTCTTGGGGCCATCATGGCGGGGGCTTTCAAGGGCTGCCGCAAGCTGGAGGACATTCAGATTCCTCCCGGCGTCTCCTTCATCGGCGATTACGCCTTTCACCGCTGTCATAATTTACGGTCCGTCTCCCTTCCGCCTTCTGTAGAGGAACTGGGGGACTGCGCTTTTCTCTACTGCGACAGCCTGACCCGGATATCCATGCCGGGAGTCCGCCGCCTGGGGAAACAGGCCTTTGTCAATGATGTCCTTCTGAAGGAACTGGTGATCTCCGAAGAACTTCAGGAAGACAATATCCGCGACGTCTTTACCAGCTGTTCCAGCCTGTGCTCCATCGCTTTTTCCGGCGGCGAGACCTGTCGGTTTCCCAACACCGTAGAAGTGGTGGCCGGCCAGATGAAGGTTCCATCCCTGGTCCGGGCCATCGCTGTGGACGTGCTGCGGATGATGGAGCTGGACGGACAGCGTGTGGTAAAATTTCTGACCAACTTAAAGCATGTGGAAATCCCGGAAGGGATTGAGTCCATCGGAAAAAGCTGCTTTTTCGACAAGAGAGGCATCCTGTCCGTGAAACTGCCTGCCTCCCTGAAAGAGATCGAGAGCCGGGCCTTCCGCAACTGTATCGGCCTGGAGACCGTATTTTTCCACAATGACAAGGTCTTTATCCACAAAGACGCGTTCAAAAACTGTACTTCCCTGCGGCATATCCACATCGGCGACGGAACCCAATACACCTTCCAGGGAATCCACGGTCTGTCCGGCGAAGAGATCCCGCCTCTGGTCTCCGCCATCCACAGACAGGTCATGGGTAATTTTCTCATCAGCGGAACCATCCTCTTAAAATACCTTGGCGGCGAGTCCAGAGTGGCTGTTCCCCACGGGATCACGGTCATCGCCGAAGAGGCCTTTGACGGAAATGAAGCCGTCGACCGGGTCATCCTCCCTGACAGCCTTCTGGAAATCGGGGCTTACGCCTTCCGGGGCTGCCTTCTTCTCCAGACCGTGGAATTTCCCGGCCGTCTGACCCGCCTGGGAACAGGGGCTTTTGAAAATTGCGTTAAACTTATCCGGGCAACTCTTCCTCCCGGGCTTACAGAAATCCCGGACAATGCTTTCAAACACTGCCATGTCCTGCGGGAGATCACGTTTCCTCCGGAGCTGGGTTCCATAGGAGAACAGGCATTTTATAAATGTTCCTCCCTGAGAGACGTGATTTTCCCCGAAGCTCTCACTTCTATTGGGGAAATGGCTTTCTACCGCTGCGGGGGACTGAAAGAAATCTGCCTTCCTCCGGCAGTCACCAGAATCGGCAGTCTGGCATTTGCCCAGAGCGGGGTGAAAAAGGCGCGGATCTTGGGAGAAGGGCCTGGGTTCGGAAGGGATCTTTTTTCTGACTGTCCCCGTCTCAAGACCCTGATCCTGGAACCGGGAGTCCGCCATATCCCGGACAGGCTGGCTTTCGGCTGTACCGCCTTGAGACAGGTGGTTGTGCCGGATTCCCTGGAGTCTGTGGGGCGGCACCCCCTGGAAAACACTCTTTTCCTCCAAAACCTGGGAGTGAAGGCACAGAATAACAGACTTGACTCTCTGACAAAGACGGGATCTCCGCAAAACAATCAAGAAACCGATAAATTCCTGGAAACCAACGGAATCTTGTGGGATGGCGCTGATTTGTCAGGCGATGTCATCCTGCCTGACACCGTGAGAATCGTGGCAGGGGGAGCGTTTTACGGCAACAAAAAACTGACCCGGATTCATTTTCCTGAAAACGTCGCCTGGATCGGCCCGGCTGCCTTAAAAGGATGCGAACATCTCACCGCCATAACCTGGCCCGGCCACATAGAAAACGTGGAGGCGGAAGTGTGTTCCGGCTGTGTGAGTCTGGAAACCATTGACACTCAGGCCCATTTTCGCGCCATCGGAGAGCGGGCCTTTTCCGGCTGCCGGAAACTAAAAAGCCTTCCTCTTGACCATGTGCGCTTCCTGGGAAAAGAAGGGCTCCTGGGCTGCCGCTCCCTGTCTGGCCCCATGCCCTTTCTGACCCGGGCCGGGGAAAACGCTGTGGGGGACACCTCATTTCCCCACAGCGTCGGCACTGTCCTCATGTGGGGGCAGGGGTATCATGGGCAGGTATGCCTTCCCGAGGGAATACGCTCCATCGCCCCCTACGCGTTCGCGGCAAACCAGGCGCTCACCGGCATCTGTTTTCCTGCCAGCCTGGAACACATCGGAGAGGGGGCCTTCTGGGGATGCCGAAATCTGGAGACCGTTTCCTTTTCCCACCATGGCCCCGGCATACAGGAACATGCTGTTCTGACCGAATCTTCTGTGACTCCTGCTGCTCCGTTTCCTGTATGCCGCATCGACGACAGGGCATTTGAAAAATGCATCTCCCTGAAAGAGCTGGATATCCATACGGATCACGTAGGATCCCGGGCATTTTCCTTCTGCACTTCTCTGAAAAAGGCCGTTCTCACCGGCCTGACCGTCTTAAGCGAACGTCTCTTCGAAGGCTGTCGGAATCTGGAGACCTGCGTGTGCCCCCAGGCAGAGACCGTCGGGGACTGCTGCTTTAGCGGCTGTGAAAGTCTTCTGTCTTTTGATTTTACCGGGATCCGCCATGTGGGAAGCTACGGATTTCAGAACTGTGACAGCCTGACCAGACTGGAACTGGAGGACTCAACCTCCCTCATGCCCCACGCACTGGAAGACTGCGGACGGCTTGAAGAGGTTCGTCTTACAGGTCCCCTGGGAACCATCTGCCTCCGGGAATACGCATTTTCCGGATGTACTGCCCTGAAAAAAATGGTACAAAAAGGCCGCCAATGGCAGCTTAAAACTTACAGAGATATCCTGTCAGACCGACTCCCCCAGATGGTGCGCCTGATCTTTCACAGTGCTCTCAGCTGTTTCCTCATAGAAGACGAGGAGATTCTCACGGGATACCGGGGGATGGGACGGATCATTCACATACCGGAGGGAATCCGGCAGATCCGGGCAGAAGTGTTCCGGGACAGGATGATGATCCGGGAGGTGAGGATTCCCGACACGGCAGACTATATCGGAGCCAGGGCATTCCACGGCACCGCCTGGCTGGAGGAAAGACGGAAGTCATGTCCTCTGGTAATCGTCAATCACATGGTTCTGGACGGTTCCTGCTGCCGGGGACAGGTGACGGTTCCCGAAGAAGTACGTCTTGTGTGCGGCTGGGCATTTGCAGGCGGCATGGGGATCCGCCGGATCCGCTTTCTCTCCGACCGGGTCAGAGTGGAAGAATACGCGTTCCGCAACTGCATCTATCTGGAAGAGATGGAACTGGCCGACGGCTCTGTCATAGCTTTTTCCGGCATTCGGGACCGGCAGCGCCTTCTTCCTCCCGTGGCCATGCAGGCGGTGACAGACAGTCTGAACTGCTTTAAAACCGACGACCGTCTCGTTCTGGTGGAATGCACCGGCAATATCTCTGATCTCCGTGTCGCAGACGGGATCACCGCCATCGGTGACCGGGTATTTCAGGACGGCAATCTCCTGTCCCGCATCCGCCTGCCGGCCACAGTCACTTCCATAGGCCGGTGTGCCTTCGCCGGATGTCGGTGGCTGACTGTGGTGGAACATGCCGTGGGAGTGGAACGGATCGAAGCTATGGCTTTCTCCGGGTGCGGACGATTGGAAAGGATCGAACTGTCATCCTGTCTCCGGTTTCTGGGGCCCCGGGCGTTTGAAAACTGTACTTCTTTGAGGGAAATTCTGATCCCTGAAGGGGTGGAGGAAATTCCCGAACGGGCATTTTTCCGCTGCCACAGCCTGGAAAAGATCCATCTTCCTTCCACCCTGAAACAGATCGGGCGGGAGGCATTTGCCTTTTGTAAAAATCTTCGGATGCCGGAAGCAGGGGAGCATGTAATTATAGGGGAAAGGGCTTTCTAATATGCGTTATCGAAAACTGGGCCTCACCGGCCTGACCGTCTCCGAGGTGGGTTTCGGCACCATCCCGGTTCTTAAGGGAAGCGTCCCTGTACTGCCGGACTATTATAATCTCAGTGACGCCCAGGCCCTGTCTGTCATGGAACACGCCCGCAGCCTGGGATGCAATCTCTACGACACCGCCATCGTGCCGGAGTACGGCGACGCGGAGCTGAAACTGGGGAAATTTGCCGCCCTGGCAGGCAGAGACCGGATCATCATCTCCGACAAAGCCAGGTTTTATGACGGCAATGAGATGTACCGGGCCGTGGAGACCTCCTGTGAGAATCTGGGAACCTGGGCGGACATCTATTTTGTCCACCAGGTGGATTTCGACAGCCAGGATCAGGTGTTTGCAAAGGGCGGCGCCCTGGATGCTCTGACGGAACTGAAAGCCCGGGGCCTGATCCGGCATACGGGCATCGCCTCCCACTACTATGACATCCTCCTTAGGGCCGCCGCAGACAGCCGGGTGGACGTGCTCCAGGGCAGCGGCAATGTTCTGGAGAGAGGGATGCTGGACCGCATAGAAAAGGAGCCCCTGTTTCGCAGCAAGGGACTCCTGATCAACAAAGTATATGCCGCAGGGCTTCTCCCTGCTTTTTTTCCCGTGGAAATGCTGGTGGACACGGTGCTGTCCTACCCTGTGTCCGGCGCCCTCATCGGCATCGGAACCACAGAACAGGCCGACGCTGCCATGGGGATTCGTCAAAAGACCGCGAACGGCTGTCCCTCTTTTCATCAGGTGCTGTCTGTCCTGGAAAAATATTATTTTCCCATTCCCTGCGACCGCTGCCAGAGGTGCGTGTGCCCTTACGGCACGGAGATCCACACGGTGTTCCGCCAGTATCAGTACTATTTTCTGGGAAAGGAACACTGGGCGCTGCGGAAGCTGAATATGGGCATCGGGGAAAGCGCCCGGCTCTGCAGGGCATGCGAGACCATGGACTGTGTATCTATGTGCCCCCGAAAGATCAGGATCCCCCAGGAGATGGAGAATGTATGGGAGTTGGTGAAGAAAATGCTGTAATCAGCTGATCTGGCACAATATCCCTTATCTCTTCTCACCGCTCTCCCATAAGATCTGCCATTACCTCTTCCACGGTCTCGATCTTCTCTGCCCGGCAGGCATTGCTCCCGCAGAACAGAAGGGCGTGATCCAGGTCTCCCTCCGCCGCATTGACAAGAGCCGCAGTAATACAATATGGCGTAGAGGAAGGGTCGCACTTTTCCAGGCACTGATAACATCTTTCAGGCGGGATCCGTCCTCCGGCCGCTTCCTTAAGAAACGGATTGACGATAGCCCGTCCCGGCATCCCCACAGGGCTTTTGGTGATCACGATGTCCCCGGGGCCGGCATTTATATAAGCCTGTTTATAGCACTCAGGGGCATCACATTCCCTGGTGGTCACAAATCTGGTGGCTACCTGCACGCCGTCTGCTCCCAGACTGAGCTGATGCAGTACATCTGCATGATCATAGATGCCTCCTGCCGTCACAACCGGGATGGAAGTATCATATTTCTCTTCAAAGGTCTTCACCACCTTCAGGATCTCCTTTACTTCCTCGTCATAATCTTCTCTTTTATAAGTATGCTCCACGTCTTCTGTGTCAGCGCCGTACTCCTCAAGCTGTTCTCTGGAAAATCCCAGATGACCGCCTGCCAGAGGCCCCTCGATGACTACCAGATCCGGCACCCGGTGATATCTCCTGTCCCAGAACCGGCAGATGACCGCCGCCGACTTGGCCGTGGAGACGATAGGAGCCAGCTTTGTCTTTCTCTCCACCACAATCCCGTCAGCCTCCAGTTCATGTTCCGCCTCCGCCGCGTATTCAGGAAGAGATACCGGCAGTCCTGCGCCGGAGATGATGATATCGGCCCCGGCCTTTACCGCCGCTTTCACATACTGGCTGTACTGTTTCGTGGCCACCATGATATTAAATCCTATGGCTCCCCCGGGAGCGATCTCTCTGGCTTTTTTCAGTTCTGTACCAATGGCCCGCAGATTGGCCTTCAGCGGATCATTTTTAAAATCCGGTTCTCTGAATCCGATCTGGGCTGTGGAGATGATTCCCAACCCTCCGGCCTTCGCCACGGCTCCTGCCAGGCGGTGAAGGCTGATGCCGACTCCCATACCGCCCTGGATCACCGGTTTCTTCACGATCAAATCACCTATGACTAACGGCTTTTTCTGTCCCATGATATATCTCTCCCCGCTGCCTCCTCCGGCTCTGTCCAAGTTTCAGTTGTGCATGTTCTCATATTCGTCAGATTCCACGGAATCTGTTATATCTCTGGTTCTGCAGTTCCTCACTGCTCTTCTCTTTATACTTTTCCAGGAAAACTTCGATTCTCTTATCCATTTCCCCGGCAATCTCTTTCAGATTCTCTCCGTCAGCCGGCTCTCTCTCCGGAATAATCTCTTCGATGATCCCCAGCTTGCGCAGGTCGCGGGCCGTCACTTTCATGACTCCTGCTGCCTCGTCGGCCCTTTTGCTGTCCTTCCACAGAATAGAGGCAAAGCCCTCCGGAGACAGCACGGAATAGACGGCATTTTCCATCATCCATACTTCATTGGCCACGGCCATGGCCAAAGCGCCGCCGCTCCCTCCTTCGCCGATGACGATGGACAGCACGGGCACTTTCAGATCCGACATCTCAAACAGGTTTCTGGCTATGGCCTCTCCCTGTCCCCTCTCTTCGGCCTCGATCCCGCAGAAAGCTCCCGGGGTATCCACAAAACAGATCACGGGGCGGCCGAAGGTTTCTGCCTGCTTCATCAGGCGCAGCGCTTTTCGGTATCCTTCCGGAGAAGGCATGCCGAAATTCCTGCTGATATTTTCCTTGGTCGTCTTTCCCTTCTGCTGTCCGATCACGGTTACCGGCTTTCCATGGAACATGGCGATACCGCCGATGATGGCTCCGTCGTCGCCGAAATATCTGTCCCCGTGTAATTCCATAAAATCATCAAATATCTGGTCTATATAATCTCCTGCAACGGGGCGGTCGGCCTTTCTTGACAGCAGCACATGCTCCCATGCCGTTTTTTCTCCCTCAGGAGAAGCGTCCCTCTGAGTGGCGATATCCACATTGTTCCGGCCTGAATCCACGATTCCCCCGCCGTTTTCCACATCCTGTCCCGGGCCTGCCGTCTCCTGGCTCCTGTGCATCCTCAGGATCTTTCCCAGAGTCTCCTTCATCTCTTCTCTCGGTACGATCCTGTCCACAAATCCGTGCTCCACCAGAAACTCCGATCTCTGAAAACCTTCCGGCAGCTTCTGCCCGATGGTCTGCTGGATCACTCTGGGTCCGGCAAATCCAATGAGAGCCTTCGGCTCCGCCAGGATAATGTCTCCCAGCATGGCAAAGCTGGCCGTCACTCCTCCTGTTGTGGGGTCCGTGAGAACGCTGACAAACAGATGCCCTGCCTCATGATGACGTTTCAGCGCTCCGCTGGTCTTGGCCATCTGCATGAGAGACACGCAGCCCTCCTGCATCCTGGCGCCGCCGGAACAGGCAAAAAGGATCACCGGCAGACCCTCTTTCGTGGCTCTCTCCACCATAAGCGTGATCTTCTCTCCCACCACATGGCCCATGCTGCTCATGAGAAATCTGGCATCGCAGACTCCGATAGCCGCCTTCTCGCCGTCTATGAGACACTGGCCTGTTACGACCGCCTCATTTAATCTGGTCTTCTCTCTGGCCGCCTGAACCTTCTCCTCATATCCGGGAAAATCCAGAGGATTGGAAAATTCCATCTCGCGGTTCCACTCCTGAAAACTCCCCTTATCTGCGGTGATCTCGATCCTTCTCATGGCATGAACGCGGAAATAGGCCTTGCACTTGGGGCAGATATAATAATTATTCTTTACATCTTCCGCGTAGATGGGCTGTCCGCATTTTCTGCATTTTCTCCACAGACCCTCGGGAATATTGGGCTCCTGAGGAGTCTGTCCTCTGTATTTCATATCAATCAGCGTATAGGTCTTTTTAAACATATTTTTTAACATGCTTCAGCCCTCCTACTTTCCATATTCCGGGAAATACACAGGTATAAAATGAGTATCCGTGTCGCCTTGTAAAAATGCCTGGTGATTCATAATCTCATATTGAAAATCCAGATTGGTTTCGATCCCCTCGATCACCAGCTCTCCAAGGGCGCTCCTCATCTTGGCGATGGCCGACTTTCTGTCCTTGCCGTGGACGATCAGCTTCAGAAGCATGGAATCATAGTTGGGGGGCACTCTGTAATCGCTGTAGATATGGCTGTCTACCCGGACTCCGTTGCCTCCCGGCGTGTGCACATTGGTGATCAGTCCCGGACAGGGCATAAAATGTCTGGCCGGATTCTCCGCATTGATCCTGCACTCGATGGCATGACCCTGGATCTTTATCTGATCCTGAGTGACCGAAAGAGGCTCCCCTGCGGCGATGCGGATCTGTTCTATGATCAGATCCAGGCCTGTGACCATCTCCGTAACCGGATGCTCCACCTGGATCCTGGTATTCATTTCCATAAAATAAAAATTCTTGTTCTTGTCCAGGAGAAATTCGATGGTTCCGGCATTTTCGTATCCCACCGCTTTGGCGGCCCGGACCGCAGTCTCTCCCATCTTCTTTCTCAGCTCCTGGGAAATGGCGATGGACGGAGACTCTTCCAGAACCTTCTGATGACGTCTCTGAATAGAACAGTCTCTCTCCCCCAGGTGAACCACATGACCGAATTTGTCGGCCATGATCTGAAATTCGATGTGTCTGGGCTTCTCGATATACCGCTCCAGATACATGGTATCGTCGGAGAATCCTTTGACAGACTCCATCTGAGCATTCTGAAAATTGGCTTCAAAATCTTCCGGACCGTAAGAGATCCTCATCCCTTTTCCGCCTCCGCCGGAAGACGCCTTGATCATCACCGGATATCCGATCTTCTCAGCCATGGCTTTGGCCTCTTCCACCGTAAATACCGGTTCCTTACTTCCCGGAACCACAGGAACTCCGGCCTCCATCATGGTCTTTCTGGCTTCCGACTTATTGCCCATCTTGTGGATCAGATCTGCCGAAGGACCGATAAAGGTAATGTTGCATTTCTGGCACAGCTCCGCAAATCTGGCATTTTCCGACAGAAATCCGAATCCCGGATGGATAGCCTCCGCCTTCATGGCAACCGTGGCCGAGATAATCCTCTCCATGTTCAGATAACTCTCGGAGGAAGCCGCCGGTCCGATACAGATGGCTTCGTCTGCCAGAAGAGTATGAAGCGAATCTCTGTCCGCCTCCGAGTAGACGGCCACCGTCTTGATGCCCATTTCCCTGCAGGCCCGGATGATCCGGACCGCGATCTCACCCCTGTTGGCAACCAATATCTTTGTAAACATAAGACATCACCTATCCAATCATAAATGTCAGTTCCGCAGTAACCGCAACTTTTCCGTCTACCGTTGCCGTAGCCTGGCCTACGCCTATGGGGCCTTTCTGCTTTACGATCTGACATTCCAGTTTAAGCTTGTCGCCCGGAACCACTTTCTTCTTAAACTTTGCATGATTGATAGCCCCGAAATAAGCTGTTTTTCCTTTATTCTCTTCCACGCTCAGAATCGCAACCGCACCTACCTGTGCCAGGGCCTCGATCATCAGCACTCCCGGCATCACCGGTTCCTGTGGAAAATGCCCTTTGAACTGAGGCTCATCATAGGTTATACATTTATATCCCACTGCACGGACACCCGGCTCCAGCTCCTCGATACAATCGATGAGCAGAAACGGATGGCGATGGGGAATGATCTCCTGAATCTCTTTAACTCCCAGCATCCCTTATTCTCCTTATCTGATCCTGAACATCGGCTGTCCAAACTCCACGACTTCTTCATTCTTCACCAGGATCGCTTCGACCACGCCGTCATACTCGCTCTCAATCTCATTCATCAGCTTCATGGCCTCGATGATTCCCAGAACCTGGCCCTTCTTCACTCTGTCTCCCACCTTCACGAAGTTGTCTGCCTCCGGAGACGGAGCGCTGTAGAAAATACCCACCAGAGGAGAAACCACCACGTTGTCAGAATCGATTTCTTCCTGGACCGGGGCTGCCTGAGACACAGCCGCCACCGCTCCCACAGCCGGAACTCCGGTCATGGGCGCTGCCGCCGGGACAGCTCCCACTGCAGGAACCGCCACAGGCACAACACCCGGCACTGCCACACCTGCTGCAGACAATCCGCCTGCCGGCGCCGCTGCAGGTACTCCGACTACCGGCACAGGCGGAACTGCCGCCGCGGGAACTGCGGGAGCCGCCGTCATCGGTACTGTGGGCACTCCGGCTGCTGCCGGAACCACTGCCCCTGTTCCTGCTGCCGGATTTAAAGGAGCCGCTGCTGCACCGGCGGTTTCCCCGCCTGTCACCGCCATCACAGGAGCCCCGACGGCTCCCGCCTCTCTCTTCAGACAGACCTTAACTCCGCCCTCTTCCACATTTAATTCTGTCAGAGAATGCTCCGTAAAGGCCTGAATCAACATCAAAATACTCTGTATATCCATACAATCCAACCTCCTGCAAAGAATTCAATCCAATCCTCTATTCCTCAAACCGTTTCACAACAAGGCTCGCATTGTGACCTCCGAAGCCCAGGGAATTGGTGATGGCATATCTGACATCTGTATGAACTCCTTCTCCTCTGGTATAATCCAGATCACATTCCTCGTCCGGGCACTCCAGACCTGCGGTGGCATGGACAAAACCTTCCTGGATCGCTTTCACGCAGGCGATAAACTCCACGCCTCCCGCGGCTCCCAGCAGATGTCCCACCATGGATTTTGTGGAATTGATGTGTGTTTTATAAGCATGCTCTCCCAGAGCCAGCTTAATGGCCTTGGTCTCAAACAGATCATTGTGATGGGTTCCCGTTCCGTGGGCATTGACATAGTCTATATCCTCGGGAACTGCTCCGGCATCTTTAATAGCCCACTCCATGGCTTTGGCAGCGCCGCTTCCGTCTTCTGCCGGAGACGTAATATGGTAGGCATCACAGGTGGCTCCGTATCCTGCCAGTTCTCCGTAGATCCTGGCTCCTCTCTTTCTGGCATGCTCCAGAGATTCCAGAACGACCACGCCCGCTCCTTCACCCATGACAAATCCGTTTCTGTCTTTATCAAAAGGAATGGAGGCTCTCAGCGGATCCTGAGAAGTGCTGAGGGCTGTCAGCGCTCCGAATCCCGCAATACTTAACGGAGTGATGGAAGCTTCCGTTCCTCCCGCCACCATGACATCTGCCTCCCCGTACTGAATAGACCGGAAAGCCTCTCCGATGGAGTGAGTACCCGTAGCACAGGCCGTCACCACGTTAAAACATTTCCCTTTAAGGCCGAACTGGATGGCCACATTGCCTGCAGCCATGTTGCCGATCATCAGAGGAACGAGAAGGGGATTTACCCTGGAAGGTCCTTTGTCCATAAGCTTTTTGTACTCTCTCTCGATGGACTGGAGGCTTCCGATACCGGAACCGATACAGACTCCCACGCGGAAAGCGTCTTCATTCTCCATGTCGATCCCTGACTGTTCCAGTGCCTCCTTTGCAGCCGCAACCGCAAACTGGGAGAACCGTTCCATCCTCTTGGCAGTCTTGGGATCCATATAGTTTTTCGGCTCAAAGTCCTTTACCTCTGCCGCCAGCTTCACCTTGTAATCTGCCGTATCAAATACGGTAATAGGGCTGATGCCGACTTTCTTCTCTTTCAGCCCGTTCCAAAATTCTTCCACACTGTTTCCGATGGGGGTAATGGCTCCCATACCGGTTACAACCACTCTGTTGCTCATGCCTGTTACCATTCCTTTCTCATAGTGCCGGACCCTCCGGCAATGACTCTGCCTGTTTGTCTCTACATGGCCATACCGCCGTCTACACACAGCACCTGGCCTGTAATGTATCTTGCCTTGTCAGAAGCCAGAAACGCCGCTGCATCGGCTATATCCTTCGTCTCGCCAAATGTCTTCATGGGGATCTGGGCCACGGCTCCTTCTTTTACCGCATCCGAAAGAACCTGCGTCATCTCCGTATTGATGAATCCCGGGGCAATGGCATTGACCGTAATGTTTCTGCTGGCCAGCTCTCTGGCCGCCGACTTGGTCATACCGATGATACCTGCCTTGGAAGCCGCATAGTTGACCTGTCCCGCATTGCCCAAAACTCCCGATACAGAAGAAATATTGATGATTCTTCCGCCTTTCTGTTTGATCATCTGCCGTGCCACGTGGCGCATGCAGTTAAAAGCTCCCTTCAGGTTGGTTGTCACCACCTTGTCAAAGTCCTCCTCGGACATACGCATGAGAAGTCCGTCTCTGGTGATCCCCGCATTATTAACCAGGATATCCACACGGCCAAAGGTCTTGATCACATGGTCCATCAATTCCCCGGCTTTCTCGAAATCAGATACGTCACACTGGATTGCCTCGGCTTTCCCTCCGGCCTCCTGGATCTCTTTTACAACTTCCGCCGCTCTCTGTTCAGAGCCGTTGTAATTTACCACAACTGCCGCGCCCTCTGCTGCCAGAGTCTTTGCGATCTCCCGGCCGATTCCCCGGCTGGCTCCCGTAACTACTGCCACTTTACCTGTTAACATCTTTCAATTTCTCCAGATCTTCTATTTTTTCTATATTAAAGACTGTTACGTCTCTTGTAATCTTCTTCATAAATCCGGTTAATGTCTTACCCGGTCCGATTTCCACAAACGTATCCACTCCGTCTGCCAGCATCGTCTCCACACTCTGCTGCCACCTTACGGAAGAAGATACCTGCTTTGTCAGAAGAGGTTTCACTTCCTCTGCGGCTGTCACATACTGTGCCGTCACATTGGCCACATAGGGGATCACCGGCGTGTTTACTGTTACAGACTCAAGCACTTTTCCCAGTTTTTCTCCCGCTCCAACCAACATCTCAGAGTGAAATGGCCCGCTGACATTCAGGGGGATGACTCTTTTGGCTCCTGCCTCCTTTAACTTCGTTCCCGCCAGATCCACGGCCTCCTTTTTTCCGGAGATCACGATCTGACCCGGGCAGTTATAGTTGGCGATCTGGACGTCTTCAATATCCGAGAGAACTTTCTCGATCACTTCCCCATCCAGTGCCAGCACCGCCGCCATGGATCCGATACCCGCGGGAACCGCTTCCTGCATAAGGATCCCTCTCTGCCTTACGGTTGTGATGGCATCCTCCCAGGACATGACCCCGGCCGCTGCCAGTGCACAATATTCTCCCAGGCTCAGGCCTGCTGCCACATCCGGACGGATCCCTGTCTGTTCCATCAGAACCTTCATCATGGCAATACTCGTAGTAACCATGGCTGCCTGGGTATATTCGGTTATATCCAGCCGGTCGTTTTTCTCAAAACACAGCTCAGGCATGGAAAATCCCAAAAGCTCTGATGCTCTGTCAAACACCTTTTTTCCGGTTTCCGTCTGTTCATAAAAATCCCTGCCCATACCGGCAGTCTGGGCTCCCTGTCCCGGGAAAATAAATGCAACTTTGCTCATTATAAAACTCCTTCTGTCAATCCCGGCCCAGCAGTTTCGTCGCCTGAGCCATCATTTCCTCGATCATTTCCATACAGGTCTGCTCTTTTGAGATCATCCCTGCGATCTGTCCCGCCATAACGGTTCCTGCTGTCACATCCCCCTCCTGGACCGCTCTTCTGAGAGCCCCCAGAGTAAGATATTCCAGTTCCTCAAATGATTTTCCTTCTGCCTCCAGCTTTGCATACTCTCTGGTCATCTGATTTCTCAGACAGCGCACGGGATGTCCGTGACTTCTTCCCGTCACCGCAGAATCGATATCTTTTGCCTTGATGATTCTCTGCTTGTAATTCTCATGTACCACGGCTTCTTTGGATACAACAAATCTTGTACCGATCTGAACCGCTTCGGCTCCCAGCATAAATGCGGCCGCGATCCCTCTTCCGTCTCCTACACCGCCTGCTGCGATGACGGGGATCTCCACTGCATCCACCACCTGGGGAACCAGAGTCATGGTGGTCTGCTCACCGATATGTCCGCCGGACTCACAGCCCTCGGCTACGACTGCATCGGCGCCGTACCGCTCCATCCGTCTGGCCAGTGCCACGGAGGCAACCACCGGGATCACCTTGACTCCTGCTGCCTTCCACATATCCATATATTTTTCCGGATTGCCGGCGCCGGTGGTCACCACCTTGATGCCTTCCTCCACAACTACCTTTGCCACATCGTCCGCGTGGGGGCTCATGAGCATAACATTGACGCCAAAAGGTTTGTCCGTCAGTTCTCTGGCTTTGCGGATCTCATCACGGACTACTTCTCCCGGAGCGTTGGCTCCGCCGATGAGGCCGAAACCGCCTGCCGCAGACACGGCAGCTGCCAGATGATGCTCTGCCACCCAGGCCATACCCCCCTGGATGATGGGATACTGAACTCCTAAAAGTTCTGTGATTCTTGTCTTCATCTTTATTCCACGCCTTTTTCTTTCAGATAATTCATAACTTCACCGACAGTCAGCAGGTTCTGCAGATCCTCTGCCGGAATCTCAACGGAATACTCGTCTTCCAGGGCCATAACCAGTTCAAACAGATCCAAAGAATCTGCCTCAAGATCATCCTTGAAGCTGGAAGCCTCTGTGATGGTATCCGGGTCTACGCTTAACTGCTCTGCTATGATTTCTTTCATTTTTTCTAACATGTCTTTAATCTCCTTTTTCTTTTTAAATTTAATTTATATCAGGTTTTCGGCATGGACCGAAAACTTTGATCCTTGACTGTCTACCACTGGATCAGCACGGCTCCCCAGGTAAGACCGGCTCCGAATCCCGCCATGATCAGCTTGTCCCCCGGATTCAGTTTCCCGGCTCTGTTCAGCTCATCCAACAATACCGGAATCGTGGCTCCCGACGTGTTGCCGTATTCTTCTATATTCATGGGAATCCTGTCCATAGACACTTTAAGCCGCCGGGAGATGGATTCACAGATCCGGTAATTGGCCTGATGAAGTACAAAATACCTGATCTCGCTGATATCTGTGCCGCTGTCCGAAAGAACCTTCAGAATACACTCGGGAACCTTCTTCACCGCAAACTTAAATACTTCCTGTCCTTCCATAGTGATGTAGCCCGGCTTCGGCTGCCCTTTTGTGAGAAAATTTTCCATGGTCCTGGACTGACATTCCAGCACGGAGGCCTTCTGACCGTCTGAACCCATGTTCATGCACATCACTCCCTCTGACCGGTCATCTGTCTCGGAATACGCCTTCACCACTGCTGCCCCGGCTCCGTCTCCAAACAGTACACAGGTGCTTCTGTCCGTCCAGTCAACGATCTTACTCAGATTATCGGCGCCGATAACCAGCCCTGTCCTGTAGGCTCCCGTCTTCATCAATGCATCCGCCGTATTGAGGGAAAATATGAATCCGGAACATGCGGCGCTGATATCATAGGCCACTGCATGGACCGCACCGATGGCTCCCTGGACTTCACAGGCTGCACTGGGAAAACAGTGATCCGCCGTAGTCGTTCCCACAATAATGATATCGATATCCTCCGGACTGACCCCTGCATTATCCATAGCCCGCCTGGCTGCCTCCGCCGCCATGGCCGTGGTACCCGGCCCGTCAGAAATATGACGCTGCCCGATTCCGGTCCTGGTCCTTATCCATTCATCACTGGTCTCCACGATCTCTGCCAGATGATTATTGGTTACCACCCGGTCCGGAGCATAGGATCCAGTTCCTATAATCTTCGTTCTCATTATTTTGCCCTTCAAATGTTTTGATTTTCAAACTAATATTATATAACTGTTGACCATTTGTCAAGTAAAATATTGGAAAATTGGAGGGATTTATTTTCTCATAAGACTCTGGTAAATTTCTCTTTTGCTGACTCCTCTGTCCCTGGCCGCCAATCTCATGGCTTCCTTCCGTTCTGCTCCCTGTTTTTCATAGTACGCCACATGTTCTTCGATGCTCATCTCATCCCAGGTACTCCGCTTTTCGGCCTGCTTTTCCTCAAAGCTGCGCCCTTTTATGACTATGACACACTCTCCTTTTGGTTCTTCATCTTCATACCGTTCCAAAGCTTTGTCCAGAGTTGTCTGCCATGCCTCCTCATATTTTTTCGTCAGCTCCCGGCACAAGGTAATGGACCGGTTTCCCAGGACTTCTCTCAGCTCCCCCAGAGTCTTTACAAGCCGGTGGGGAGCTTCATAGAGGATCATGGTCCGCGTCTCCTGCTTCAGTTCTTCCAGAATCTGCTGCTTCTCTTTTTTATCAGACGGAAGGAAAGCTTCAAAACAAAACCGTCTCGTGCTCAGACCGGACAATGTAAGCGCCGTGATGCAGGCAGCCGGTCCGGGCAGGGAGGTTACCCTGATCCCTGCTTCGTAACACTGTTTTACCAGTTCCTCCCCGGGATCCGAAATACCCGGGGTCCCCGCATCCGTCACCAGCGCAATATTGATCCCTGTCTTCAGCTGTTCCACCAGATAACGGGCTTTCTCTACTTTATTAAACTCATGGTAGCTGGTCATAGGTGTTTTTATTTCAAAATGATTCAGAAGCTTGATGGTGTGGCGGGTGTCTTCGGCCGCGATCAGGTCCGCCTCTTTCAGAGTCCTCAGGACCCGGAAAGTGATATCTTCCAGATTGCCTATGGGTGTGGCGCATAAGTATAAGGTTCCGCTCATCCTTTTTATCATCCTCTCTGTTTTCTTTCTGCCGGAGACTGTCCTGCTGCCCGGCCTCGGATCAGTATCCGTAGATATCGTAGATTTCCTGTGTATAAACCCCCGGCTCTCTGTATACGATGACAGGAGCCTCCACCTTGATCATGGACCGGCCTCCCCGCACCGCCTCTATAAGCACCATGTTGGCCTCTTTGTCCACAAAGGGATGAACCATTTTCATCCGCTTGGGCTCCAGTTTATGCGCTGTCAGAGCAGTGATGATCTCGATGAGACGATGGGGCCTGTGGACCATATAAAAACGGCCTCCCGGGCGCAGAAGGCCGGCCGCCTCCCGGACCACATCTTCCAGAGTACACAGTACCTCATGTCTGGCAATGGCTTTGGGCAGGTCAGGATTCTTAAGTCCGTGAGCATCATTCATGTAGGGCGGGTTGCAGGTCACCACGTCAAACCTGGCCAGGCCAAGTTTCTCTCCTGCTTCTTTAATATCTCCTTCTATAATGGTGATCTTATGTTCCAGGCCGTTGAGAGCCACGCTTCTGGCCGCCATGTCCGCCATATCCGCCTGGATCTCCAGTCCTGTGTAATGTTCTCCCTCATACCGCGCTTCCAGTAAGATCGGGATGATGCCCGTGCCGGTTCCCAGATCCAGAACCTGCTCACCAGGCTTAACCCGGGCAAACCCGGCCAGAAGCACCGCATCCATCCCGAAACAGAATCTGTCCCTGTTCTGGATGATCCTGTATCCGTTTCTCTGAAGATCATCAATCCGTTCATGTTCTCTGCATTCCATAGGTTCTAATACTCCTTTCGGGGGCCTGCTCACAGGAAAAGCCCAGCCACAACCAATCGGTCATGGCTGGGCGGATATCTGCCGGTCAATCTTCATTTATCTTGGACTTTCGTTCTTTTTTCTCCAAAGCTTCCAGCTTCTTAAGTTCGTCATCCTGGACATGAACACGTTCTTTTTTCTTTCTGGGTTTGAAACGGAGCTGTTCTACTTTATATTCCCGGATCTCTTTCTCGTCCTTGTCCACAGTCACTACCACCTTCACCAGCTGCCTCAGCACATTGACGCTGTGGACTTCTCCCCGGAGATTGTCGTCGGTAGTCACATAATCTCCGATTCCCGGAAGTTTGCTGTTCAGATACTCATAGGTATCCTCCTCATTTTTCAAGCAGCACATAAGCCGGCCGCATACCCCTGATATCTTCGTCGGGTTCAGGGACAGATTCTGTTCCTTCGCCATCTTGATGGATACGGGTATAAATTCCGAGAGATAGGAATGACAGCACAGAGGCCGGCCGCATATTCCCACGCCTCCCACGATCTTTGTTTCATCCCGGACTCCTACCTGACGCAGCTCGATTCTGGTCTTGAAAACTGCCGCAAGATCTTTCACCAGATCTCTGAAGTCGATCCGTCCGTCGGCTGTGAAATAGAACAGAATCTTGTTGTTGTCAAAGGTATACTCCACATCGATGAGCTTCATCTCCAGATTATGTTTTTTAATCTTTTCCAGACAGATCTTAAAGGCCTCTTTTTCTTTTTTCTTGTTGGAGGATTCCACTGCCTCGTCTTCTTTTGTCGCCATGCGGATCACGGATTTTAACGGCTGTATCACCTTGGATTCTTCTACCTCGCGGCATCCCAGTACTACATGACCATACTCGATTCCTCTGGCTGTCTCCACGATCACATGCTGTCCTGCCTGTATATCGTATTTATCCGGGGCAAAATAATAGATCTTTCCTGCGTTGCGAAATCTGACTCCGATCACTTTTATCATTATCTTAATTCTCCTTCATTACCAGAAACATCAGTTCCATAGCCAGTTCCATATTTACATTGGCCTCCAGGCGGGTCTTTGCCTTTTCTATGGCCTGCAGAATATTTTCAAAACCATCGTAGCCTGTCTTCTGGCTCATCTCGTTGATGGTGCTGTATTCTTCTTTAAAGATCAGCAGATTGGCATCTTTTGTCACCTTAAACATCAGGGCATCTCTGTACCAGATCTGCATGAAATCAAGACATTCATAGATATCAAAATTTTCTTCTTTGATCTTCTTTATATAATTTAACAACATGGAAATATCCATGGTGTGTATGTTTTTTAATATCTGAAGCAGTTCGTCGTAAAAATGCTGAAAATCTTCTGACTGGGCGATCTGAACCGCTTTTCCGATGTTTCCTCTTGCAAAAGCGGCGTAGATCTCGGCTTTTGTCTCGGGGATGGACAGGTTTGTCGTCAGATGATCCTGGATCGTAGATTCATCCAGGGGACGTATCTTCAGCTGCACGCACCTGGATGTAATGGTCGGCAGAAATGCATCGGGATTGGCGGTTATGAGGATAATCACCGCGTAGGCCGGGGGCTCCTCGATGGTTTTTAACAGAGCGTTCTGGGCCTGGATGGTCATCTTTTCTGCTTCATTTATGATGTAGATCTTGTATCCGCCGCTGTAGGGACGGATGGAAATGGTGTCGTTGACCTGGTCGCGGATGTCGTCTACTCCTATGCTGGCAGGCTTTTTGTGAGTTACATGGATCAGGTCCGGATGGTTATCTGATAATACCTGCTTGCAGCTGTGGCACTGCATACAGGGGATAGCACGGCCTGTTTCGCATAGTAATGTCATGGCAAAGGTGTCGGCAAGGGCGCTGCGGCCTGTGCCTGGTTCGCCGGCAAGGATGTAGGCGTGGGAAATCTTGTGGGTGATGATGGCTGTCTGAAAGTGACGTTTTATGTGATCCTGGCCCAGGATGTTGGGGGGGATTGGCATGGTTGGGTCCTCCGTGGGGGGTGGAATATTTTTTTGGGGGGGAGATGGGACGGGCGGATTGCGCTTTGGTTATCTTCGCCCGGAGTGAGGGGGGATGGGGCGGGCGGAGATACGCAGTGCTGCTCGATTCCGCTTTGCTCCATCTCGCTCACGGGCTGTCGCCCTATGAAAAAAAGTAAATGAACGTCTGCTTATGTGCAAGCACAACGCATACTTTCATTTTCTTTTTTTCGCACTGCTTGTAGGTTACGTGTACATTATACCACCCTCTTTTGTTCTATTCAAATGTCTTTCTTATTAATCCATGAATTTCCTCGATTTTTTTCATGTTTCCGGCTTCGTCGCAGCAGGGGATTTTGATCCAGTTGTATTTCTGGCTTACCAGGATGTTGTTTTCGTAGGATTTTATCAGAAATTCTTTGCTGGATTCGTGGATGTCTTTGGTCTGTTGGTGGGTGATCTTGTTTTCCCGGTCTTTGATCAGACGGAGGGTGGTCTCTGGCGGGACGTCCAGGAAGAAGACCTGGTCCGGGATGGGGAGACCTCCTTTTTTGTATTCGAAATCGTATTCCCAGTCCAGAAACGCCTCTTTTTCTTCGATGGTCCTCAGCTTTGAAGTCTGGTGAAGCATATTGCTGGTTACGTAGCGATCGCAGATGACTATGGCTTCTTCTGATGATTCGTAGAATTCTTTCCATTCTTTCAGATAAGAGGCAAATCTGTCTACTGCAAAGAAGGATGAGGCTACATAAGCGTTTACTTTAAACGGGTCTTTTCCGAATTCGCTTCCCAGATACATCTTTACCAGAGAGGATGACGGACTTTCATAACTGGGGTAGGAGACCATTTTTACTTTCTTTCCCCGGCTCTTCAGATATTCGTATAACAGTTTTGTCTGGGTGGCTTTTCCGCTTCCGTCGCTTCCCTCGATGACGATCAGCTTTCCCATACTTATCCTCCTTTATATTGGCCCAATGGCCATAATGGTATCTTTCAGGGGCTTAATACCGATATGGTTTCTGTGGTTCTGTCTTTTAAACCCTGAACAGGCAGTCTTTCTTCTTTATAACGCATAACAGTTTCTATGATCTCTTCTGTAATAAGTTCTCCCGGGGCGATCAGAGGGATTCCCGGAGGGTACAGATAAAGGAACTCGGCTGAGATTCTTCCTCTGCTTTGTCTGAGAGGAACCTGCTCTGAGGAACGGTTCCAGGCCTCATGGATCGTCACGGCAGGCCGGGATTTCCATGACCGGGGATAAACAGACTCCGGAATCTCGGATGGTTTCAGTTCCCGGTCTATGGTCAGAAGCCCTTCTCTCAGACGGTTAAGGCCTTCTTTGGTGTCCATCACCGTGGTAATCGCAGTCACATAATCCTCTGTCCACATCTCCATCTCCAGATGATATTCATTCCGAAGCCGTTCAGCCAGCCGGGGGCCGGTGATATCCGTGCCTTTGACGGAAATGATGATCTTGGAAATATCCAGATCAAAGATATTTTTGGTACCCACAATCTCTCTGCCCGGTATTTTTAGATTTCTCATATTTTTCAGATCCTGGCGAAGCTTTCTGAGAGAGGCCGAAAATTCTTTCATCTTCTCTCTTCCTTCTTCCTGCTCCATCCACAGAAGTCCCCGTTCGATCCCGGCCATCAGCACATAGGAAGGGCTGCTGCTCTGGTAGATCTGCAGATATCTTTCAATCTTTTCTGTGTCTATATAGCCTTCTCTCAGATGAAGAAGAGCCGACTGGGTAAAACAGGGAAGGGTTTTGTGGACGCTCTGAATCACCACATCTGCTCCCGACTCCAGCGCCGGCACGGGAAAAATATCTCCGTATCTGAAATGAGCTCCATGGGCTTCATCTACGATCAGAGGAATATGATTCTTATGGCAGATTTCCGATACAGCCTTTACATCAGATACGATCCCGTCATAGGTAGGAGATACCATGAGAACAGCCGAGATATCCCTGTTCTTTTTCAACATTAATTCAATCTCTTCAGGATCCAATCCACATTGAATCCCATATTCCTCTGAATATTGTGGATAAATATATTCCGATTTCAGGGATTTCAGATAAATGCCATGATATACTGATTTATGGCAGTTTCTGCTTATTAAAATCGTTCCCGAATCGGGAACAGTCCCACTGACAGCGCTTAAGATGCCACTGCTGCTTCCGTTAATAAGATAGTAAGTCTTATGAGCCCCGTACAGGGAGGCCGCCCAGTCCATAGATTCTCTTATGATCCCTTCCGGATGATGGAGATTGTCAAAGCCTTCAATTTCCGTGATATCGATCTCGTAGGGATTGGGAAAAGAAGAAGCCCCGGCCCACTGCATCCGTCTCTTATGACCCGGCATATGAAACGGATAGAAATCGGTTTTTGCATAATTCCGTAAATTTTTGTATAATACAGGAGAGTTTTTCATTCAGTTCCTCTTACACTATTTTTCAGTCCGTGGTTGCATTTTACCTCAAAAAAATTATATTTACAACTTGATTTTATTTTTTTATAATATCAATTATCAGGAAAGGGGAAAAAATGAGAACGATTGAATTTAAAATGGAACGCTCCGGCCTGGTCCGGACAGGTCAGGAAATAGAAATCACAGAACACGAAGCTCCCAGCGGATGCTGCTATATTATCGAACCTGCCGTGGCAATGTCCGGCTGTTATAAAGGAAGAGAACGTCTCAGATCCAGAAGGGGGATCATAAAAGAGATTAAACATAATGACCGGGGATACTATGTGATCGCCGAATTTGATGAATAGGGGGAATCTCATGATGATAAAAAGACTTTTCCGGTATGCTTTTTCCGTTGCCGCCATTTCCTCTCTCTTTACGGTTTCGGCTGCCGCCCAGACCAGGATCCATGTTCTGGACGTGGGTCAGGGATTATCTGTACTTGTGGAATCCCAGGGACATTATATGCTGTACGACGGAGGAGACCGGGATAAATCCAGTTATGTGGTATCCTATCTGAAGCAGGAAGACATCTCCTCCCTGGATTATGTGATCGCAAGCCATTATGATTCCGATCATCTTAACGGAGTTGTCGGTGCTTTAAATGTATTTCCTGTTGATCAGGTACTGAGTCCTGATTACACGACAGATACAAGAGTATATAACTCCTTCTGTTCTCTTATAGAGACAAAACAGATTCCTCAAAAACAGCCGGCAGTGGGAACTTCCTATGTTCTGGGAGACGCCGTATTTCAGATCCTGTCTCCCTCCGGAACGGATTACTCTGATGTAAACAATTATTCTGTCGCTATCCGTATAACGGACGGAGACAAAAGCTTTCTGATCACCGGAGATGCAGAAGCTGTCAGTGAAGCCGAAATGTGCCGGACAGGTCTGGAGCTTGAAAGCGATGTCTATATCGTAGGGCATCACGGAAGCGGTTCTTCGAGTACCTGGGAACTTCTGCAGAATGTGACTCCTGAATACGCCATAGTCTCCTGCGGAACGGGCAATTCCTACGGACATCCCCACATTGAGACCATGGAAAAACTTCAGGCGATGGATATCCGCCTGTTCCGCACCGATAAGCAGGGTACCGTCGTGGCATCCACGGATGGAATTTCCATCACCTGGAACCTGTCTCCCTGCAACGATTATACGCCCGGAGATCCCGCCGACAAACCGGCCTCTGCACAGTCCTCTTCCGTTTCCTCATCCACTGCTTCCTCTCAGTCCGTCTCTGTGTCAACAGAGTACATCCTGAATACCTCTACCAGGAAGATCCACTATCCTGACTGCAAGAGCGTAAAGCAGATGAGTGAAAAAAACAAAAAATCCACTACAGAAAGCAGGGATTCTCTTATATCAAAAGGATACACCCCCTGCGGAAACTGCAAACCATAATAAGGAGCTTTATGAAAAAAATAAAAAGATCTGTTTTGATATTTACCCTGATCACCTTTTTCACAGTTTTTCTGATACTTTACCACCTTTTTCATAAAGTTCCTTCCGTTGTTCCCGAATATGTTCTGACCTATGCCGAGAATCAGGCCAGAAATTATCCCACCACACTGGGGGCCTATTATTTTGCTGATCTGGTGAATGAAAAGACAGAAGGAAAAATTGAGATCCTGATCTATGACAGTTCTGCCCTGGGTTCTGAGCCTTCTGTCATACAGCAGCTTCAGATTGGAGGAATTGATTTTTCCAGAATCTCCATCTCTACCCTGGCTGACATTGCCCCGCCTCTTCACGTAGTGCAGCTTCCTTACCTTTATCGTGATTCGGAACACATGTGGAAGGTCCTGGACGGAGAGATCGGCCAGCGCCTTCTTACTTCCTTTGAAGACAGCGGTATGGTTCCTCTTTCCTGGTATGACGCCGGCTCACGGAGCTTTTATACCACCGATAAACCCATAAGATCTCTCGAAGACCTTCAGGGAATGCGGATCCGGGTACCCGAATCTTCTCTCATGGAAGATCTGATCTCCGCCCTCGGAGGAATTCCTGTTCCCATGGCTTTTGACAAAGTCTATTCCGCATTGGAAACCGGACAGATCGACGGAGCCGAAAACAACTGGCCATCCTACGAATCCACCAGACATTATGAGACAGCCGTCTATTATACGATTGACGAACATACCCGCATTCCTGAAGTACAGCTGATCTCCAAAGCCACCTGGGATAAACTGCCGGAGCAGTATCAGACCATCATCATGGAATGTGCCGCCAAATCTGCAGAGTATGAACGGCTTTTATGGAAGCGGCGGACTCAGAGTTCAAAAGAATATGTCATCAAAAATGGATGCCTGGTCATTGATCTTTCTCCGGAAGAAATACAGAAATTCCGTCAGGCTTCTTTCCCTGTCTATGAAAAATATTGTTCTGACTATATGGATCTGATCAAAGAGATTCAAAATTTAAAATAATGGGGCTGCTTTTCATAAGCTGCCCCGCTGTGATTCTGATCAGCACTGAGGAGGCTGAGAGGACACACAGTAAACGTTTACTGTCTTTCCTTTTCGGCTGTTGAAAAACACCCTGTCTCCTGTGTGGCTGTAGATGGGATGAGGATGGGCATCCTGTCCCAGCCAGTCGCTTTCATGTTTGCACAGAGGAATCCAGGTCAGGGTTCCGGTCTCCCAGTCCGGAATCACCTTGCAGATATATTCCGCATCCTTCTTGTGTGGATCCGGTCCGTTGTCCGTACTGTTATCCCATACCTTCTTTACTTCCCACGGATATTTAAAATAACCGTCGCAGACAAGATTTCCCATGTGATCCATAGTAAAATGTCCGTAAGCATCGTAATCGTCAGGAAGTGCGATCTCCCAGTACCGTCCGGTCTCCACATCATACTTTCCTGCCATTGCAGGACCGTTCTCATAGCCTCCATGATAGATAATGGTCTTTCCGTCATCACTCCACATCTCATGGCATACCCAGTCTTCTGCCTTTCTCTCATAACCCCGGGGATTTCCCAGAGTATCCGTTCCCTCTGTACGGATCCGGATTATGTTGTCGGTCTCATGGTCATACAGCCAGATTCTGCGGATCCCGCAGGAAAAACTGGGCCACTCGTGATTATACATGATCTGTTCCGGATTTACCGGATTAAACTGTACATGGGTGATCCAGCATCTGGGAACTGTTTTTTCAAAAATCAGATCACCTGTATCCGTATCATACACACAGAGATAACTGTTCAGATTTTCTTCCTGTACCCTTCCGTCGATATTGTAGACAGGCCGCTTATCCAGACCGCTTCCCTCTGTCTCGGGATCAAAATCCAGGCACCTTCCGTCTGTCATAGGCACGCAGATGCGCTTTCCGTCTGCGCTGACATGGGTAAATGCCGTCATACGTCCGTCAGGTATATGGTTCAGAACCTGGATCTTGCCCTTAAGATCTGCCTTACACAGTTTGTCATCCTGGATATAATATACGACCTGGTTGACACAGTCCAGACTGACGCTGGCCTTCCCCAGGCCCTGATTAAATGTTCCGTCAAAATACACATAACTTTTCAGAATGCCTTTCCTGTTGTCCGTCAGAATTTTTTCTTCTCCCGTATACAGATCCTTCACCACCACATTGGGAGAGCCGTTTCTGTCACTGAGGAGAAAAATTCTTCTGTCATCTCTGCTGAGAGACGAGCAGGTAAAATACAAAAGCTGAGTGTCATATGACTCTCTGTCAGCACAGCCGCTGACCAGCATCTGACAGTTAATCCCTGTCTTCATATTCATGTTCTCCTTCCTTCATCCATTCCAGGCAAAGATCCATCCAATGAGCAATATGAGCATCGGAATAAAGATTCTCCTCTTCCGATTCCACCTCTTTTGTGGCCAGGCTCATGCCGTGAAGTCCCTGATGAAACATATGATACTCACACCGGACTCCGTCAAGAGTCAGCTTCTGAGCAAACAGAAGGGAATTCATGGCCGGCACTTTCTCGTCCGGCTGAGTATTCCACAAAAATACGGGAGGTACCTTTGACAGATCATGCTTTTCCAGTGAAAACATCCGGATCAGTTCCGGCTGTCCGCCCGTCAGACGGCTGACGGAACCGCTGTGGACAAAGTCGCTCATGGAGATCACCGGATACCCCAGGATCAGACCGTCAGGCCGGTTCAACTCCTGCTCTTCTTTCGTAAAGATCCTGTCCTCATTCCACAATACTCCCAGACTGGCCGCCAGATGTCCTCCGGCCGAAAAACCCGCCAGCCAGATCTTCTGGCATTTTTCTTTCCAACAGGGGTCCGTCCGAAGCCAGCGGACCGCCCACGCCAGTTCTTCCAAAGGAGCTGTCCCGTGGACTTCTTTTTCCAGACAATAGTTTAAAACGGCTGCCTCATATCCGTTCCGTATAAAAACATCCCCTATGGGCTTTCCCTCTCTTGAAGCCAGAAATCGGTATCCGCCTCCCGGGCAGATCAGAACCATTTCATCCTTTCGATCGTCTCCTCCCGGATAAAGCTCCAGAAATCCTCCGAAAGGAGTCTGAATTGTCTTCATCATCTTTTACCTCCATAAAAAGGGGTGCAAAGTACGCACCCCCTTTTGTCATACATTTTCTATTTTGCGAACAGAGACGGTATAAAAAGACTGATCGCAGGAACAAAGGTAACCAAAAACAGAGTGATGATCATGCACAGATAGAACGGCAGTGTGGCCTTTACCACCTTCTCCATAGGTATCTTCGCCACAGCGGAACCGATGAAAAGCACTGCTCCTACAGGAGGCGTCAGCAGGCCGATTCCACAGTTTAAAATGACCATGATACCAAACTGAATCGGATCAATACCGATGGACTCGGCAATGGGAAGCAGGATAGGAGTCGCAATCAGGATGATCGGAGACATATCCATAATACAGCCCAGAACCAGAAGGATCAGATTCAGCAGCAGAGCGATCAGAATCGGATTTGATGTCAGTCCTACGATGGCGTTTGCAGCCAATGTGGGTACATGAAGCCGTGTGAGACAGAATCCGAAAATATTGGAAGTGGCGATCAGGATCAGCACGATGGATAAAGTATCGATGCAGTCTCCCAATACCTTCCAGACTCCCTTCCAGTCAAGCCCTTTATAAATAAATACGCTGACGATCAGACTGTAGATAACTGCAATGGCTGCAGACTCGGTAGCCGTAAAATAACCGCATACAACGCCGACTACAACAATCAAGATAGCAGCCAGCGCCCAGAAGGAAATACTCAGCTGTTTCAGAAGATTCTTGATACTGAACTTCTCGCCCTTGGGATAATTTCTTTTTACGGAAATAATATATGAGCCGATCATCAGTGAGAGAGCCAATACAGCGCCCGGCACATAGCCGGCCAAAAACAGACTTCCTACAGAGATACCTCCTGCTGTCGTAGCATAAATAACCATGTTATGGCTTGGAGGTACCAGAAGTCCCTCGCATGAAGATGTAATGGTAACTGCCGTACTGAAATCTCCGTCATATCCCTGATCTTCCATCATGGGGATCAGCAGAGAGCCCAAAGAAGCCGTATCTGCTGCCGC
>CAJUJV010000044.1:29922-33925 GCA_910586845.1 uncultured Hungatella sp.
GGCAAGGGCGATAAGCTTCTCGGAAATACCGCCGGAACCCATCAGGCATCCCATGGTGATAAAAAACGGAACCGCCATCAGGCTGAAAGAGTTGATTCCTTTAACCATCTGCTGGCAGATCGTCGTCAGAGGAAGCCCCTGGGACAACAGACAGATAATAGATGAAATGGCAACTGCATATGCGATGGGAAAACGCAGAAAAATCATAATGAAAAAGCTGCCTAACAAAATCAGAATCGCCATGCCTTCACTCATCACATTACCTCCTTTATTACAAGGCTTTTAATATGGTTGTATAAGATCTCAATCTCAAATATCAGCATGGCAACACCTGCCAGCGGAACCGGAAAATACATCCAGAATTTGGAAAGCCACGGAATACTGGTATAAAATCCTTTGGCTCCCAGCCCGGTTGCATACTGCCATCCTACTACGATCATAATCAGCGCCAGGATCAAAACAGCAATATCCGCCAGAATATCCAGGATTTTCAACAAGGATTTCGGAAGATAGGAGTCAAAGGCGGACATGCGGATATGGGCGCCGCGGCGGATGGCAAGGGCCGCAGAGAGAACTGCCATATAAGACATAAATGTCAGAACCGCTTCTTCGCTCCAGGATGGATCCGGAATAAAAGGAATATAGCGCCCGGCAACTGCCATACTGGTAATCCCGATATCAGCGATCAGCAGAATCTTGCAGATGAACAACACAACCTTGTATGTCATATCATAAGCCGGTTTTATTTTATCGATTTTATCAAAAATTGTCGGCATACTGCTTCCCCTTTCAAGAACGGGCACAGTCCTCTGATCATCCTGTGCCCGTACTGCAACTACTCTTTATTTGTCACAATCAAGTATCTGCTGATACAGATCTTCCTGACCCTTGATAGCGTTTGCGACGACATCCTTCACGGCATCCTGCCACGGAGTCTTGTCATCTACTTCAACTATGTTAACGCCGGAACTCTTCAGCTCCTCCAGAACCTTGCCCTCTTCTTTTTCGGAAAGCTCTGCGTTAAAATCAGCGGCATAGTTGGCAGCCTCGATCACACAGGCCTGCTGAGCCTCAGTCAGCTTATTCCATGCATCCTCTGTGATAACGATCTCGATCAGTCCTAACTGATGTCCGTCCAGGATCATATTAGAAGCAACTTCCGGGAATGCGTTGGACTTGTAGTTGGCAACCGGCTGCTCGGCTCCGTCTACCACTCCTGTCTGAAGTGCGGAATACAGTTCCGTAAATGCCACTACGGTTGCACTTGCACCGAAGCTCTCGACTGTACCGACCATAACCGGGTCAGAAGAAACACGAAGCTTTAACCCTTTCAGGTCATCCATACTTTTGACTTCTTTCGCTGTGAAGAAATGACGGAAACCTTCTTCTCCATATACCAGGCCCTTGATCCCCAATCCTAAATCTTCTGTCTCGGAAAGGAACTGATCAGCCACTTCGCTCTTGGCAAATTTCCAGAAATGTTCACGGCTGGAGAAAACGTATGGAAGAGCAAGAAGACTTCCTTTGGTTGTTCCGTAATTCGTGAGAGAAGATACAGAAAGACGGGCCATATCAACGGTACCGCTGTGTCCCACCATAGCATCCAGGATGTCTCCCTCCGCGCCTAATACGCCGCTGGCCTGAAGATCGATCTTGATGGAACCGCCTGATAATTCCTCTACCTTCTCCTTAAAAGCGGTATCGGTCTGACCAACGATGGTATCTAAGGGGTTAACCTCCGCATATACCAGAGTAACCTGGGGATCTCCCGAAGCATCTGCACCTGCTCCTCCCTGATCTTTGGCGGCCTCAGTTGCCGCTGCAGTCGTTGCGGCAGCATCCGGAGATTTCAGTCCGCATCCTGCCATTGTACATACCATAGCCGTGCCTAAGATCAAGCTCAATACTCGTTTTTTCATGTGAATCCTCCGCCGCCGGCTCTGACTTTCCTGTTTCCGGTATAGCTAACCTCTGATCGCTGTCAGACTTTTTATTCTGTTCGTCAACCAGATGCATAGCTTCCTCCAAAACCAACATCAGTTCCTGTTCGCTGTAGGGTTTCAGAAGATAATCCAGCGCCCGGACCTGAATCGCATTTCTTGCATAGGAGAACTCGTCAAAAGCCGTCAGAAATATGATACTGCAGCTTTTGTCCTTCTCCCGGATCTTTCTTGCCGCCTCAATTCCGTTGATCCCCGGCATCTCAATATCCATAATTACGATCTGAATCTTCTCTTCCTCAAAAATTTCCAGTGCCTCTCTTCCGTTTTCTGCCTGAAAAACTGCGCACTGCTTTCCCAGATTTTTCTGAATCGTCTTATGGAGAACCTTTCTTTCTATCATTTCGTCATCTGCAATTAATAATCGATACATAATTTCTCCCTTCTCATCAGGACCATTCCCGCTTTTGCGGAATCATCATCTGTATCACGGTACCCTTTCCAACCTGACTGTAGATATGTAATTCTCCATCCTGATACATCGTGTGAATTCTCTTATAAATATTTCCAAGACCTATGCCTATTTTAGCCGTACTCCGCTCCTTCATGGCCAGCTCCAATTCCTTACGTCTCCTTTCCTCCATGCCGATTCCCGTATCAGCTATTGATACTATCAGCCCCTCTTCCTTATCCCATATTCTGATATGGATCCGTCCTCCCTGCTCCTTTTTCGATATTCCATGGATAATGGCATTTTCCGCCAGGGGCTGCAGAGTAAAGGCGGGAATCAATTTTTTCTTCGGATCCGTCCTTTCGCTTATGGAGATTTCAAAACGGATACGCCCTCCAAACCTCATCTTTTGTATATACATGTAATCTTCAACCACCTTCAATTCCTGGCTTAAAGGAACGATCTGCTCTGTTGTCTTCAAATTATAGCGGAACAGATTACTCATACTGGTGATCATCTTCTCTGTCGTTGCCGCATCCTCCAAATTTGCCATACAGGCAATGGTATTTAAAGTATTAAACAGGAAATGGGGATTGATCTGATTCTTCAGCAATTCAAGTCTGGCAGTGTCCAGCTGTTTCTCCATATGCATTCTTTCCATTTCCTCTTTGTGAAGAAGCTCCGTCATCTCATAGTTGGTTTTCAATGTATTGATATATCCCTCGGTAGCATGCTTCATCTTATGAAAGGCCTGAACCAGTTCTCCAACCTCATCTCTGTTTTTAACCTCATAATCAGGTTCGCTGAAATCATTTTTTGCAATTTTTCGGCTGCTGTAAGCCAGACGGATCAGGGGCTGAATCAGCATATCCGATAAAAGGCGGGTCAGAAGTATTACGCTCACCACCATTGCCAGAGAGAATATCAAAATCAGATAAGGCATGGAATTTAGTACGGAAACCTTTTTCTGATAATTTGCGTTTCCCATTGTCAGCGTATCCTGAACCAGTCTGCGGCTGTATTCCTGCAGATAATCCTGAGAGCTGTAGATCTGATACAGGAGCGTAATAAAATTCTGGTCCAAAGAAGAAACTTCAAAGATCTGATCGCGCTGAAGGCAATAAGTTTCATACCCGTTCTTTACATTCCATGTCCTGGCATATCTCACATTTCCGATTTTGCTGTAATCATAAGGCAGATCCTCTATACATGCCTCCGTCGTTTTACATGCATTCAGATAGACCTGGCGATTATCCTCATCCCGCTGTCTGACATAGACATCAAATGCCTTGACCTCCTGATTTAAAGCTTCCTGCAGATTGTGGCATTTGGAATTATCCTCCAAAATTTCATTCAGATTCTTCAATACAAAGTTGGCCACATAAATCTGAAAGAACACCGACAATCCCATAACCATGATCACGATTACGGCAAATAAACCTAATTTTTTCTTTATAGAAAAGCCTGACCAAATATTTTTTATGTAAGAAACCATAAACCCCCTGATTCTCCCCTCTGGTGTATAAGAAACATGTATAAAAAAAAATCCAGTAAAAACTGGATCATGAAAGTGAGCGTGCCGGGGTTCGAACCCGGGACAACTTGATTAAAA
>CAJUJV010000045.1:0-429 GCA_910586845.1 uncultured Hungatella sp.
TCTCTGACATCAGAGCCGATGTTGATGTCTTAAAGTCTGACGTCTCTGACATCAGAGCCGATGTTGATGTCTTAAAGTCTGACGTCTCTGACATCAGGGCCGATGTTGATGTCTTAAAGTCTGACGTCTCTGACATCAGGGCCGATGTTGAAGAATTAAAATCAGACTTTAAAGTATTAAAAGCTGAAGTCGATCAGCTGAAGATTGATATGGCAGAGGTAAAAGAGCGGCTGCTTCAGGTAGAGATCAATCTGAACACCCTGACACTGATCGTAGAAAATGAAGTAAAACGAATGATCAATATTGTTGCGGAAGGTCATCTGGATCTATATCGAAAGCTGGATCATGTAACGACATTTGAAAAGGAGAAAGAAAGAATGGCCCTGCAGATTGAATATATTAACATGGAAATGCGTAAAGTAAAGACTG
>CAJUJV010000045.1:439-856 GCA_910586845.1 uncultured Hungatella sp.
TGCTGTGGGAATCGCATAACATTTATGGAAGAGGAGATGGGCATCCCATCTCCTTTTTGGCTTGAGATTCTCAATACCCTTAAAGGAGACACAAAACGAATGAAGTCACTGGTCATTGCAGAAAAGCCTTCTGTTGCAAAAGACATTGCCCGTGTCTTAAGATGTACCAGACAGAACAACGGAGCCATCGAAGGCGATCATTATGTCATTACCTGGGGGCTGGGACATCTGGTAACTCTGGCAGACCCGGAAGACTACGACAAAAAATACAAAGAATGGAACATGGATCATCTGCCTGTGATCCCTGAGCATTTTCGTCTTGAAGTGATCCGCCAGACCGCCAGACAATATCAGGTAGTAAAAACCCAGATCCACAGAAAAGATATTAACGAGATCATCATTGCCACAGATGCCGGA
>CAJUJV010000045.1:866-7225 GCA_910586845.1 uncultured Hungatella sp.
AGAGGGAGAACTGGTGGCAAGACTGATCCTGAAAAAGGCAGGCAGCCAAAAGCCTCTTCGCCGTCTTTGGATCTCATCTGTTACGGATAAAGCCATCAGAGAAGGATTTGCCAGTCTGAAGGATGGAAAAGAATATGATTCTCTGTACGACGCAGCCATGTGCCGGGCAGAGGCAGACTGGCTTGTCGGGATCAATGCTACCAGGGCTCTTACCTGCAAATATAATGCTCAGCTCTCCTGCGGTCGGGTCCAGACCCCTACTCTGGCCATGATCTCCAAAAGAGAAGAGCAGATCAAACAGTTTATTCCCAGACCATATTATGGAATCCGGGCCATGGCCCCTCACCTTGTACTTATCTGGCAGGATCCAAAGACCGGGTCCTCATATACCTTTGACAAAAAAAGGGCAGAAGCTATCCTTCTGCAGATCTCCGGCAGAGATGCCCGGGTAGTGGAAGTAAAACAGGTTCCCAAAAAGATCATGCCTCCCCTTTTATATGATCTGACAGAACTGCAGAGGGAGGCCAGCAGACGTTTTGACTACTCTGCCAGGGAAACCCTGAATATCCTGCAGCGGCTTTACGAAAACCATAAGGTGCTTACCTATCCCCGCACGGATTCCCGTTATCTGTCGTCGGATATTATTCCCACCTTAAAAGAGCGCCTGAAAGCATGTTCCGTCGGTCCTTACCGCAGTCTGGCCGGGCCTGTTATAAACCGTCCTCTGCCTCAGAACCCCTTTTTTGCAGATGACAAAAAAGTCAGCGATCATCATGCCATTATTCCTACAGAGCAGTTTGTCCAGCTGACCCATATGACCATTGACGAACGCCGGATCTACGATCTGGCAGTGCGGCGTTTTCTGGCAGTTCTGTATCCTCCCTGTGAATATGAACAGACTACGATCATCGTAAAGATCGGTCAGGAAACTTTCACGGCCAGGGGAAATGTGGTCAAAACCATAGGCTGGAAAGCCGTCTATGAGGATTTATCTCCCGATCCGGAGGAGGAAACCCATAAAGAGCCTGACATTTCAGGAACGACGGCCGCAGACCGGATAGACAGAGTTCAGACTCTGCCGCAGATGGACCAGGGGGATATTCTGAAAGAACTGACTTTCTCCGTCACGGAAGGGAAGACCAGCCCTCCCGCCCGCTTTTCGGAGGCGTCCCTTCTGTCCGCCATGGAAAATCCTTCTGCCTACCTGGAATCTCAGGACAAAGCCATGGCGAAAACCCTTGGCGAGACAGGAGGGCTGGGTACCGTTGCTACCAGGGCGGATATTATCGAGAAACTGTTTTCCGGTTTTCTCCTGGAAAAAAAAGGAAAAGAGATTTTTCTTACATCCAAGGCCAGACAGCTCCTTGAACTGGTGCCCCGGGATCTGAAAAAGCCTGAGCTGACTGCCGACTGGGAGATGAGACTGTCTAAAATCGCATCCGGAAGTCTTTCAAGAGAAGCTTTTATGAAGGACATCCGCCATTATTCTTCTGAACTGGTCAATGAGATCAAAAAGGGGGAAGGGACTTTTCGGCATGACAATCTGACCAGCCACAGATGTCCTCAGTGCGGAAAGAGGCTTTTGCTTGTTAAGGGAAAGAACAGTGAGATGCTGGTATGCCAGGATCGGGCCTGCGGATTCCGGGAAACTGTCTCCAGAAATTCCAACGCCCGCTGCCCAAACTGTCATAAAAAAATGGAACTGAGAGGCAAAGGCGACGGACAGATCTTTGTGTGTAAATGCGGCTATAAAGAAAAACTGACCGCATTCCGGGAACGGAGAAAAAAAGAGGGTGCCGGAGTATCCAGGCGGGAGGTTGACCGGTATCTGAGCCGGCAGAAAAAAGAGGCGGACGAGCCTGTCAACAACTCTTTTGCCCAGGCACTGGCAGAATTTAAATTTGATGACTGAGAAACGAGGTGATAACCATATGGAAAGACGGGACAAAATCAATTACTATCTGGATCTGGCGGACGTGGTCGCCAAAAGAGGCACCTGCCTCAGGAGACTTTACGGAGCAGTGATCGTCAAAAATGACGAAGTGATCTCCACTGGATATGTGGGAGCTCCCAGAGGGAGAAAAAACTGTTCTGATCTTGGGGTATGTATCCGCCAGGAAAAAAAAATTCCCAGAGGAGAGCGGTATGAACTGTGCCGAAGCGTTCACGCCGAAGCCAATGCCATCATCAGTGCGGAGAGGGAACGGATGATCGGAAGCGCTCTGTTTCTCTCCGGCAGGGAAGTGTCCACGGGAGAATATATTACAAATTCCTGCTGTTGTTCCATGTGTAAAAAAATGGTGATCAATGCAGGGATCAAGACCGTCTATGTCAGAGACGATGAAAAACATTACCGGGTGATCCCCGTCCGGGAATGGATTGAAAAAGACGAATCCCTGGAAGGAGAATTTGGATATTAAGCAACCGGAGGAACTGCTATGAAATACTACATGGCTCCCATGGAGGGGATCACCGGTTATGTGTTCCGGAATGTACATCACAGCTGTTTTCCGTCCATGGACAAATATTTTACCCCTTTTCTGTCTCCGAACCAGAATGGAAAGCTGAGTCCCAAAGAACATGAGGATGTGTCCCCGGATCATAATCAGGGAATGTATGTGGTTCCCCAGATCCTCACAAACAGCTCCCGGGATTTTATCCGGACAGCCAGAACGCTCCAGAATATGGGTTATGAAGAGGTCAACTTAAATCTTGGATGTCCTTCCGGCACCGTGGTCTCAAAAAGGCGGGGATCCGGATTTCTGGCTTTTCCTGAGGAGCTGAACCGCTTTCTCTATGAGATTTTTTCCGGACTGGACATGAAAATTTCCGTTAAGACCAGGATCGGGAAAGAAGACCCGAACGAGTTCATGAACCTTCTGGAAATTTATAACCAATTTGATATGGAAGAACTGATCATCCATCCCAGGGTACAGAAAGATCTTTACAGGAACAGGCCCCGCATGCAGATGTTTTCCTGGGCTTTTTCTCACAGCCGTAACCCTGTATGCTATAACGGAGATCTTTTTCGAAGAGAAGATATTGAGAATATCAGGCAGGAATTTCCGTCGCTTCCTGCCGTGATGCTGGGGCGGGGGATCACAGCCTGCCCGGGACTCCTGGGGGATCTGAAAGAGCGGGAGATTCTTCTCACTCCTCCCTCCTCCGGCATAGAAGAAGACCCGAACCGTCTCCGGATGCAAAAACGATGCCTGAGAGAATTCCATGACCGTCTCTATGAGGCATATCAGAAGACATATCTGGCAGCATCCGGACCTAAAGTGGTGCTGATCAAGATGAAGGAGATCTGGTGTTACTTATGGACTGCGTTTGAGGCTGGAGAGAAACCGGGAAAAAAGATCCGGAAATCCAGGACTTTGTCTGAATATGAGACGGCCGTATCAGCCATTTTCCAAAACTGTGATCTGATTCCCGGAGGCGGATATTACGGGACTCCATAGCCTGAAATCTTTAACCGAAAGGAGAGAGAACCTATGCAGTTATATCCTGCAATTGATATGAAAGGCGGAAAATGTGTCCGCCTGACTCAGGGATCCTTTGATCATACAAAAGTATATTCCGACGATCCCGTTGATATGGCAGAAAAATGGGTATCCATGGGGGCAACCTTTCTTCATCTGGTTGATCTGGATGGAGCTTTGAAGGGAAGATCCGTTAACGAACCGGTCATCCGCCGCATCCTGTCTGCAGTAACGGTTCCCGTTCAGGTGGGAGGGGGGATCCGAAGCCGTGAAGCTGTGAAAAATATGCTTGATCTGGGAGTCCGCAGAGTCATTATCGGCACCATGGCAGCAAAAGAGCCGGAGTTTATGAGAGCCCTTACAGAGGAGTTCGACCCGGAACAGATCGTCGCAGGAGTGGATGCCAAAGACGGTCTGGTCGCCGTGGAAGGATGGGAAAAAGTAAGCACTCTGACTTCTCTGGAGCTGTGCCTGAAAATGAAAGAATACGGAATCCGCCATATCGTGTACACGGATATTTCCCGTGACGGGATGCTGACCGGTCCTAATGTGGAGACTACAAGAGAGCTTACCCTGAATACGGGCATGGATATCATCGCCTCAGGAGGAGTGTCCTGTATGGAAGATCTTCAGGAACTTTACAATCAGGGAATCCAGGGGGCCATCATCGGAAAAGCTCTCTACGAAAAAAGGCTGGACCTTCAGGAGGCTGTGAGAAGATTTCAGCAACCGACAAAACCGAGGGAGGATGGTTTATGATCTGCAAAAAATTAATTCCGGCTTTTGGCTGCCAGACCGGTCAGCCCGTAAGCCTGGACCAGAAAAAGGTCTGTTTTACTGATGATCTGCTGAATCTGAGCCACAGTTACAGTGATAACGGGGCAGACGAACTGCTGATCCGGGATCTTTCCCTGTCAGAAGAAGACCATGAGAGGACCATTCTGGCGATCAAAGAAGTTGCCAGAACCGTGGACATCCCCATTATTGCAGGCGGCATGATCAAACGTCTGGAAGACATCAAAAAATATCTCTATGCAGGTGCCAAAGCCGTATTCCTCGATGTCTCTGACGAGGACAACATTGATCTCATAAAAGAAGGGGCAGACCGGTTTGGAAGTGAGAAAATCTATGCCTACCTTCCTCATATATCCTGCCTGGACAGGGGAGAAGAATTTGCACAGCTGGGGGCTTCCATGCTGATTCTGGACTGTTTCGATCTGTCACAGGAAGACCGGCTTCCTGACCGGACAGAATCCTTGCTTTCCTGCCATGAAATACCTGTGCTGGTGTGCTGTGATCCCAACAACCCCCATATCCCCGCGGCCCTTCTCCGGCTTCCTCAGGTAACGGGAGTCGTTTTCACGGCTCCTCTGCCCGGCGGCAGATCCTGTATGGATCTGAAACAGGATTTAAAAGCCGAAGGTATTCCGGTAGACACATTTGAAAGCCGGATCTCCTGGGATGAGTTCAAGCTGAACTCCGAAGGCCTGATCCCCGCTATCGTCCAGGACTACAGGACCTCGGAGGTGCTGATGCTGGCCTATATGAACCGTCAGTCATTTGAACAGACCTTAAAAACCGGAAAAATGACTTATTACAGCCGGAGCAGGCAGCAGCTGTGGCTCAAGGGGGAAACTTCCGGGCACTACCAGTATGTAAAATCTCTGTGCCTGGACTGCGACAACGATACCATCCTGGCCAAGGTCAGACAGGTGGGAGCCGCATGCCATACAGGATCCCGTTCCTGTTTTTTCAGACCTCTGGTCCAGAAGGAATATAAAGAAACAAATCCGCTGAAGGTTTTCGAAGATGTATTTTCTGTGATCCTTGACAGAAAAGAACATCCCAAAGAAGGTTCCTACACCAATTATCTGTTTGATAAAGGACTTGATAAGATTCTCAAAAAGCTGGGTGAAGAGGCGACAGAGATCGTAATTGCCGCTAAAAATCCTGAGGAGATTAAATACGAAATCTCCGATTTCCTCTATCACATGATGGTCCTGATGGCAGACAAGGGAATCGGCTGGGAAGAAATTATGGAAGAACTTGCCAACCGATGAAAGCGGTGCAGGGCAGCAATATGAAAACAACTATATTCAAAAAGGAGAATGCAGAATGAAAACAACCGTATTGGAAAAATTCCTGAAATACATTCAGGTGGATACCATGTCCAAGCCGGAGCAGGAGACGATTCCCAGCACGGAAAAACAGAAGAATCTGGCCAGGATCCTGGCAGACGAACTGAAAGCCATAGGGGCAAGCGATGTGAGAGCCGATGAACATGCCTATGTTTACGGAACGATCCCGGCCACTACGGATAAAAAAGTTCCTGTGCTGGGACTGATCGCCCACATGGACACCTCGCCGGCTTACTCCGGAGAAAATGTGAATCCCCGGTTTGTAAAGAATTATGACGGTAAAACCATTATCATGAATGAAAAGACCGGTCTCTCCATGGGACCGGAACAGTACCCGGATCTTTTAAACTATGTGGGACAGGATCTGATCACCACTGACGGAACCACTCTTCTGGGAGCGGATGACAAGGCAGGAATCGCAGAGATCATGGCTCTTGCCCAGTATCTTCTGGAACATCCGGAGATCCCTCACGGAACCGTCAAGATAGGTTTTACCCCCGATGAAGAAGTCGGCCGGGGACCGGATCTGTTTGATATCAAAGGATTCGGGGCTGATGTGGCCTATACGGTAGACGGCGGGGCTCTGGGAGAGCTGGAATATGAAAACTTCAATGCCGCCTCATGCAAGGTCATGGTTCATGGCCTGAGCATTCATCCCGGATCTTCCAAGGGCAAAATGAAAAACGCTATCCTCATGGCCATGGAGCTTCACAACATGCTTCCCGTTTTTGACAATCCC
>CAJUJV010000045.1:7235-12457 GCA_910586845.1 uncultured Hungatella sp.
CATGTACACCGAAGAGTATGAGGGCTTCTTCCACCTGGATAATATCTCCGGATGTGTGGAGTCCGCGGTGATGGACTATATTATCCGCGATCACGATATGGACAAATTCCTCGATAAAAAAGCCTACATGGAACGGGCGGCTCAGTATATGAACCAGAAATACGGCGAAGGCACCATTGAGCTGATCATGAAAGATACCTACTTTAATATGAAAGAAATAATCCAGGAACACATGTATCTCATCGATATTGCCAGATCAGCCATGGAAGAACTGAATATCGAGCCTGTCATCATACCTATCCGCGGCGGCACGGACGGGGCAACTCTGTCCCACAAAGGACTTCCCTGCCCCAATCTGTGTACCGGCGGTCACAACTTCCACGGAAAATTTGAGTATATCTCTGTTCAGTCCATGGAACGCACTACAGAACTTCTCCTGACCATCGTCAAAAAGTTTGAGGAGATCTGAAAACGATCTCTCCTGACAAAACAGTCATACTGCAATCCAGCAGAGCTTCTATGTCTTCCAGAGGATTCTTCTCAAACACTGCAAGATCGGCCTTTTTGCCCGGAGTGATGGAACCGTGGGTATCCGTCACTCCCAGGAGCTCTGCCGCGTTGACAGTGCCGCATCGAATCGCTTCCATAGGACTCATCCCGTTTTCCACCATCAGAACCGCTTCAAATGCAGTCTTGTCATATTTGTTAAAAGGAGTTCCCGCATCGGTTCCCAATGCAATCTTCACACCCGCCCTGCAGGCCTGACGGAATGTTTCTTTATGGGCTTCTATGGTGTTCTCCACCTTGCGGACCATATACTCCGGGATCCCTGCATCGGTCCCGTATTTTTTGATCCAGTAAGGAGCCGCCAGAGTGGGCACATAAAAGACGCCGTGTTCTTTCATAAAATCAAAACACCACTGATCCATGTAGAATCCATGTTCAATAGAATCCACCCCTGCTCTCAGGGCATTTTTGATCCCTTCCATCCCCTGGGCGTGAGTAAAAGCTTTGGCTCCCGCTTTGTGGGCCTCTTCCACAGCAGCCCGAAGCTCATCCTCTGTCAGCTGAGGACAGCCCGGCTCCACACCTTTTGTCATCACGCCTCCTGTAGCCATGACCTTGATCCAGTTGGCTCCGGCTTTTAACTGTTCTCTTGCTGCTTTCCTGCACTCATCAGGGCCGTCTGCTTCCCTTCCTTCCCCGTGGCCATGGCCTCCTGTCATACAGATACACCGGCAGGAAGTCTGCATCTGAGGCGCCAGGATGGTTCCTTCCATCTGAGCATTGTGAAGATCCACATCAATATAAGACGGCGCTCCTGCATCACGGATATAGGTAACTCCGGAGTTGAGAAGAGTTTTCAGGTTGCCGATGGCACGGATGGTCTGAGCCGCCTGGCTGATCTCCTGTCTGACTCCGTTTCCTGCATCGGAACACATATGTACATGACAGTTAAACAGTCCAGGCACAACGGTCTTTCCCTTTAAATCCGTCACAAAAGCGTCTTCGGGGACGGCTGTCTCCGGTCCTGCTTCTGTGATGATCCCGTCTTTCACCAGTATGGTTCCGTCCGGGATCAATGTTTTGTTGACCACATCAATAAGATTTCCATGGATAAACGCAGATGTCATAAGTGAAACTCCTTTCCATTTACAAGTTTACTGTTACTATACCACAAAATCATCTTGCAGAACAGGGACAAAAGACATATAATCTCTACAAGAGGTGAAAGATCATGATCATAGTCGGATTAAAGGGAGAAGCTTTTTCTTCCGTTCAAAAGGCCCTGGATTTTCTGGAAGCTCATCCTGAGGAAGAGCCCGGCATTCTTGTCCGTCCCGGAGTCTATAAAGAGAGAGTGGTGGTTCGGATTCCAGGAGTAAAGATTTCAGGAGAAAGCCGGGAAGCGGCAGAAAAAACGGTGCTGACTCTGGGATTGGGCGGCAGAGAACTTCTGGATGACGGAAAAAAAAGAGGGACTTTCCGTACCTACACCTGTCTCGTGGATGCACCCGATGTGAGGCTTGGGAATCTTACCATTGAAAACAGTGCCGGGCCGGGGGCAGAGGCCGGACAGGCCATCGCGCTCTATGCTGACGGAGACCGGCTGATCGTCGATTCCTGCCGTCTGCTGGGGTGGCAGGATACCCTGTTTACGGCCCCGCTTCCCCCAAAAGAAATCGAAAAAGACGGCTTCATCGGACCCAAACAGTTTTCCCCCAGAGAAAACAGAAAGCAGTATTATAAGAATTGTTACATTGAGGGAGAAGTGGACTTTATCTTCGGCGGAGCGACGGCCTGGTTTGAAGGCTGCACCTTTTTTTCCAAAAATATCGGCCGGGAGATCAACGGATATGTGACCGCTCCCTCCACCCCTGAAGGGCGGGAATTCGGATATGTGATGGAGAACTGCCTGTTTACAGGAAATTGTCCTCCCCGGACCGTGTTTCTGGGAAGACCCTGGAGAGAGTGGGGAAAGACCGTGCTCCTGCGCTGTGAGATCGGCCCTCACATTACGGCCTGCGGCTGGGATGACTGGGGGAAAAAGGCTGCTCATGAGACCTGCTTCTTCGGAGAATTTGGCTGTACCGGACCCGGAGCCGACGGTTCCGGACGTCCTCACTGGACCCACAGACTGGCAGAAGAGGAAAGCCGGCGCTATACCAAAGATCAGGTTCTTGGAGACGGGACAGGCCAGACCCCATGGTGGTCTACGTAAAGTCTTTGACAATCTTGATATATTCTTTTGCATGATACGGGATGTAGCTGCCTCTCCGGAAGGCGGCTACAAAATCTACGGTCGTACACGGATCTCCTACAGAAAAATAGGAGATCTTTTTTTCCAGATGGATATGTTTTAAGTGGGTTTCCGTGACAAAACAGGCTCCGTAACCTTTGGAGGCCAGTTCTACGGAGGCATGGATGTTGCTTGTCTGAAGTTTGATCCGCGGGATCAGGCCTTTATCCTTAAAAATCTGGTCTACTGTATGACGTGTACGCTGTCCGGGGATCTGAAGGATAAAAGGTTCCTCTTTCACCATGTGCAGATCCATCCACGGATATCTGCAGCCCTCCTTTCGTATCCCTGACCTGGCCAGAGGATGAGAGGCAGACAGAACCAGCAGCACTTCTTCATGGCTGATGATCTCATGATCGATATCGGCACTTCTGATTGGCAGGTTAAAAAAAGCAAGATCAATCTCGCCGTTTAAGATTTTTTCCTCCAGGATACCGGAATTCGCTTCCAGAATATCCAGTGTCACATTGGGATACAGACTGTGAAAAATAGGAAGCGTACACGGAAGCATATAAGTGCCGCGCATGGAAGGAAACGCGATCTTCAGTGAACCGGCATTATTTTTTATGATATCACCCATCTCCTGATCCAGTTCCTTCTTCAGGTTCAGAATCTCTATGGCTTTTGATACATATCGTTCTCCCGCATAGGTGAGAAGAAACCGATTCCCCAGTTTTCTGAATAATTTCTGTCCCAGGTTTTTCTCCATGTTCTGAAGAAATTTACTCAGGGTAGGCTGAGTGATGAAAAGCGATTCTGCCGCCTTGGTAATATTCTGATACTTTGCAATGGCAACAATATAAGTAAGGTCTTTAAAATCCAACATGATTCCCCCTGATCCCTTATTCTGCGTTTTCACTGTAAGTATATCAAAAAACATTGTTTTATACTATAGTTTTTATAAAAAACATGAATTTAACATATAGTTTTCCAGGATATATAATGATTATCACATATCAATTTATCAGGAGGAAAAAATGAAATTCAGGAGAAAGATTCCATGTTCGATCATTCGGGGCGGCACCAGCAAGGGGATTTATTTCCTTGAGCGGGACCTGCCGGAGGAGGGAGATGAGAGAGACCGTTTTCTGCTGAAAGTAATGGGAAGTCCGGATCCGAAACAGGTCGACGGCCTGGGCGGGGGAACTTCCGTGACAAGCAAGGCAGCTATTATCCGCCCATCCACGCGGGAAGATGCAGATGTAGATTATACTTTTGCCCAGATATCCGTAGACAAACCCCTGGTCAGCTACAAAGGAAACTGCGGCAATATCTCCTCGGGCGTAGGCCCCTTTGCCATAGAAAAGGGGTTAGTGGCAGCGAAGGAACCTGTGACAGAGGTCAGGATCTATAACACCAACACAGACAAGGTGATTGTGGCAGAAGTGAGAACAGAACAGGGGCAGGTACTGTATGAAGGAGAGGCCCGGATTGCCGGAGTCCCTGGTACGGCCTCGCCCATTAAACTGAAATTTATGAATCCCTCCGGCACCATCTCCCGGGGGCTGCTGCCCACAGGCAACAGGACAGACATTCTCCAGATTCCCGGCCTGGGCCCTCTGGAAGTATCGATTGTGGATGCCGCCAATCCTCTTGTTTTCGTCAGAGCCGAAGACCTGGGACTTTCCGGAACCGAGCTCCCCGGCGAGCTGGACCAGGATCAGAAAAAACTGGAGCTTCTGGAAACCGTACGTGGAATGGCAGCCGTAAAGCTTGGACTGATCCAGGATCATCTCACATCTCCCTGGAGCTGCCCCGGAATCCCCAAGATGACCTTTGTAACCGGCCCTGAATCTTACCGGACCTCAAACGGTACTCTGATCGAAGCAGATCAGGTGGATCTGACAGGCCGCATGATGTCCATGCAGAAAACCCATCCCACTTATGCGATGACAGGAGCCATGTGTACGGCGGCAGCGGCGGCAGTACCCGGAACCATCGTGGCTAAAGCCATAAGGCAGGGGACAGATCTGAGCTATATCCGCATCGGGCATCCGGGAGGAATCCTGGAAGCCGGGGTGGACTGTGAACCCGGTGACAAAGAACCAATGATAAATTATACATCCGGCATCCGTACTGCCAATCTTCTGATGGAAGGATATTTCTTTTATTAACGTTAATCAGACCCTGATTTTATACCTGTGTATGTGTAATAAACACATTTTGTTTTAACAGAGCAACAAATTATAGATATAAAGAATATTTTCTATGAAAAATATGAATTTGTATTTTAAAACATCGTATATTATAGTTAATGAAAAGTATTGTATAGATACTTCTGTTGCTGTATAAATTTGCAAGAGATGAGGGATTTATGAGAGAATATCCGTACATTGAGATCAGAGGAAAGACTGCCTTTGAAAGAGGAATCCAATATGGTTCTTCAGCCAGAGATTACATAGTCAGGGCCAGAGATTACTAC
>CAJUJV010000045.1:12467-18711 GCA_910586845.1 uncultured Hungatella sp.
GTTTTCGAAAACAGGGGAGACCGCTGGAAAGACGTGTGCCGGTTCGCGGCCGCCTACCGTGACGTGATCAGCCGGTCTTTTCCTGATCTTGTGGAAGAAGCCCGGGGAATCGCCGAAGGCAGCTGCCTTTCCGTCGAAGATATTATGGTAATCAACTGCCGGTATGAGATGAGCAAGGTTCCTCAGATTCCGGAATGCACCACAGGAGCCGTTCTGCCGGAAGCCTCCCAAAGCGGCTGCACCTATTCCTGTAAAAACTGGGATTTTTCCAGCGGAGTCATGGACCATCTGATCATTCTTCATATTACGACAGAGGATGGAACCAGGATTCTGGGTCTCACAGAAGCGGGACAGATGATCCGGGACGGATTTAACAGCCACGGTCTGTCTATAGGAACCAATAATCTCCAGTCTGTGTATGATCATGGCGGCTGGGGGATTCCTGTAACGTTTCTGAGAAGAAAGATGCTGATGTGCCGCAGGTTTGAAGATGCCCTTTTTCTGGCAGACAGAGCAGAGCGGACTATTTCCAATAATATGCTGTTGACTGACGGTGCAAACGGACGGACAATAGATCTGGAATGGCACCCCAAAGGGATAGACCGCCTGGATGCAGCAGACGGAATTCTGACTCATGCCAACCATTTTGTCAAACAGCCTCAAATCGACGCCATAACAGGACGCCCTAAAAACAGAGACAGCAGACTAAGGCAATTACTGATGAGACATCACGGACACATTACAGTGGAAACGATCAAAAACTGTCTGAGAGATCATGAATATTACCCTCTGTCGATCTGCGGGCATCCGGACCCGGACGGCAGCTCCTATTCCAGGGACCGGATCACCGTGTCCTCCATGATCGTGGATTTTTCAAATCAGTGTGCTCATATCTGTGCCGGACCTCCCTGTGAAGGAGAGTATAAAGAGTACTATTTGTAAAGGAGGACCCTCTATGTTGAAACAGAGAAGTTATCAAAACGGATATCTGACAGGAAAACTGTGTGCTCCCGCTATCATTCAAAATCTGAAGATTTTCTGGGATATTGCCCGCGAAATGCACATGGATCAGGAAGCAGCACGGATACAGAAGGGTCTGACTCATCCGCTGCTGTCAGAGGAACGATATGAGGAAATCCGTGGCATGGCAGAAGGGGCCCGGGTCGGATTGGGAGACCTTCTCGCTTATCAGATTCTCCAGCCTCAGCTTCTTCCGGAAGGCTGTACCGTTTTTTTTGCAGCGGGAAAAGCCAGCGGGACCGGTTCCACCATATTCGGAAAAAACAGTGACAAAGGAGGAAACGAGCAGTTCGTCGGAGAGCGTTACCATAATTTTCATGAGATCAATGTGGTATCCTGGTTTGAAAATGAAGACGGAAGCCATATTGTGGGAGTATCTTCCGCCGGGACTACAGGTCTGAAAATGGGGCTTAACAGCTATGGCGTGGCAGTAGGCACGAACTATGGATATTCTGCCGCGGCTCAGAAAAAATCTCTGTCAGCTTCAGACAAGCTTGCCGGAGACCGGGCGCAGATCGCCAGGGATGCCCTGAGTAAAAAGACGGCGTTGGAAGCAGCTCAGTATACTGTGGCCAGACTTCTGGAACAGCCCATGGCTTCCAGCGGGATGCTGGAGTTTGCCGATGCCGATGAGGTCTATATTGTAGAAAATGTCTATGAACAGGTTGCGGTGAAGAAAGTAAAAGATGACGTGGATTCCCGCTCCAATTACCTGGTTGTCCTGGATGCGTTGAATGAGCCCGGCAATGCTTCCTGCTACTGCAGGTATCACCGGACTCAGAAGCTCTTATCTCAGCTTCGCGGAAAGGGAACTCTGGAAGATTTTAAAAAAATCTCCATGGATCATCATGACGGAACCGGTTCCGTAGGGATCTGCCGCCATACAGACGGTCTGGACAGTTCCACTCAGTCGGCAGCTATTATGGAACTGAACCGGGAAGATCCAAAAAAGTCCGTGATCCATATCGCTCTTGGAAAGCCGTGTCATGCATGGCGGATGGAAGACGGACATGTCTCCATTTCCATGGATATGGAACGAGATCAGATCCCGGAGGCCTTTTTCAGAGGAGAGGCCTATATAAAATATGGCACGGCTGCTCCTTTGCTGTGACAGGGATAAATGGCATACGGCACAAAACGGCGCGTGCCAAAACATATTATACAAGGAGGAAACGATTATGAAACGTAATTTTGCAGCAGTTCTTTGCACTGTTTTACTGGCAGGCTCCCTGGCCGGATGCGGCGGAAACGGGAGCAGTCCCTCTCAGTCCGCTCAGGAAACCACAAAGGCTGCGGCTGCCACGACCGAGACTACCGCAGCTGCCCCGGCAGAGATGCCTTCTTCCGATGTGAAAGTAAAGGAATCCGTGGTGGTAGGAATCAAGGCGCAGATAACCAGTATGGATGTTCAGAGCGTCAGCAACGTAGCCCACAATATTCCATATAAGCTGACTCATGCCACACTGGTTACCATGAATCTGGATACAGGAGAGATCCTTCCCGATCTGGCAGAAAGCTGGGAGTGGATCGACGATGTGACAATTGAATTTAAGCTTCGTGAGGATGCAAAATTCCATAACGGTGAGCCTGTAACTGCTCAGGATGTAGTGTTTACTTTTGAAAGAGGACGGGAAGGCATCGCCTCTGCCAATAAGATGAAGCCTGCCACAGAAGTGACGGCCGTAGACGATCACACAGTCCGTATGGTTCTGAACGCCCCCAACGTGGACTGGCTGGACACCATTTCTCTTCCCGTATTTTCCGTGCTCTCTGAAAAAGCCCTCGCAGAAGATCCCGAGAAAGGCTATGAGATCGGAGCAGGTCCTTATGTAGTAAAAGAATTTGTCAGCAAAGACTATCTGGCTCTGACACGGTTTGAAGATTATATGGATGGCCCGGTTCCCACCAGGAATCTGACTCTCAGGTATATCCCCGAAGCTTCCGCCCGTCTGATCGCACTCCAGACAGGAGAGATCGACCTGTGTCAGGATCCGGACACCATCGAGCTGGATACCGTCCGGTCAGATCCCAACCTTACTCTGGTGGAATTTCCGGGAACTACCTGCCAGTTCTTTGGATTTAACTGTAAAGACGAAGTGACAGGCAACAAGAAACTGCGTCAGGCTATCGCATGTGCAGTAAACAAGCAGGATATCATGGATGTTACCATCAACGGCTACGGCACCATCGCTTCCTCTTTCTGGGGTCCTACTCAGTACGGTTATATCGACAATTTCGAGACATGGCCGTATGACCTGGATATGGCAAAGGAACTGATGAAAGAGGCCGGTCTGGAAAACGGAGTGGATTTGGAAATTACCGTTTCCTCCGGCGCCCGTGTGGTTTCGGCTGAAGTACTTCAGGCTCAGTTAAAAGAGATCGGAGTCAATATCATCATCAATGAAGTAGATTCCGCGGCTCTCACAAGCATCACCAATGAGGCAAGACATCAGGGACTGGTATACGGCCTTGGATTCAACACCGCAGGAGACGAGGTGCGCCGTGTCTATGGAGATGGCAGTTCCACCAACCGTTCCCATTACCACAACGACCGGGTGATCGAACTGATGGATCTGGCTGTGCAGGAATTTGATGATGCCAAGAGAAAAGAATACTATAAAGAGATACAGGAGATCGCCAAAGATGATATCCCTGTCATCCCCCTTTATTATGAGCAGAACTTCTGGGGTGTCAACAAAAATACAGGCGGGGTAACCTGGTACGGAAACTCCAATGTAGATCTGTCTACTGTATATGTAACAGAATAGAATCCATACAAATTTGTCAAAGGGGGCTGTACAACTATCTGCACAGCCCCTTTTTATGCACACGGGGGCGGAGTGGAGTATGCCGCTAAAGCGGCCTGCCCCCGGCGCGGCGAGCAGGGAAGAAGAGCTTCCCCTGCCCGATTATCAACTTACACATAAAAAGAGAGGAGTCTACGGATATGTATCGTTATGTGATCAAGCGTCTTCTCATGCTGATCCCTGTTATCATCGGTATTTCGTTTCTGGTATATTTCGTCATCGACCTGGCTCCCGGAGATATCATCAGCCAGATCGCACCGGAAGATGCTACCGTAGAAGAGATTCAGGAACTGCGGGAAGAATACGGATTCAATAAACCTATTTTAATCCGTTACGGAGAATACATGGCAGGGATGATCAAAGGCGACCTGGGAACTTCCTATATTACGGGGGAACCGGTATTTGAGAGCTACATGAAAAGGCTTCCCAACACTCTGATGCTGGCTTTTGCCTCTATTTTCGTCTCTGTGGTCATCTCCATTCCCCTGGGAATTCTTTCGGCTGTCCATCAGGGAACCTGGAAAGACAACATCACCATGGTCATTGCGCTTCTGGGACTCTCCATGCCTAATTTCTGGCTGGGACTTTTGCTGATCATCCTGTTTTCCCTGAAACTGGGACTTCTTCCTTCAGGAGGATACGGAACCTTTGCCCACATCATCCTTCCTGCTATTACCGTAGGCACCGGCCTTACGGCCATGCTTACCCGGACGACCCGTTCTTCCATGCTGGATGTAATCCGTCAGGATTATCTTCGGACAGCCCGTTCCAAAGGCGTGCCCGAAAAACGGGTCATCAATAAACACGCTCTGAAAAATGCTCTGATCCCCATTATCACCGTAGTGGGAACTCAGCTGGCTTCCTGCCTGGGAGGCGCTATCATCACAGAAACCGTATTCTCATGGCCAGGTGTGGGAAGGCTGATCCTGGATTCGGTCAATTCCAGGGATATCCCCATGGTGACCGGATGTATCATCATGAAGACCATCACCATCAGCATCATCCTCCTGTGTGTGGATCTGCTGTATGCAGTCGTTGATCCCAGAATCAAAGCTCAGTATGCGGGAAAAGGAGGGAAATCTCATGGCAGATGAAACCATGCTCGTTTCGAAAAAATACAAAAGACGAAGCCAGGCGGCAGAAATCTGGCGCAGGATGAGAAAAAACAAAGGCGCTATGCTGGGTCTTGTTCTCGTGATCCTCATTGTCCTCATCGCCATTTTCTCCGGTATCTTTCTGGATTATGAGACAGACGTAATCGGACAAAATATCTCTCAGCGTCTCCAGCATCCCAGCCTGGCCCATCCCATGGGTACCGACGACGTGGGACGGGATGTTATGAGCCGTCTGCTGTACGGAAGCCGGTACTCTCTGTCCGTGGGAGTAGTGGCCGTGATCATAGCCCTTGTCTTCGGTGTTACTCTGGGCTCTGTAGCCGGATTCTTCGGCGGAAAGCTGGAGGAAGTAATCATGAGGGCCAGCGATATGCTGGCAGCCGTTCCCAGCATCCTTATGGCTATCGCCATCGTATCCGCTCTGGGACAGAGTACCCTGAACCTGATGCTGGCAGTAGGGATCACCAGTGTTCCTCAATTCGTGCGGATCACCCGGGCGGCGGTGATGACCGTGCGGAATCAGGAGTACATTGAGGCCTCCCGCTCCATAGGACTCAATGAATTCAAGATCATCTGGTCCCATGTGCTGCCCAACTGTCTGTCCCCCATTATTGTCCAGACGACTTTGAGAGTGGCTTCCGCCATTATCTCCGCCTCCAGCCTCAGCTTTCTGGGACTGGGAGTGCCGTCTCCTGACCCGGAATGGGGAAGCATGCTTTCGGCAGGACGAAAATTTATCCGCGGTTACAGTTATCTGACTCTGTTTCCCGGACTGGCTATTATGATCACGGTTCTGTCTTTAAATCTGTTAGGTGACGGGCTCCGGGATGCTCTGGATCCCAAGCTGAAAAAGTAGGAGAGGAGAAGCCATGGAACACAGGGAAGAACTTGTACTTGATATAGAAGATCTGGTGATTCATTATGTACTGGAGGAAGAGACGGTCTGCGCCGTCAACGGCATCGATATCAAACTGGGAAAAGGAAAGATCCTGGGACTGGTAGGCGAAACCGGTGCCGGAAAAACTACTACCGCACTGTCGGCTCTCCGTCTGGTCCCTGATCCGCCGGGAGTCATAAAAAGCGGAAGCATCATGGTGGCAGGTCACGACATCATGAAACTGACGCCGACAGAACTGGAAAAAGTGCGTGGGAAAGACATATCCATGATCTTCCAGGACCCTATGACCAGTTTAAATCCTGTTTACACTGTGGGAGAACAGATCGCCGAGAGTATCGAACTCCATGAAAATGTGACAAAGCAGCAAGCCTATGATAAAGCCCAGGAGATGCTGGAGCTGGTAG
>CAJUJV010000045.1:18721-31290 GCA_910586845.1 uncultured Hungatella sp.
CTTACCGCAGCACGGAATATCCCCATCAGTTTTCCGGAGGCATGAAGCAGAGAGTGGTCATAGCCATCGCCCTGGCGTGTAATCCGAAACTTCTGATCGCAGATGAACCTACCACTGCTCTTGATGTAACCATCCAGGCTCAGGTCCTGGAGCTGATGAAGGATCTGATCCGGACTTACGGTACCTCAGTGGTGATGATCACCCATGATCTGGGGATCGTGGCAGAGATCTGCGACCAGGTAGCCGTGATGTATGCGGGAAGAATCGTGGAAGAAGGACCTCTGGAGGCTGTCTTCAATGACACTCTGCACCCTTATACAGAAGGCCTGTTTAATTCTCTGCCCAATATCCACAGCAGAACAGAAGACTTAAAGCCGATCCCCGGACTGATGCCGGATCCTACCGATCTGCCCCCCGGATGCTCTTTCGCGCCCCGTTGCCCCTATGCCACCGAAGAGTGCAGCAGAGGGATCCCGGAGTTAAAGGACATGGGCGGGGGACATAAAGTGGCCTGCAGAAACTATGCTGATCCGGACTTTACCATTGAAAGAAGGAAAAAACAATGAGTACTCCTATTTTAGAAGTTCGCAATCTGAAAAAATACTTTAAGACCCCCAGAGGAATTCTTCATGCCGTTGACGATGTCTCTCTGCAGATTGAAAAAGGAAAAACCCTGGGGATCGTAGGGGAATCCGGATGTGGAAAATCAACCATCGGAAGAGTGATCCTGCGTCTTCTGGATCCTACCTCCGGACAGATTCTGTTTAACGGAACGGATATTGCCAGGCTCAGGAAGTCCCAGATGCATAAGATGCGCAAAGAGATGCAGATGATCTTTCAGGATCCATTCTCTTCTCTGGATCCGAGAAAAACAGTCAATCATATCATCCGGGAACCTATTGTGGAGTACGGTATCATTAAGGACAAAAATCAGATAGAAAAGCGGGTTCTGGAACTGATGGAGACTGTAGGCCTGGCAGAGAGGCTGATCAATACCTATCCCCACGAGCTTGACGGCGGAAGAAGGCAGCGTGTAGGGATTGCCCGGGCTCTGGCCATGGAGCCTCAGTTCATCGTCTGTGACGAACCTGTCTCTGCCCTGGATGTCTCTATCCAGGCTCAGATCTTAAATCTTCTGAAAAAACTTCAGAGGGAAATGGGGCTGACCTATATCTTTATTACCCATGATCTCTCCGTAGTCAACTATTTTGCCGATGATATTGCCGTTATGTACCTGGGACAGATGGTGGAAAAAGCTCCTGCAGAAGAACTCTTTGCCCATCCCACTCATCCTTATACAAAAGCCCTTCTGTCGGCTATTCCGGTTCCGGAGATCGGCGAGAGACCGGAGAGGATCCTGCTCAAAGGAGAGATCTCTTCCCCCATTGACCCGCCGGATCAGTGCCGTTTTATGAAACGCTGCTCCTGTGCAGACGAAACCTGCCAGAGAGAATGCCCCAAACTCCGTGAGATCAGCAAAGGGCACTTCGTTTCCTGCTGGAAATCCTAAACCGGTCCCTGCCTCCCCGCGGATTCACATCCTGTACATGATTGGCATGTGAAGTTTCTCTGAATGCCTTGACAGAAAACAGGTATCCGAATTATTATGGTAAGTAGCAGATACGATCTGGAATAAGGAGGTAAGACGATGCAGAAATTAGAGAAACAGTTCCATATTCATTGCAGGGAAGGAGATGTGGGCCGCTACTGCATCCTTCCGGGAGACCCGGGACGCTGCGGGTCCATTGCCGCTTATTTTGACGCCCCCCATCTGGTATCTCAAAACCGGGAGTATACTGTCTACACGGGAACCCTTCTGGGGGAAAAAGTCACGGTCTGCTCCACAGGGATCGGAGGTCCCTCTGCCTCCATCGCCATGGAGGAACTGCACAACATCGGGGCGGACACCTTCATCCGTGTGGGCACCTGCGGAGGTATCGATCTGGAGGTTCAGTCGGGAGACTTAGTCATCGCCTCCGGCGCTATCCGCTTCGAGCACACCAGCCGGGAATACGCGCCATTAGAGTACCCGGCAGTGGCCAATTTTGAGGTACTGACAGCACTGGTGGAGGCGGCGAAATCCATAGAAAAACCGTATCACGTAGGCGTGGTCCAGTGCAAGGACGCTTTCTACGGCCAGCACTCCCCGGCCAGGATGCCTGTTTCCTATGAGCTTCTGGACAAATGGGAGGCCTGGAAACGGCTTCATGTGAAGGCCAGCGAGATGGAGTCAGCCGCGCTGTATGTAGTATCAGATGCCCTGGGCTGCCGGTGCGGTTCCGTATTCCATGTGATCTGGAACCAGGAGCGGGAGAGTGCCGGTCTGGACCAGAAGATGGACGAGGATGCCTCATCTGCTATCCGGGCCGGAGTCGAGGCACTGAAACTGCTGATCCGTCGTGACAGGGAAGGAAAACAGGAGGGAAACTATGGCACATGAACATATTTTTAACAAGGTAGACCATACTCTGCTTTTGCAGGGAAGCATGTGGGAGGAAATCAGGGAGATCTGTGACGACGCCATCCATTACGGCACGGCATCGGTCTGCATCCCCCCCTCTTTTGTGAAACGGGCCAAGGAGTATGTGGGAGACCGGATGGCTGTCTGTACGGTCATCGGCTTCCCCAACGGCTATAATACCACGGAGGTCAAAGCATTTGAGACAAAAAATGCCCTGGAAAACGGCGCCGACGAGATCGACATGGTGATCAACATCGGCGACCTGAAGGACAAACGCTACGACGAGATCGAGAAGGAGATCCGCGCACTGAAGGAGATCTGCGGCAGCAGAATCCTGAAGGTGATCATCGAGACCTGTCTTCTGACCGAGGATGAGAAGGTGAAGATGTGTGAGATCGTTACCAGGGCAGGGGCCGATTACATCAAGACCTCCACCGGATTTTCCAGGGCCGGAGCCACCTTTGAGGACATCGCTCTCCTTGCGAAGCACATCGGCCCCGGTGTGAAGATGAAGGCAGCAGGCGGTATCAGTTCCTTTGATGACGCGGAGGAATTTATCCGTTTAGGTGCTGCGCGTCTCGGCACCAGCAGGATCATAAAGCTGGCCAAAGCAGAGGAAGGAACCGGAAAAGGCGCTGTTGAAGGATATTAAGGAAGAATATGAATCCGAAACGTAAACTGCTCCTCATCAAACCGATAATCTTCTGACAGCTCAGGGCCGCAGCTGTTGGAGCCGATTCCGTTCTGCCTGTAATCCAGGCACAGAACCGTGCTGTCTGACGGAACCAGTTCATAACTGTGGAGTTTCCGGGTCAGTTCTTCCTGAGTGTAGTGGGAGGCATTGAAGGAAAACGGGGTTTCACCAGCAGCCAGGAAGGTGTGAGTCTTATTCCGAAGCATCACATAATCACAGCCTCCATGGCTGCCGTTTTCCTGCGGCTTTAAGTAATCTTCATGGAGAAGAGAGACCGTGGAGCTGTAGAGGCCATAGCTGGCGGCCCGGCATTTATCCTCATAAGCCTCCAAAGGCCCCATGCCGCAATAGACCACCTGCTCAAAATCCTGGTTCAAGAAGAATCGGAGGCCGAATCTGGGCAGCTCCGGAAATTCCCTGTCTTTTTTCGCGTTTAAAACTCCGTCGATTCTGCCGCCCTGGAAGATGGTCCAGCTGACCTCCAGATTAAGGATCCTCTGGATGGTAGCGGACAGGACTGCCATTTTGCTGTGAATCACCACAGTGCCGGCCTTGTCTTTCTGCTGTACTTCATACCAGGTCTCATAAGCTCTGGTGTGTGCCTGATGATAACGGGCATCGAACCACTTCAGTTTCAGCTTGCGGTCATTGTCCGTAGGAGCCCTCCAGATATTGATCTGAGACGGCCGGGTCAGAAGGGGAGTTCCGTCCACGGTCATCTGACAGAACTGTCCGGTCAGAGAATCGTAGACATAGGAAAAATCTTCCCCTTCTATGGTCAGATAACGGCCGTTTGATACGACTGAAAGTTCTTTTTTTCCTGTTTCCGGGAGGCAATTCCATAATGTCAGGGCTTTCTGATTTCTTCCGTCTTCATTTTCCAAACGAATCGTATCAAACCCCAGCACGGATTCAGAGGTTATCTCAAGTCCGCCCTGCCGGTCATCTCCCGGTTCCGGCACCTGAGCGGATTTACGGCAGTAGATCAGCTTTAAAAAACAGGTTCCCTTCTGCGGTACGGGAAGCTTCAACCGGATCTTTCCCTGGCCATGGGGCGGGACAGGATCCGCAAGCTCCATGGATCCCTGCATCGTAACTTCCCCGTCACAGGACAGCTGATACACCAGGCAGAGATAGTCTCTCAGATCCGTAAAATCCATATAACTGGTCAGAGTCAGTTCCCCTGAATCGGGATCGTAACCGGTCACTCTGGCAGGGCGATGTACATTTTTATATTCCAAAAGTCCGGTGTGAGGACGCCGGTCCGGGTAGACCAGTCCGTCCATACAGAAATTGCCGTCATGGACAGTCTCTCCGTGATCGCCTCCATAGTAATAGATGTCTCTGCCGTCTTCCGTCTGTCCTTTATAGACGGCATGGTCACACCATTCCCAGACAAATCCTCCGCACATCACATCATAATTTTGTATCCATGTAAAATAGTCTTCCAGATCTCCAGGACCATTGCCCATGGCATGGGCATATTCCACCATCAGAAACGGTTTGTCAGGGTCAGACTCCACATAGTTTCTGATGTCCTCCATAGAAGGATACATACGGCTGTAAATGTCAATATCGGAATAGTCAAATCTGCGGCTTTTATCTGTGTACAGGGCGCTTTCATAGTGAGTCAGTCTTCCCGGATCAAAGGCTTTGGTCCATCGGAGCGCCTGTTCAAAGGTGCATCCATAGGCACATTCATTTCCCATGGACCAGATGGCGATGGAGGGCCGGTTTTTATCCCTGTGGACGCATCGGCGGGTCCGGTCCATGGTGGCCTCCGTAAAGTCCGGGTTGTCCGCGATCCTCTGGTTCCAGAAATGCCTCTGAGTCTCCCAGGTGGAGTCTTTCAGATACTGGGACTGGGTTCCATGGCTTTCATTGTCCGCCTCATCCATGACAAAGAATCCGTATTCATCGCACAGTTCATAGAAATACGGCACATTGGGGTAGTGGCTGCTGCGTATGGCATTGAAATTATGCTTTTTGATCATCTTCAGATCTCTCTCCATCTGTGCCAGTCCGACTGCGGGACCGGTGACCGGATCTGAGTCATGACGGTTGACTCCCCGGAATTTTACAGGTGTGCCGTTGACTGTGACCACCTGGTTGATGATCCTGATCTCCCGGATCCCCACCCGTTCCGTGATAACCTCAGACTCCGATTCTAAAAACAGCAGATAGAGATTGGGATCTTCCGGGTTCCACAACCGGGGATGAGGGATCCGAAGGACAGCCTGGTGGGTGTAATCCGCATGAGAGCTTCCCGGCTGCAGCCATGCCGAAGCCAGAACATCGGATGACAGACTGCCGCAGACAGAGAGGCGGACCGGAATTTCTTTATCAAGGTACCGGGCCCAAACGGTAATCACTCCATGGTCTTCTTCCGGCCTGGCAGTGACAAAGTAATCAAAAACCATGGCTTCTGGTCTTCTCAAAATATAGACGTCCCTGAAAATTCCGCTGGTACGAAACTTATCCTGATCCTCCAGATAGCTGCCGTCACACCATTTCAGGACCAGAACAGCAAGATGATTAGAGCCCTCCTGCAGGTAATCGGTGACATCAAATTCGCTGGTAGAGTGGGAGACCTGACTGTAGCCTATATAGGTTCCGTTGAGCCACAGATAAAAGCAGGAATCTACCCCCTCAAAATTTAAGTATGCCCTGGGAGCCTCAGAATCCTGGTGATACTCAAAATCCAGCAGGTAGGCTCCGCAGGGATTGTCCACAGGCACATATGGCGGGTCCAGAGGGAACGGATATTTTACGTTGGTGTACTGATGGCTGTCATAGCCGAAATTCTGCCAGACCCCGGGGACAGGGATCTGGTCATAAGCCGCCGGGGATGAGGCGTGGGGATCGAAAAACGGGTCGGTCAGATCGTGGATACTCTTGTAATAGCGGAATTTCCACAGACCGGTTAACATCAGGATCCTGTCTGAAGACTCCCTGTGACGGACCAGATCATCTCTTTTTTGAGAGGAAGGGATATAGTAGGCCCGGCTGGGGAGGGTGTTTTCGTGAAGGATATGAAGGTTTTCAAAATATGGGGGGATCAACATAGGGGGCTCCTTTCATTTTCCGCCTGGGAAAGATTTATGATACGGGCAGGACCCGGTTTGCCAGCAGGTGTTTCTGGAGAAGGCTCACGTCAAGATCACGGGGGGAGAGGTCGTTTTGGGCGCAGAGGGCCGCGGCGGTTCCTGCGGCCTGGCCGGTATTGACACAGATGGGCATGGCACGGTAATTGGAGTGGGCCATGTGGGTGCCGGAGATGTTTCTTCCGGCTAAAAGGAGATGATCTATGACCTGAGGGACCAGACAGCCGTAGGGGATGGTATAAAAGGTGGGCCGAAAGGTGGCCTGCTCTCCGGTTTTGTCGAGACCGGCTCCGGTGGTGTTGTGGACGTCAAAATTAAAGCTGGCGTGGGTTACGGCCCAGTCGTCAAAGATTCTGGCCTCCCTGATATCTTTCTCCGTCAGGGTTTTTAATCCTTTGAAATGCCTGGTCTCTCTGATGCCCAGGAAGGGAGCCGATGTCAGAAGGAAACAGTTTTCGTAGCCGGGTACATAGTCACGAAGGAAACGGATAATAGGGTCCAGCTGTTTTCGGCATTCTACGGTAGCCTTTACCAGATCCTCCGCGCGGGTTCCGTCGATATGGATACAATTGGTCATATTGCAGGTGACAATTCCAGGCAGAGTAGTGGGATACAGGAGCACATGGCCGGCAGGGAAGGGAAGATGTTTTCTGCCGAGAGCCTGAACTTCTCCTTTGGGGACAGGAATATAATCTTCAAATTTTTTAGGAAATATGGCCCTGTCATAATCTACACCGCCCACCTTAAACATGATGGTCGCCGGCTGCATGACCCCGTCTTCCTCCCGCCCGGTGACAAAGGGAACCCCGGCTCTGGCCGCCATGTCTCCGTCTCCGGTGGAATCGATGACCATTTTGGAAAAGACGGCCTGCCTTCCGGATTTATTCTCAATGATCACACCTTTCATGACCCCGTCTTCTACAACAGGGGCACAGACAAAGGTGTAGAGAAGCAGGGAAACATCGGCCTCCACAAGCATGTCCAAAAGTACTGTTTTCAGTTTCTCCGTATGGATGGTCTGACGATTCGCCGGACTCCTCTCAGCTTCTCCTTCGATATCACAGGATCTCTCCAAGATCTCTTCATAGAGCCCTCCCCGGGTCCCTCCGGTCCAGTGGCTCATCATGCCGGAAGTAGCCACACCTCCCACGTCCCCGGTCTGCTCGATCAGCATCACGCGAGCGTTCTCCCTGGCCGCGGCCACGGCTGCTCCGACTCCGGCCGGTCCTCCGCCCAGAACCAGCACATCCACATCTCCAATGACAGGAATCTCACGAGCCTCTTCCCTAAATATCAATTGTTCCATAAGTACCTCCTTTTTGTTATAAATTCATACCCTCAATCAAAGCAGAATATGAAAGAAATAGCGGAATATTGCAATTTAACAACCACATACGCTTATGATATAATTTTTTTATGAAAACTGCCACACAGATTCCGGTCAGAAACTTATGTTTTCGTGCAGACTTGCAACAGGAGGCTTTTCCATGATAAACCGTCTCGTCAGTGAGATCTCCGATTATTTTCATTATCTGAAAACAGAACACGGAGATTATGTGTCGTTTCACAATTTTCGTATCCCCTTACAGGATTACCTGTCCTGCCTGGGCCCCCACAATATCAGCGGCTGTCCTTTTTGCTCCTACGTGAAATCCGACCCTGCGGTGTGGAACCGCTGTATCCGGCATCAGAGTTCTGTGTATGGAGCCTGCGGCCAGGGCCCCTTTTGCGGAACCTGCCATGCAGGGGTGGGAGAGTATGTATTTCCCATCTCTGATCTCGACGGCAGCATTTTAGGATACATCAGCCTGGGAGGATATGGGCTTTTTCCCGATGAAGCCAGGGGGAAGATGGGGCATCTGGCAGAAAAATACGGCTTAAACCGTCGGGAACTGGAACAGATATACCGCTCCACCGTCAAGAAAGAGCCAAAGGATCCTGAAGCCCTCCGTGCCAGGACAGCCCCTTTGAGCAGCATGTTCGTGCTGTTAAACTATGGACTGAAGAAGCTTATGCCTGGGGACCAGGAATTATATGAACAGGATCTTCTCAGCAGGGCTACGGTGTATATCCGGAAAAATTATGCCGGCAGGATCACAGCCGGCGACATCGCCAGCTACTGCAGCTGCAGTGTGTCCACCATCAGTCATCTGTTTAAGAAACGAACCCGATTCAGCGTGCCGGAGTATGTCAGACGGCTGCGCATCGACGGTGCCAGGCAGTTTCTGGAAGAGACCAGCCTGGATATTTCCCAGATCTCCCATATGCTCGGATTTTCCAGCCCTAATTATTTTTCAGAGATATTTAAAAGTCAGACAGGATATTCACCAAAAGAGTACAGGAGGATTTATGAAAAAAACATCAGGCTGCAGCAGCATATCCACGAAAATCCTGCTATTCTGCCTGGGAGCGATTCTGGTTCCCATGGGACTTCTGCTGGGATACATCACCTGCAGGTATAGCACCTATATCCAGGAAGAGCTGAGCAGGGCTACGATCCGCCAGCTGCAAAAAAGCCAGGAGGATTTCTATGAGGCTTTCCAGCGCATGGTCAATATCGCCCGGATCATCAGCAATGACGAGGCGCTTCAGCAGGCGCTTCTGGATGAAACAATATCCAGATATGAGAAAACCTTGTGTTTTAATGAGAGCGTTGCCACTATAAGTGTCAATAATATCTATGAACTGGACAAAATGAAGATCTGCTGTTTTGACCGCGGCGGACAGATCTGCGCCAACTGGAGCACCAACTACCACGATTACCGTTTTCTTTACGAACAGGACTGGGTGCAGGAGAGCATCGGAGAAAAAGGGTATGGAGTCTGGAGCTTTTTTGAACCTTCCTATATCTATGAGGAAGACCCGGATATCCGGTATGTGTCCATGGCCCGCTCTATTCTCACCAGGGAGGGGGGATATGCAGGGACTCTGATCATCAGCATGCCCCAGGAGATGCTGGCCAGCACCCTGTCCGGATCTTTAAGCAGGCCTCAGGACGTGATCTACATCTGTTCAGAGACAGGAGAGGTGAAAATGTCCATGGACCAACAGGAAGTCTTTGATCAGGATCAGATCAGCAGGCTGGCTTTGTCTTTAAAGGAAGAGCCGGGGAGCCGGATCATCAGGGCAGGAGGACATGAATACCTTTTGTCCGGCTTTGTCATGGAACATAACTTTGCTTCCGGGAAAGATCCCATGACGATCCTGCATTTTGTCTATTACGATTCGGTGACCCGGAATCTGAATGCCCTGTCCAGGCAGACCGGTATTATCATCGCGGTCTTCATGATCCTCCTGTGCGCAGGTGTTTTTTGGGGCACACGGATCATGACCAGACCTCTTAAAATTCTGGCAGGCAAGATGGAAAAGTACCACCCCCAGGAGGAGGTCCAGGGCATCGACCTGGAGAGAAAGGACGAGATCGGCCATCTCAACCGGTCTTTTAAACGCATGTCCCGGACCATCGACGAGCTGTTTGAAAGACAGAAGGCAGAGACCAAGGAGAGGGAGAGGTATCGATATGAGGCCCTGAGAGCTCAGGTGAACCCTCATTTTCTCTTTAATGTCCTCAATTCCCTCCGGTGGATGGCCATCATCGAAAACGCGGGAAACATGGTGGAGTGTATCGATGCCCTCACCACGATCCTGAAATACAGTATGAGCCGGGGCGGAGAACAGGTCAGCCTGCGGGAAGAGGTGGAGAGCATCGACGCCTACATCTTTATCAATAACTGCCGCTACGGCAACCGGTTCCAGTTTGATACGGAGCTGGCAGAGGAGACTCTGGATCTGTCCGTGATCAAGTTTATCCTTCAGCCCATCATAGAGAATTCCATTCTCCACGGATTTAAAAATTCAGGGAAAAAGGGGCGGATCCTCCTCTATGGCGGAGAAGAAGAGGGAGTTCTGAAACTGTACATCGAAGACAACGGTTCCGGGATCACACAGGAGGAATGGAAGAGTCCCGAAAATAAAAAGATGGGGAAAAAGATTACAGGAATCGGCGTGGACAATGTCAACAGCCGGATCCGAACGGAATACGGAGAAGACTACGGGATCAGGATCTATAACAGCCCGTCAGGAGGAGCGGTAGTGGAATACACGCTGCCGGTTATAAGGGAATAAGGCAGGAGGAAACAGGATGCGGAAAATTCTGATCGTAGATGATGAGTTTCTTGTGAGAATCGGAGTAAAAGCCCTGACTAACTGGGAATCTCACGGATATCAGATTGTAGGGGAAGCGGCTTCCGGAAGAGAAGCTTTGGAAAAGATCGAAAAACTGAGACCGGATATTGTGCTGACCGACTTAAAGATGGATGAGATGGACGGGTTTGAGCTGATTGCCTCGTGCAGAAAAAAGTATCCCAAGATCAAGTTTATTGTGCTCAGCGTCCTGGATGACGCGGAGAACGTGAAACGGGCCATGAAACTGGGAGCTGTGGACTATATTTTCAAGCTGAAGCTCAATGCCGCCGAATTCCTGGAGATTTTAAATGAACAGGAATACGAAGAGCCTGCCGACGAGCGGGAGCAGTTTGTCCGGAAAAATATTTCGGACATCAAACGTCTTCTGGTGCAGCTGGCATCGGAACAGGAGTACACCGATTATGACCGGCTGGTCAAAACTTTTGAAAAGTTCGGATTTCAGGTGAATTTTGAGGCTCCCTACTGTGTGCTGATGATCCGGTACGCCCACTGCGGCCGCAGAGATGAAAGACCTGACAAGGCCCAGATTCTGGAGGACACCATCGAAAATATGATCCGGAATGTGTTTGGAGAGCGCCTTACGATCGAGACCTACGGCTATTCGGAGAAATGTCTCGTATCTATCATCAATATGGACCGTCAAGAAGACTACGAAGATATCTGTGAGGCTGCCATGGAACGGTATGAAGCTCTTTGCGAATATGGCAGCCGCTATGCCAATGTGGAGATGGAGGGAGCTCTTTCCCCCTGTTTTAAAGGGATCCGCAGGTTCTCCGAAGCCGTTTTCTGCTGCGAAAAAGCATTTTCCCTGGCAGAAGACCCGGCTCCCGGTGCTCTCCTGGTCTACCACAGTGACACCAGAAAAGAAATTCCCGTGATCAAAGAATTTATCCGGGACAATCTGTCGAAAAATTTTACAGTTGGTGAGGCGGCAAAACACTGTCATATGAGCGAAAGCTATTTTGCTCATGTATTTAAAGATGAGACCGGGTTCAGCTTTATGGACTATGTAAACCGGCAGCGTATGGCAAAAGCCAGGGAACTGCTTAAGAAGACAGACATGACGGTCCGGGAGATTGCTCAGGCCGTGGGGGTGGAAAATCCCAACTATTTCAGCGTCGTATTCGTAAAACTGTGCGGAGAATCTCCCAGCGAATATCGTTCCCGCTATCGGTTTGATGTGAGAAAAGACAAAAACAGATGGAAAAAGCAGGAAAAGACGGAATCAGAAAGAGGAAAGCGGAATATAGAAGATTGAATTCATAGGATTAAAAAGACAGATAACAGACAAGTTGATTGTATTTATCAAATATACAGAATATAATTGGAGGCGTAATCGATCACTTGTACAAAAAAGGAGAAAGTTATGAAGAAAAAAGTAAGTTGCGGTTTAATTTGTCTCTCCATGGCCGCAGGCCTTCTGGCCGGCTGCGGCGGCTCCGGGTCCACTCCGGACAGCGGCAGTACCGGGGCAGGAACCGGTACCCAGACTGCAAAGGCTGACAAGAAGGAAAGTGAGGCAGAACCAGTAGTTCTTCACTTCTGGACCGGTCTGGGAGCCAGCGCCGACGCCTCCCATCAGGCCATCATCGATGAATTCAATGAGCTCTATAAAGACCAGGGAATTTCCGTAGAATTTGAACATTTTGTCAATGATTCCAACGGCAATCTAAAGCTGGAGACCAACCTTTTGGGAGGAAGCGAGATCGACCTGTACATGACCTACGGTCTGACCCAGCTGACCAAGAGAGCGGAGGGAAATCTTGCCCTGGATTTATCGGAGCTGTGTGCCAGAGACGGATTCGATGTGGCCGCTTCTACCAGTTCCATGGCAGAAGCCTATTTTGTAAACGGAAAGCCTTACTGCCTTCCTACCAAGCTGGACCAGTACGGAATGGTGCTGAACAAGAATATGTTCGACGACGCGGGGATCGAGATCCCCACCAGCTGGACCTACGACGAGTTTTTGGAGGTGTGTAAAAAGCTTACCCACGGAGAGGGAGAGGACAAGGTATACGGCATGTTCTGGAACACGGGACAGGACCGGTCCGGATATGTAAAATATCTGGCATGTGATTTTGTCAAGATTGGTTGACACATTTTC
>CAJUJV010000046.1:0-755 GCA_910586845.1 uncultured Hungatella sp.
CCGCAGATAAAGATATTGTATTTGGCCTTCACAAAGATCTCCAGAACCCTGGCCACCTCCGGCGTGATGGACTTGTATTTTAAAAGCTGTTCTACGGTCATGGGCGTCTTGGAAAATTTACGGATGGTCACCGTAGCCCCTTTCATGGCTATAGGCGGAAGCACCACATTGACACGGGAACCATCGGGCAGGCGGGTATCCACGATAGGATTGGCCTGATTCACCTCACGCCCCGCCAGCCCCACAATCTTCTGGATGATATCCTCCAGACGCCTTTCATCTTCGAACTCTTTATTTAGCTTCTGCAGCTTTCCTCCTTTTTCAATAAAAATATCCTTGGGCCCATTGATCATGACCTCCGTGATATTATCGTCTTTCATAATCAGATCTAGAATGCCAAAACCTCGGATAGCACTGAATACCTGTTCACACACAGACACCCTCTGCTCCATGGACACAAAACCATACTCTGCACATCTCTGATTCACCAGTATCTGAATCTGATCTTCCAGGTCCTCGTCACTCATGGTACTCAGGGGCAGATTGTCCGTCACATAATAATGGATAGAATCCATCAGTTTTTCAAGTTCTTCCTCACTCATATGATCTCCCCCTTACGTTCACAGTCCTTCAAAGATCCCTGACATCTCTTTCCCTATGTATTCGATAATCTCATTGACCAGAGCATGTTTGATAGGCGGAATCTTGCCCAGCACCGGCAGCTTCAGTCCCGGAATCTCCCTGCTGGACTTGCT
>CAJUJV010000046.1:775-15190 GCA_910586845.1 uncultured Hungatella sp.
ACATTGATCTTCGTCTGATTCTCCAGAATCTCGATGGCCTCCATGGTTCTCGCAAATTTGCTGTTGGAAGTCTCTCCGCCATCCTGCACCAGGATAATGCGGTTCATGCGGCCCAAAATCTCCATAAATTCTTTGGATATCTTAAGATTCATATCAATTACCACGTAATCATAGGTTTTGCTGCCCCTTAAAGTATCCAGAGTCTTTATAATATCTTCATGGGTCAATTCCAGCATATACATGGAAGTACTGCAGGGTTCAAAGAAACATACGCCGCTCCGGTCCGTCCTCACCGTGCTTTCCATTTTAAGGAGAATATCTGCCCGCCGGCTTTTCAGCGCAAAGATGATATCCTCAAACCGGTAATTGCCATTGCCGGAAAAAAAATCCGTGGCATTCCCCATGGGCTCCAGGTTCAGATACAGAGTCTTCTTTCCCCTCGCTGCATACTGCCTGGCAAGAGCCGCACTGAAGGTGGAGGCTCCTGTGCCTCCGGAACAGGATGTGACCAAAACCAGATTGCCAAAGTATCCGCTGCCTGACCCGAATGCGGCCCGGTTGCCTCCTTCGGCATAAAGGTCCAGAATATCTTTATAGATCAAATCCGGCTTTTTAAATTTGGCGATGGTCCGGATCCCGTCTATTTCCGTCTCCGATGCATTGTCACACAAATAAGCCGTCTTTCCGTATCCTGCTGCCGACTTCGCATCCACCCCAAAATTCTCATCAATCAATATCACGTCTGCCAAACCGGATGCCAGATAATTCTCCAGCATTTCCGGTATGGAAAAAGAAAAAATCTCCAGTTTATCCAAATAGTTCTTCTCCAAAAAGCGGACAAGATTATTGAGATAACGCTCGTCATGTTCCCCGATCACCAAGCGGATCTGCATGTTCTTCCCTCCCGTTCCACCTGTACATTCATTTCTCCGCACATTTTCATTACTATAGGATTATAACACTTCCTAAAAGAAAAGTAAATTAGTTTCTTTATGTTTAGTATCAGGCCTTCATGTAAATAATTCTGTTTTAGAAATTATTTTACTTCCTCAATTGATAATTAACATCGCATAAGCTTTCCAACTACAATTAGATACTATAAGCAGTCATTCGAACCGTAAAATTATTGCACACAGAAATGAGGGTATACAAAATGAATGTAATGGAACGAATTGATGATTTGTGCAGACAACATCACATAAGTAAGTATCGCTTATCCCAGCTTACCGGAATCTCCCAATCTGCCTTTTCAAAAATGTCAAAACACCAATCCTCTCTCTCTCTTGACACCATACAAAGGATTTGCGATGCATTGGGCATATCCATGGCTCAATTTTTCTCTGATTCTGATGAATATCCGGATCTGACTCCTCAGCAAAAGCACCTTCTTCATTTCTGGGCTTTGCTTAATGAAAAAAAGAGGGACTACATCATTCTCATGATCGAAAACATCATTAATATCTGAAAATAAAAAAAGACCTGAACACTCAGGTCTTTTCCTCTGTCTCACTGAATAACAGCCCCGTCGCTGCCGAAACTGTAATCCGCTCCGTCGATATTCATGGTCACGTCATGGACCATCTTTCCGTCGCTTCCAAGATAATACTTCTTTTCTCCCAGATCCAGCCACCCGGTCTGGTTTTTATAATCCTTCACATAATACCATTCGCCGCCGGCCGCCTTCCAGCCCTCGGCAGGGATCAGGGAACCGTAATCCGCAAAAGAATACTCGATGGTCACATTCCCCTGGATGCCGCCTACCTGGCCGCTGTCGGTGCACTGCCAGATGGTCCTGTTGGGATATTCGTGGACCGTGCCGTAGCGGGCGTACCAGATGTCAAAAGGCTGTCCCTGGTCATCCACCAGCTGAGCGGCGTCTACATAATTGTTGAGCCACTCCTGATTGGCGTAGATGATGGGACGGTACCCGGCCCGGGCCATGGCCCGGCAGAACGCATTGGCCTGGTCCGTGATCTGCTGTCTCGTCAGCCCCGCATCCAGGATCACCTTGGACTCCAGGTCATAGGCTACCGGATAGGAGACGGGATAGTCCTTAATCTGGGACAGCACGAACCTGGCTTCATCCTCGGCGGTCTCCACATCCAGAGCCTGGGTGTAGAAGAAGACTCCTGTCTTCAGACCGGCCCGGGCGGCATTGGCCATATTTTCATGATAATAGGGATCCAGATCATTGTGATAGCCGATGCGGATCATGGCAAAATTCACTCCCGAATTCTTCACCTGCTGCCAGTCGATGCCTCCCTGGCTCTCGCTGGCCCGGTTCTGATACTTGGTGACGGTGATCCCTTTCTCCTTCACGCCGGAAACCACATTTCCTTCCATATCCACATAGACTCCGGGGCCGATCTGTCCCGGACCCTGAGGGTTCACCTGGCCGGGCCCCGAAGGCCCCTGATCCAGAGAGCCCGGATCCACCGAATCTCCCGGGCCATCCGCCCAGACTGTCTGAGGCATGGCACACACCAGCAAAGCGGCCGCCAGGATACCGGTTCCCTGTTTCCATATTGTTCTGAATACTCTCATTTGCTCTCCTTTTGTTTCTTTTTCTGTTGAGATATCTACGACAAAAGTTCCCTCAGTTCTTCCCTGCTCAGGCTGCCCAGAGATACCATCCCCTCTGTCACCACCTGATCCGCCAGAGCCTCCTTGCTCTCCTGCAGCTTTAAGATGTTCTCCTCGATCGTATCTTTGATGATCAGCTGGAACACGGATACCTGCTTCTCCTGTCCGATCCTGTGGGCCCGGTCCGTGGCCTGGTTCTGAGCCGCCATGTTCCACCAGGGGTCATAGTGGATCACCATGTCCGCCGCCGTCAGATTCAGTCCCGTTCCCCCGGCCTTCAATGAGATGAGGAACACAGGCACGTCGTCTCTGTGGAAGGCATTTACGAGGCGGATCCTGTCTTCCTTGGAGGTCTCCCCGGTCAGCACATGAAACCGGACAGACTCTGCCTGAAGCCGCTGTCCGATCAGTTCCAGCATGGATGTAAACTGAGAGAACAGAAGGATCTTGTGTCCTCCTGACACGCCGGACCGGACAAGTTCGATACAGGTCTCCAGTTTTGCCGAGCCTCCCCTGTAGTCTTCATAGACCAGCCTGGGGTCACAGCAGATCTGGCGGATCCTCGTGAGCTGAGACAAGATCCGGATCCGTTCCGTGTCCTCCAGATGCTGCTTCAGCTGCCATGCATTGGCAGTATACAGGTTCTTCTGTTCCTCCTCCATCCTGGAGTACACCACAGTCTTAAACTTTCCCGGAAGCTCTTTCAGCACATCTTTTTTCAGCCTCCGGAGGATAAATGGACCCGTAAGCTGACGCAGTCTTCTCAAAGCCTCCCCGTCACCCTCTTTTACCACCGGAAGTTCGTATTGTTTCTTAAACTTGGGATAGGTAAAGAGAAAACCGGGCATGAGATAGTCGAAAATGCTCCACAGCTCCCTCAGGCTGTTCTCCACCGGAGTTCCCGTCAGGGCGTATCTGGTGACAGACCGGATCTTTTTCACGGCTCTGGCCGTCTGAGTGCCCGGATTCTTGATATACTGGGCCTCGTCGATGACCTGAAACCGGAATTCACAGGCCTCATAGAAGGCCAGGTCTCTCTTCAGCAGGTCATAAGAAGTAATCACCACGTCAAATTGCTCCATGGTCTTAAGCTTCTCCTCCCGCTCTTTCAGGCTGCCCGCGATGACCACAACCTTCAGGGACGGAGAGAAATGCCCCAGTTCACATTCCCAATTATATACCAGAGATGCAGGACATACAATTAACGATGTATGAAGATTTCCTTTCAATGAGATCTCGTCGTAAAGGACGCTGATGATCTGGACCGTCTTCCCCAGTCCCATCTCATCTGCCAGAATCCCTCCGAACCCCCACAGATCCAGGGTCCGAAGCCATTTGAACCCTGTCTTCTGATACCCTCTGAGCACCTGCTCATACCCGGCGGGAATCTCAAAATCACTGTCCTCCACCGACTTCATCTCCCGGATCATGGATCGGTACATCCGGTCTTTCGTAAATCGGATATCCTTTCTGTCCCGGAACAGGCTGTCCAGATAAAATGCCCGGTACCTGGGGATCCGGATCCGTCCTCCGGCCAGCTCCTTTTTGGGCAGCGTCATGGCCTCTGCCAGCCGGGCAACCGTCATGAGCCCGTTGTCCTCAAGCTTTAAAAATTCGCCGTTTTTCAGCCTGCAAAAGGATTTTTTCAGCTCATAAGCCTTCAGAATCTCCATAAGATCCCGGTTCGTCAGATCTCCGGCATCGATGGTCAGGTCCAGCCACTGTCCCCCGGTCCTCACATCTGCCGAGACCGAAGGCGGCTCTGTGATCCTCATATAAGGAATATCCCGGGGAACAGATACCTCTCCCAGTTCTCTCAGCTCCTCCACTCCCTCTGAGAGGAAGCGAAAGAATCCTTCTTCGTCATCCCGGATGATCAGATCCCCGGTCTCCTGATCCCTGTACCGGAAATACTTCAGAAGTACCTGGCTGATGCGGAACTCTCCCGGCACATCTCTGCAGATCGTCCTGGGCACACGGTCATCTTCCACGGGATGAAAATTGTAATCGCCGTAACTGAGTGTAGGATGGAGGATCAGCTCCCAGGGACCCGGGCTTTCCAGAACAAACTTTGCCTTCAGCTGCACCGGACGGGACTGTTCCAGATCCACGCCCTTTTCATCCAGGATCCCGTACTTTTCCAGCTTCCTCAGGACCCGCTCATAAAACAGAGGCACGTCTTTCTCACTGACCGTCACCTCACAGGGCGCATCGTACCCCTGAGTCATCTGACGGAAAAAAACCGCCCCGTCTTCCGCGAATTCCCGGTCACAGATATAAAGCACATCCTGATAAAGCACATAGAGGCCGGACTCCCCCTCAAAGCTTAAGATATCCTTTTCCACAGATACCCTAAGCCCGTTTTTTCCTTCTTTTCTGACAGATACGGCCGTCTGAGGATTCCCCCTGACCACCCTCATGGCATATCTTCTGCCTCTCTGATCCTCTGTCTCCACCTCGGTTCCTTCCAGCAGACCGAAGAATCTGTCCCGGTTGGAAGGGCTGATATTCATCTCCCGGAGCACCGGCGCGGGGCCGGAGCCCTTCTGAAACTGTTCCCGGTATTCCTCATAGGTTCCCATCAGTTCCGTCACCAGCGCCAGCATTCCCCGGGAATCCTCCGAAAACGCCTCTGTCCCATGGCGGAATGCCAGATTCCTGCCGTACTCCACATGAGCCCCCTGTTTCACAGCTTTCACAAACGCTCCCAGGTCCCGGACCACATACATCCGTTCCCTTCCCATCAGGAACTCTGCTCTGATGCCGCGGCGGCTGATGAAGAGCCTGGGAACAAATCTTACGGGCTCCTGCCGGTTCTCCCGGAGGATCCCGGCCACCTCCCTGTTGGTATACTCCCGGATCATGGCTCTGACCTGGGAGGAAGTGGACACCGGCTCTTCTGATGCCCCGGCTTCCTGCTGCCTGTAGTATTCCAGCAGAGCCTTCTCATGGACACACATCTCCTCATAAGAATTTCCCCGACTACAAGAACAAGAGTAGCTGTTGACATAGCTACCCTTGATCTCTAATCTCACATGATACAGCTGTTCCCGGTCCTTTACCTGGCCTTCGATCCCCACTTCGCCTTTCCAGAACATCCTGGTCTGCATCCTGGTTATCTCCACCGATTACCCCCTTGCCTTTATTTCCGTCTACATCCGCTCCGGCGCCTCGAAGCCCAACAGATCAATACAGGTCTCCAGAACTCCTCTGGTCAGAGTGATCAGCCTGATATAGCTGGCCTGACGGTCTTTGTCCTCTTCCTTCAGGATCATGGTGCTGTTATAAAACTTGTTAAATACGTCGGACAGCTCATAGATAAACTGACAGATCTTATGAGGCGCCGTCTCCGCAAAACCTGTCTCCATCACTTCATGATACCGGGCCAGCTGGAGCATCAGGTTCTTCTCTTCTTCCGACACTGCCCCCAGAATCCTGGCACTATCTGCTGTGCTGCCTCCGTTTTCCCTGTACTTGGCCAGTATGGACTTGATCCTCACGATCGTATAGAGGATATAAGGCCCCGTATTGCCCTCAAAGGAAATGAACCGTTCCATATCGAACACATAATCTTTGGACGCCTGGTTGGACAGATCTCCGTATTTCAGAGCAGCGAGGCCGATGATGGCAGCCGTCTTTCTGGCCTCTTCATCAGACACGGTACGGTTCTCCATGATCCTCTCATATACGGCATCGTTGATCTCCGCCACCAGATTCTCCAGGCGCATGACCCCTCCTTCCCTGGTCTTAAAGGGCTTTCCGTCCTTCCCGTTCATGGTCCCGAACATCAGGTGGGCCATGGGGGTGTCTTCCTTCACGTACCCTGCCTTTTTTGCCACCCGGAACACCTGGATAAAATGCAGTTCCTGCCGCTTATCCGTAATATAGATATATTTGGAAGGCGCATATTCCTTCTCCCTCTCGATGATGGTCCCCAGGTCCGAGGTGGCATACAGAGCCGCACCGTCGGACTTGCGGATGATACAGGGGGGCAGCTCCTTGGAGTCCGTCTCTTTGGCAATGTCTACCACCAGGGCTCCCTGGCTCTCGTAAGCCAGCCCCCGGTCTTCCAGGTCCTTTATCAGTCCGGGAATATACTTCTGGGCATCGCTCTCCCCCTTCCACAGGTCGAACTCCACTCCGAGATTGGCGTAATTTTTCTTAAGATCTGCCAGAGACACATTCATGATATGCCTCCACACAGCCCTGAAGGGCTCATAACCGCTCTGCAGCTTCAGGGTCGCCTCCTGAGCCCTGGCCTTAAAAGCTTCATCCTCTTTGGACTTGGCGCTGGCCGCCGGATAGATGTCCTCCAGCTCTCCGATGGTAAAGGGCGGCTCTTTGGGATATTCCCCGGAATATGTCTCGTCAAAATACACCAGATCCGGTTTTCTGTCCCGAAGCTCCTCGATGATCAGCCCCATCTGAAGCCCCCAGTCGCCCAGATGCACATCCCCGATCATATGATATCCGAGGAAACGGCCCATACGCTTGATACTCTCCCCGATAATAGCCGACCTTAAGTGGCCCACATGGAGAGGCTTGGCCACATTGGCTCCGCCGTAATCCACGATAATAGTCTCTCCGTGGCCCTGCTGCTCCAGGCCGAACCTGGGCTCCTTCTCCATGGCGTTCATGTGATCTGCCAGATAGTCCTCGCTGATGCGGAGATTGATAAATCCGGGCATCACGGCCATGACCTGGGAAAAGACAGGATTCCCTGCCAGTTTTTCCACCACATCGTTCGCGATGTCTATAGGCTTCTTCTTATAAGCCTTCGCAGCGGCCATGGCACCGTTGCACTGGTATTCGCACAGGTCCGGGCGGTTGGACAGGGTCACTCTCCCGTAGCTCTCCTCATAGCCGCAGGCTGCGAAGGCCGGTTTTATTGCATCTGCAATGCAGTCGAGAATTTTTTTCATGTCTTTCAGTCTCCTTTATCTGCTTATGATATCCCTGGTGGATACGGAAATAAAGCTGAGATTAAATTATACTAGATTACGGGGGGGAAATCAATGAGTTTGGGGGAAATATTTCCCTGTTCCGGGAAGAGAAAGCTCCGTATGCAGAACAAAAATATCCCCGGAAGAATCGTTCCGGGGACATTTTTTACCAGGTCTTTTCGAGAGTGGTGTTGTAATCCACTGTGTACGGGTTGTCGCTTCTGGTCTTTAAGTCTTCGTAGACGGCCTGACGGTCTGCGCTGCTTTCTTCAGCCCAGTACTCGTATCCGCGCATATAGCTGGCGATCAGATCATCCCAGGAAGTGAACAGCGGCTGCAGGGTCTGAGCGATCTCCAGGGATTTGTCCAGAGCCTCTTCCTCGGTATAGTAGCCGGCCAGATAGTAGAAGCTCATCAGATTCAGGGCGCGGCAGTAGTCCCAGCCGGTGATGGCTGTATCGCCGTACTCCTGATATACGGCAAACTGATCCAGATAAGACTGAGCCTCTTCCTCGGTTACGTCAAAGTTCTCCAGGACATAGTCGAGGCGCTGATCCTCAGCCACATCGCCCAGCTTCACCTCATCTGCCAGATACTTGCCGTTGTCTATAAAATTTTCTCTGTGTCCTTCATTCAGAATCCAGTCCAGAGTCTCGTCTGCACTGGCCCGGTCCGTTACATCCCAGGAGCTGACCAGCATCTGCTGTACGCTTGCCGCATTGGCTTCGTTGGCCGCAAGGCCTGCAAAGCGGTTATAGTCCCATCCGTTGATCTCTGTCAGAACCGCATAGGCGGCGTTAAACCAGCGGACCGTGTCTGTAAGTTCGACTGTGGTGGCATCCTCTTCCTCGATGGGGGTCTCCACGAACGTAGAGCAGGAAGCCTTCATGGAATTGATGTCGCTGTCGCTGATCTTTTCCGATACGTACATCAGGGAGTAATAAGCATAGTCGGTCTCGCCGTAGATCAGGTATACTTCCGCCGTCTCGCCCTCTGCGTTCATGGTGCAGGTGCTGGCTTCCACATTGGTCATGCCGGGAACCGTGGGAACGTCAGCAGCGGCGCTGTCCTTCAGGCCGTAGCTGTCGGTTACCAGTTCTTTCACAGAATCCATGCTGTCAGCCGGCAGGGCGGAACCTGCCTTAGGGAACTGCATGACCAGAACCGCCTTGGAACCATCCGTGCTTCCGGCGCCCAGCCAGAAATCTGCTCCCAGATCCTCTGTAGTCCATGTCTCCTCCAGCTTGATGGTAACAGAACCGTCAGCCGTAGAAAATTCTTTCATCTTGGCCAGCGCCTCTTCCTGAGTCACTGTCTTCTCCTTGCTTCCGCCGCAGCCCTGCAGCATGGAAGCCGCCAGCATGGCAGCCATGACGGCACACGCCAGCATCCGTTTGCATTTTTTCATGTGCATATTCTTTTCTCTCTCCTTTTTCTTTTCTCTATGCTCCAGGCTGATCCTGTCAGCCGCAGAACCTCCTTCAAGGACAAAAATGTCCTGAAAGCAGACTTACCACTCTCAGGACTTCTTGAAACTCTCTGGTCTATACTCTGGACAGATACTCTCCTGTACGGGTGTCAATCTTGATCTTGTCTCCCTGGTCAACAAACAGCGGAACATAAACCGTGGCGCCGGTCTCAACCACTGCCGGCTTGGTAGCGCCGGTTGCCGTATCTCCCTTGAATCCGGGTTCCGTATCCGTGATCTCCAGTTCCACAAATAAGGGCGGCTCTACGGAAAATACCTTGCCGTTGTAGGAGCATACCTTACACATCTCGTTCTCTTTCACAAACTTGAGAGCATCCCCGATGGTATCCTTGCTCAGAGCCATCTGCTCATAGGTGTTGGAATCCATAAAATTGTAAAGATCGCCGTCTGCATACAGGTACTGCATGTCCACCCGGTCGATCCTGGCTGCCGGGAACTTCTCTGTGGGGCGGAAAGTTTTCTCCACCACACCGCCGCTGATGACGTTCTTAATCTTGGTCCTTACGAAGGCTGCGCCCTTACCCGGTTTTACGTGCTGAAACTCCATGATCTGATATACGTTTCCGTCGATCTCTAAGGTGACGCCGTTTCTAAAATCGCCCGCTGATATCATAAATGATATTCCTCCTTGAATTTCTCGTATTTCTCATCAATCCTCTTTATTCTATACTAAATGCTTTCCATTTTCAACCGTTTTTTGCAAAGAGAGCCGAAACTATCTCGTCGCTGATGGCATCCGGGGATTTTCCGTCTGTTTTCACGATTACATGGGCCCCGCTTTCATAGACAGGCCCCCGAAAAGCCATAAGGCTCTCCACTCTCTCCTTCCTGTCGCTGCCTGCAAGCAGAGGGCGGTTCCTGTCTCTTGACAGCCGGTTCAGAACCGTCTCCGGTTCCGCTTTCAGATACACCACCATACCGGCCTGTCCTAACAGCTTCCTGTTCTCCTCCTTCATGGGCAGGCCCCCTCCGGTGGACAGCACCCAGTCGCCGGGCCTGTCTGCCAGAGTCTTTAAGACATCGGTCTCAAGCCTGCGGAACTCTTCTTCCCCCCATGCCTCAAAGATCCATTTTACCGTCTTCCCTGTCTGCTCTTCGATCAGGTGATCCGTGTCAAGAAGGGGAAATCCTGTTTTCCGGGCCAGATTTTTCCCCACCGTGGTCTTGCCTGCCCCCATAAATCCGATCAAAATAATATGTGAATCCATGGCCTACTTCTCAAGTTCCTTTCTCATCTTCTGTCTGACCTGATCTATGATCTTATCCGGCACCCGCTGTCCCGGATTCCACAGTTCAAAAGCCTCGATCCCCTGATAGATCAGCATGTCCAGGCCGCCCGCAGCCCTGCCGCCGGCCTCCTCCACCAGACTCATAAACTTTGTTTTTTCCGGAGTATAGATGATCTCCATCCCACAGCGGATCTTCCTGTAAAATGCCCGATCCTCCACCAGAGCCTGATCTGCGTGAGGGTTCATACCCACGCTGGTGGTCTGGACGGCCAGCCAGGGACCCTCCGGCACCTTCTCGTAGTCCTCCAGGGCCATGGCTGTCATAAACTCCCTGCCGAACCACCTGTTCATATCCTCCGCCAGCTCCCCGGCCCTGTCCCTGTTCCGGTTCAGAACCAGCACGGAGGCTGCCCCCTGGCTGCCCAGAACAAAGGCCGCTGCCTTGGCCGCCCCTCCGGCCCCGATGAGAAGACAGTTCTGTCCCCTCACCTCCATGCCGGCCTCTCTCATGGCCCGCCAGAGCCCCGGCGCGTCCGTATTATATCCCTTATATCCGCCGTCTGTGCGGACCAGGGTATTGACCGCGCCGATGGCCCGGGCCGTGGGATCCAGCTCTCTCAGATAGGGGATGACCCTCTGCTTGTGGGGAACCGTAACGTTCATCCCCGCCACGTTCAGGGCATAAGCCCCTTTCAGAGCCGCCTCCACCTGATCCTCCTGCACTTTAAAAGGCACATAGGCAAAATCAAGCCCCATCTGCTCCCCATAAAAATTGTGCATCATGGGGGACAGAGAATGCTCCACCGGATAGGCCATGATCCCGCATACCTTTCCTTTTCCGCTTATCATCACATCAGCCCCTCTTTTCCGCATCTCTTTTTGTAAAACCAGAGAACCACGGCTTCCAGGTACCGCTTCACCACGATCTGAATCTCTTCCTTCGGGTGAATGGGCTTTACCAGATAGCTGCAGATTCCCGTCCGGTTGGCGCCGTACACGTCGGTAAACAGCTGGTCTCCCACAAAGATCGTGGTATCCTTTTCCGTCCCCATAAGTTCCATGGCTTTCAGATAGCCCTTTACTGACGGCTTGCCGCCTTTATAAATGTATTTCGTCCCCACACAGCCTGCAAAGGCGGCTACTCTGGGTTCCCGGTTGTTGGAGAGAAGGCAGGTTTCCATACCCATGGCATGAAATTCCTGAAACAGGTTTCTGGCCCTCTCGTCCGCCGGCTCATCGTGAGGGACCAGAGTGTTATCCACATCAAAGATCACCCCTCTGATCCCCTTCTCATACAGCTGCCTGTAAGGAATCACATAGGCAGAGCTGACATAATGTTTCGGGTAAAATGGTTCCAGCATAGACGATTCCTACTTTTTTAATAATTTTCCCAGTTCTTCCATGAACGTATTTACATCTTTAAACTCCCGGTACACCGAGGCAAATCTTACATAGGCCACCTCATCCAGGTCTTTTAAACTCTCCATCACCAGTTCGCCGATGACTGAGGTAGCCACTTCCTTCTCCTCCAGATTAAAGATCCTGTTCTCGATATCATCGATCATGGCATTGATCTGCTGGGTGGAGACAGGCCGTTTATGGCAGGACCGGATCACTCCCGACTCAATCTTGGAACGGTCATAAGTCTCTCTGGAATCATCTTTCTTGATCACCATGAGAGGCATGGTCTCCAGCTTCTCATAGGTGGTAAACCTCTTTCCGCACCGCTCACACTGCCGTCTGCGCCGGATCGAACAATTATCATCTGCAGGCCTGGAATCGATCACTTTTGTATCGTCTTCATTACAGTAAGGACATTTCATGAACTTATCCCCCTCGTCTTTGTCTCTTTGCCTTTATTTTACCCTACCCTTCATAATTCCGCAAGAAAAACTTCATAATCCCGTCTCTCAGATCCGGCAGGGAGCCTCCACATCCTTTTTCTTCACATTGACCAGTATAATGTCGTCTCCCACCTGGCAGATGTCCTCAAAAGGAATGACAAATTCCCTCTCTCTGCCCAGAAAACCGCAGAAAGCCCCCGGTCCCGGCACAATGATGGCCACCAGGCAGCCCGTCTTCATGTCAAAATCCACATCTCCTACAAAACCCAGCCTTTTACAGTCCTCTCCGTTGATGACTTCCTTCTGCTTTAACTCAGAAATCCGCATAGCTCCACCTTAAATCTCTTTGGTGCAGTCTATGCGGATTTTTTCCTGTCTTATGCCTGATCAATACAGGGGAACTACGGCTCCCTCATAAGTAGTCTCGATAAAGGCCTTCACCTCATCGCTCTCCAGAGCCTCGATCAGGGCTTTGATGGCCTCGTCGTTCTCGCGGCCTTCCTGTACCGCGATCACATTGCCGTAGGTAGCGGCGGCGATGGACTGGGAATCTTCCACTGCCAGAGCGTCAGACACTTTAAAGCCGGCATCGATGGCGTAGTTGCCGTTGATGACCGCCACATCCACATCCTCGATGGATCTGGGAATCTGGGCAGCCTCCACCTCGTACAGCTTGATGTTCTTCGGATTCTCCACAATATCGTTCTTCGTAGCCGTAAGGCCTGCTCCGTCTTTCAGCTTGATCAGCCCCTGAGCCTCCAGAAGAAGAAGGGCTCTGGCCTCATTGCTGGTATCGTTTGGAACCGCAACCGTGGCTCCGTCAGGCAGTTCCTCCAAAGACGAGGTCTTTCCTGCATAGATGCCGAAAGGCTCATAGTGGATGGAAGCCGCAGATACCAGTTTTGTCCCGTTTTCTTCGTTAAAAGATTCCAGATAGGGAAGATGCTGAAAATAGTTGGCGTCCAGGTCCCCGGATTCCAGAGCCAGGTTGGGCTGGATGTAATCCACATACTCCTTGATGTCCAGCTCGTAGCCTTTCTCAGCCAGAACGTCTGCCGCCGCTCTCAGGATCTCCGCGTGGGGGGCCGGGCTGGCTCCGATGACGATCTTCTTCGTCTCCTGGCCTGCTGCCTTTGTCTCCCCTGTACCGGATCCGGTCTGCGCCGCCGTGGTTTCCGTCCCGGCGCCTGCTGCCGTAGTCTCTTTTTCTCCGCTTCCGGAGCAGCCTGTCAGCCCTGCCGTCAGCAGCGCTGCCGCCGCAATGATACATAATGTTTTTTTCATTAATCTCTCTCCTCTCAAAGATATTGTTTATTATAAAGGATACTCCTCTATAATCTCTGTTCTCCGGTCTTTACCGGATCCGTTTGTCCCCTTTTCGGGACAGTCTCATGCCCGCCTCCTGTATCAGCTGAACCATGACCACCAGAAGGATCACAGACACCCACATCAGCCCGGCTTCATACCGGTAATATCCGTAATTGATGGCAATGGCTCCCACTCCTCCGCCTCCCACAAATCCTGCCATGGCAGAATAGCTGAGAATGGTGGTGACTGCCAGGGCTCCTCCCACCAAAAGGGAGGGACGGCACTCGGGCAGAAGCACTTTCCAGATGATCTGCCAGTCGGAAGCGCCCATGGACTTGGCGGCCTCGATGACCCCTGCATCGATCTCTCTCAGGGAAGACTCCACCACCCTGGCCACATAGGGGCCTGCAGCGATCGTCAGGGGGATCACCATGGCCGGAGAACCGATACGTGTTCCGATGACCATCTTCGACAGGGGCAGTACGATAAACAAAAGGATCAGAAAGGGCACGGATCTGAGAAGGTTGATGACGGTTCCCAGAACTTTCTGAAGCCAGGGGACAGGATGAATCCCGTCTGAATCTGTAGTCACCAGTATTACTCCCAGGGGAAGCCCTATAACATAGGCAAACAGGGAAGAGAGAAATACCATGTAGAAAGTCTCCCAGATGCCTGTCTTCAGCATCGCTATGGTAGAAGCATCAAATGTCATGTTGTGTTACCTCCTCATATGGAATCTTCACTGTCTCCAGATAGTGGAGCGCTCTTTTGGCCTCTGTCTCATCTTCCGGAAGCTGGATGATCATCTGCCCCATGGCAGTTCCTCCCACATCCCGGGTCTGGGCATACATGATGTTCACCGGGACCTTGCAGGCCAGAACCAGGTTGGAGATCACCGGCTCCGTGGATTCCCGTCCGTCAAAGATGATCCGGATCTGACGGGAACCGCCGAACTTCACCTGCCCCGCCGCATCTCCCAGAATCAGCTGACGGCCGATCTTGGATTTTGGCTCAGAGAA
>CAJUJV010000046.1:15200-19316 GCA_910586845.1 uncultured Hungatella sp.
TATCAGAAACCTTTCCCGCCTCCGCGATCCTGCTCTGGTCAATGATGGCCACACGGTCGCAGATGGACTCGATGACCGACATCTCATGGGTGATGACGATGACCGTCACTCCCATAGTCCTGTTGATCTCTTTGAGCAGGCTCAGGATGGATTTGGTGGTATTGGGGTCCAGAGCGCTGGTAGCCTCGTCGCAGAGGATTACCTTCGGCCTGGTAGCCAGGGCCCTGGCAATGGCCACCCTCTGCTTCTGTCCGCCGGACAGCTGGGCCGGATAGGCGCCGGCCCGGTCTTCCAGTCCCACTGTTTTCAGCAGTTCCATGGCTCTGGCTCTGGCCTCCGGCTTGGAAGTGCCTATGAGTTCCAGAGGGAAACACACATTGCGGAGCACATTTCTCTGAGACAGCAGGTTAAACTGCTGAAAGATCATCCCCATGGACTGTCTCGTCTTCCGGAGCTGCTCCGGGCTCATGTCCCCCAGACGCTTTCCCTCGAAGATCACATCCCCTTCCGTGGGCACTTCCAGATAGTTGATACAGCGGACCAGAGTGCTTTTTCCCGCGCCGCTGAGTCCGATGATCCCGAAAATCTCCCCCTGAGAGATCTCCAGGCTGATATCGTTCAGGGCACGGACCTTTCCCTCCGCTGTCTGAAACTCTTTTCCCAGATGATCAATCCGGATAATAGGCTGTTCCATAGTCTCCTCCATTCTTCCCGTATCTTTTTCTTAAACACAAAAAGCCGCAAGTCCCATAGACTCACGGCTCACAATCCTCTGTTCCGGACAGGATCCCTTCCCGGGCATCCTATCTGCAATCGCTGTCGTCCCTGTAAGACTTTTCAAATCCTCTGAATTGTACGCACATGAACATACGGCACATGACCATGCCGTTCGCCATATCCATATTCATCATCATGGACTTTGAATTGTACATCACAGTTCCTCCGTCTTTCTGACTCCGGAATCATCCGGAAACTGTTTCTATGTGTGGTATTCTACTCCACTCCAATGGCCTTGTCAAGTTCTTTTTCCTTTCTCTTCGTCCGTTTTAAGGATATTTTCAGAAAAAGAGTCCGGAAAACCCCCGATTCCGGACTCCCGGCTTCTGCCGGCCAAAAACAGACCGGATATAGAGGACTTCCGGAGTCTTTGCAAGAATGCCGGCTTCTGCCATACTTATTTTACCATAAAACAGGGGAATTCCGGCTCCGATGTCATAAAACAGGGATTATTCGACAAAATCCGACAGCCGGATATTCTGAAGCCCCCTGGAAGCTGCCTGACGGTATGATTGACTGATGGAAAAATATCCCTTCTGTCCTTTTAAAAACACCCGCTCCCTGTCAAATGATCAAGATTAATAATATAAGACTGATGGATCTGGATGAATTGCTCCGGCAGCCCCTTTTCTACAAGATCAGACAGCTTTCCGTAAAAATCTCCGACTCCGCTGACTGTGTGGACCTCCACCTTTCTTCCTATACTCTGAAAATAAAGGATATCCTCATAGCTGACCTGATAAGTCATCCTGTCTTTCTGATATATAAAACACTTTTTGAACCTTCTCCCCAGTTTCCAGGCATCATCGGCTGCCCTGTACAGTTCCTCCCTCCGGACAGGCTTTCCCACAAATCCTATGGGGTGGTTCTGAAGCAGCAGATCCGCATGTCCCGTGACACAGGACATGTATACGATCTGGACTTCTTCATTCTTCAGCCCCCGCCGGATCTTTCTGGCCACCTCGATCCCATCCATTCCATACATAAGGATATCCAGAAAAATGAGATCATAGTGCCTTCCCTCCTCCATCTTTTCATACAGCTGGCTGCCGTCATAAAAAATCTCGGCCTCCATGGCAATCCTTTTTTCCATACAGTAATTTTCCAGCAGCTCCTCCACTTTAAAGCACTCCCGTCTGCTGTCGTCACAAATGGCTATCAACCACATTTTTTTCATTCCTTCCTTTTGTTATGATTCTATTTTATACGTTTATTCGACAAAAAACGGGTGACAGAGCGACCAGCAGCGGTCCGATTTTTACATCCAAATCTACGGAATTTAACATGTTTCTGACATCTTTTCCGGTTGACAAACCTGCGGGTACAATCCTATAATGGGGAAGTCTTCTAAAATTTACAGAAAAGAGGTTGTCTTATGACTTTTTTAATGGATACCATAAAAGGGATTCTCATCGGCATCGCCAACATCATCCCGGGCGTCAGCGGCGGCACCATGGCAGTATCTTTAGGTATTTATGATAAGCTGATCGCCTCCGTGTCCGGTTTGCTGAAAGACTGGAAAAAAAGCCTTTCCGTACTGTTCCCCATTGTCCTGGGCTGCGGTATCGGCATCGTAGGTTTCACCTATATCATAGAATATCTCTTAAGCCGCCATACTTTCATCACCTGTATGGCTTTTACAGGACTTATCCTGGGCGGGATCCCGGTGCTGGTGTCCTCCCTGAAAAAAGAACTGGTAAAGACGTCCTCCAGGATCGGCTTTTCCGGTGCCGCGGCGTTTGCTCTGCTGTTTTGCGTGGCTGTGTTCCTTCCCATGATGAACGCCGAGGATGAGGTTTTAAAGACTTTCACCGCCTCTTTCGGTACCATGGCTGCGCTGTTTTTCGTGGGAGTCATCGCCTCCGCCACCATGGTGATCCCCGGCGTCAGCGGTTCCCTCGTGATGATGATCCTGGGATATTATTACGGCATCATCAACACCATCAAATCCTTCCTGGATTCCCTGAAAGCATTTGACGTTCCTGGCCTGATCCACGGATTCGCCCTCCTGGTTCCTTTCGGCATCGGTGTTCTCCTGGGTATCTTCCTGATCGCTAAACTGATTACTTTTCTTTTTGAGAAATTCGGTATCCAGACCTACTGTGCCATCCTGGGACTGATCATCGCCTCGCCCTTTGCCATTTTTTATAACACCGGCGCTCTGAGGCAGCTGCCCTCTCTGGGGATCCTTCCCGTGGCCGCAGGGCTGGTTCTGGCCCTCGTCTTCGGCTTCGTCACCTACAGGCTTGGAAAGTAAATATCCGAAAAAGGACCCGGCCGGCAGCATCCAAAACTGCCGGTCAGGTCCTTTTACAATCCTGACTCTTCTGTATGTTACGGTTCTGTCATGTCTTCTCCGTCGAAGACCTCTTCCTCCGTGTCCGTCTCTTCTGTCACATTCTCGTCTGCCTTAAGGGCTGTTCCGCAGTGGCTGCAGAACAAAGTACCTTTTTTCATCACTTTCTTACAGTTGGGACATACCTGACTTCCGTCCAGTCCCTGAACCTTTTCTTCCAGCACCGCGATGTTGGTCAGCACGTTTCCGATCTCACGGAACAGGTCACCGAATTCATTATCCTCGTCGTTCCGGTGTTTTTTATAGTAGAGAACTCCTACTGCCCCGTACAGTTCCTTCAGCTTGCTCTTCTCCGAGGCAATCTGGGCCTTTACCTGCAGCACCTCCGCGGTTTCTCTGGCTTTCTGAGCTGCTTCCTTGCCTTTGTCGCTCAAGGTCTTGCTTAATTCATCTAAAAACGCCATGGACAATCATCCCTCCTTCAAGATAATCTTATCCTGTCTTCTGAGGAATGTCAATCATAACTTTCTTCGGTGTCCTCCGCCAGATCCCTGAACTCTTCATATCTCATAAAACCGAACCGTCGGATCTCTTCTTCCGTAAGCCGCCCCATATCAATCATGCAGCTGACAGAACTGCTTTTCTTGTTGGTATTGATCCTGGGAACTGAAAAACTTATTTCGATATCCACATTGTCCGCCATATCCACTTCATAGTACACGTTCATGTTATGATAGTCCCGAAAGATCAGAGCCTTGCTGAGGATATTGATCTCCTCCGGATCGTCATATACCAGAGGTCTTCCTTCGTAGGCGGCCTGAGCCCTGGCGGCTTCTTCCTCCGTCCAGTCATTTTCCTCATAGACCCCCTCATACCGGATACGGATCTCCGAGATCATATCCGCGTTCAGGGCTTCTACCGTACCGCCTGCCTCCCTGATGGCTTCTATGGTCCTGGTAAAAGAGGGGTACACCGGATACCAGCACCGTTCCGTCAGGTTACTGCCTCTGTCATTGGCCTCGTTGTAATCCATGGCCTCGGCC
>CAJUJV010000046.1:19362-21049 GCA_910586845.1 uncultured Hungatella sp.
ATAGTCCCTATGGGAAGCTCCTTCTTCCGGGTTTCCATGGTCAGTTCCTCCAGGTCCTTCTGATATACTGCCAGCAGCCTCTCCTTCTCCTCTCCGTCTGCCTCCAGAAGCTGGAGCTGGTCATACTGACGGAAATATACTGCCTCCGTATCTGCTGCCGACTGGCTCAGAACCGGGTAGGTGCCTTTCTTGTACTCGGCACTGTCGTGGATAGTCTGTTCCAGAGTCTTCATCTCATCATCCACCGGGACCCTGTATTCACGGTTCACTTCCTTCCCGCTGTTCAGCCGGTAATGAACCACATAGATATCATAATCCACACCATTCTCATATCTCCAGCTGTCCCATCCGTCAAGACCTCTGGCACGGATCTCCTTATCGGTCCTGACTCCCTTCTGAGCCAGTTCCATCACCGTGTATATATCCGTCAGTTCCATATTTTTGTACTGATACTCCCGCTGACTCTGATACTGCCATGTGTAGTAAGGCTTGCTGTCATAGTCGTGGACCCGTCTGGGCCAGCCGTAAGTAACCCAGTCATCCCGGTAGCCTGTACTGACTGATGCCGACCGCACATCAGAGGCTTTGGGAAGCCAGGAATCGTATCCGTACCAGTCGTACATTCCCGCCAGCATAAGCAGGACTGATACGGCCCCGCAGGCCGCCATCTGAATCCAGTTGGCAAACAGTTTCCGGAAATCAAAGTGGTAGATGATCTCCATAAGGCAGCAGATGATCACCGCGCCGCAGACCGTCCCGAAGATCCCCCAGGAAAGGGTGCTGCGGAGAGAATAAAACACCATCCCGAAAAATACTGCCACCGGAAGAGCGATCAGGATCTTGATCGGCGACTGAGTTCTTCTGAATGCCATGGCCTTTCCCGCCGACTCCGAAGGACGGAGGTGGTACAGCAGATAGGCCAGGACCGCCAGGACTGCAGTCACCGCCGCGGCCGCCGCCACATGGCCCGTGCTGAGGCTTCCCTCGGAAAAATAAGTAAGAGCAAACATATAGTTGGAAAACGGCGAGGAACACTTCGTCAGGTTCAGCCAGAAGGCGCTCTGTCTCTCCGTCTGACAGAAAGTATGGAACCATACAGACTCGTAGCCTACGGTCAGCAGTACGACTGCAGGTCCATAGCCGCAGAAAACCACGGTTCCCAGAAGGGCTATGATCAGATTTCCCGTCATCATCATGGCAATGACTACCGTCGTGTAAATCATGACGTAATACAGCATGTTCAGCAGGAAAATCTTCCACCAGATCCCGTTCAGTTCCAGACCTCTTATGCCTGTTCTCAGGATCAGCCCCACTGCCGCGGCCTGTATCACGAAATAGGCTGCAGCCGTCACCAGGATCCCGTTAAAATAGGACGAGAGAAACAGCTGATACCGCTTTACGGGAATACTGTGATAAAAATCCACCTGTCTGCTGTTGTGGAGGTAATGAAACCCGGAAACGGCCCACACCGCGGCCAGGATCACCAGGGCAGCCACCACCACTCCATTGACTCCCAGAAGCTCCGTAAACTCCCGGATCCATCTCTGATTCTTCTCATTGTTCATCCCTTCTGCCAGCTGATCCAGGTATGCGCCGCTCTTTATGGCCGCAGGGATCAGATAGAGGAATACCAGAGACAGTATGGTCAGCGCGATAGTCCACACTCTCCGTTTCAGATCCTCTTTCA
>CAJUJV010000046.1:21059-29201 GCA_910586845.1 uncultured Hungatella sp.
ATGCCCACAAGCTGCCTGATCATCCACTCCCTCTCCCGCAGCTCCCACCCCTCCCTGACCCGGTCCAGGTAAGCGCTGCTTCTTAAAGCCACAGGCACTAAAAGGGTAAACACAAAGCCAAGGACCGTCAGGGCGATGGTCCACATCCGCCGTTTCAGATCCTCCCTCATAAGTTTAAAGCACAAGCTTTTTGATGTCATAACCGACCACCTCCGTTTCACTGATGAATATCTCTTCCAGAGTGAGAGGGATCAGCTCCGCAAACACGGGATGATAGCTTGCTGCCGCAGACTCGATAGCCTCCCTGCTTCCCCGCACGGTCAGGGTACACAGGCTGCCTCTCCGCTCGATCTTCATGATGTCCAGTTCCTTCATATCCTCCGGCTCTGTCCCCGGCAGCAGCACACACTGCAGCTTATGGATATTCAGCTTCATATCCTCCAGATCCCGGGAAAGAAGAATACCTCCTTTGTGGAGCAGTCCCACATGGTCACAGATATCTTCCAGCTCTCTCAGGTTGTGGGAAGCGATGATGGGAGTCAGATTCCGCTCCTCCATATCCCCCACGAAAATACTCTTCACGGTCTGGCGCATCACCGGGTCAAGGCCGTCGAAGGTCTCGTCACAGAACAGATAATCTGTCCCCGCACACACTCCGCAGATGACGGATACCTGTTTCTTCATGCCTTTGGAAAAGGTATTGATCTTCCGCCTTTCGTCCAGATCAAAGCTCTTCATCAGATGATGAAACCGCTCCCTGTCAAAACCCGGATAAACGGTGCGGTAAAACGTCATCATCTCCGCCGGCGTGGCATTGCTGAAAAAGTACTGATCGTCAGAAATATAGAAAAATCTGGACTTTACCTCCATGTTCTCATATACTTCTGTTCCGTCTATGGAGACGGTTCCCTCATCCGGCTTTAAAATCCCGCTGAGCATCCTTAAAAACGTGCTCTTACCGGCCCCGTTGGTCCCGATAAGACCGAAGACGCTTCCGTCTCTGATGGCGGCATCGATATGGTCCACTGCCACGATGTCGCCGAATCTCTTGGTCAGACCCTTTGTCTCAATCATCACTCATCCCTCCCCTGCCGTAAACCTGATCGATCAGCTCATAGAGCCTTTTTTTATCCACCTGCAGAAGGCAGGCCTCTGTGGCCACTTCCTCCTGTTTCTTATATACAGCGGCCTTCTTGCTGTCTTTAATATGACTGTTCTCCGCTACAAAGCTTCCCTTGCCTTTCACAGAATAAATATAACCCTGTCTATCCAGCTCCGCATAAGCCCTCTGGATGGTATTGGGATTGATGGATAGTTCCATGGCCAGACTTCTCACGGAAGGCAGCTGACTGTCCTCTTCCATAACACCTGACACCATCAGTTCCTGGAAACGTTCGACGATCTGTTCATAGATGGGACGCCGGTCTCTGTAATCCAGAATAATCATATCCAACCTCCTTTCCTTCTAAGTGTTATTACTGTATTAATTTGATTAATACAGTTGTATCACAATTTCCCTGCTGTGTCAAGTCCTTTTCCCACGGCCCCCGTACCGCCGACAGGCGGTATTTCGGGGCCTGTCATCGAGCAGGGCGGATGTTCTCCTGCCCGCCGTGCCGGGGCGGGGCCGTGCAAGCGGCCATATTCCTCTCCCCGTGTACATAAACAGAAGGGACTGTGAAGAAACAGAGTAAACAAACTCTGGTTCTTCACAGCCCCTGACGCTATTACCATTTCATAGCAGGTATTGCCGGAATAGATATACCCTGGCATATTGGAAAGATCTCAGGCTCCCTGTCTTTTGTAAAAAATCCCATATTTTTCCTAACTCAGCTCCTTGTCCACCTTCTTCTCATAATCTCTCATCTTGTCATCCCTGTAAAGCCCGCTATCAAGATATTCTTTCATGGACATCTTCCCTGCTATGTAAGTCCCGTCATCATCCGTGTAGGAATCATATACAAAAGCGTTAAAGACTTTCTCCCTCTCTCTCAGTTTTTTCTCATAGGCCTCCATCATGGCCTTCTTCTCCTGCTGTCTTCTCTCAAAAGCAGCCTCGCTCTGGGCCTTGTTGATCTGTCTCTGATTCTCCTTCCGGCTCTCCTCCCTCTGGTGATCCCAGATCTTGCAGACCCTGGCCGGAGGATAGCCTGCTGACCAGGCCTCATAACAGTACCCATCCCCTTCTTTCCTCTCAAGCCCTAACTCCTTCTGATTGTCAAAGAGGAAATACAGGGCCGGGCCGTACTCTTTCTCAGCGGAAATCTCCGCCCAGACCCTTGCTCCTTCCTTGTCGTCCAGGCAGTGATAATTCAGCATTGCCAGATAATACGCCGCCCTGGGGCTTTCCGAGTCTTTCCTTTCCGCCTGCCTTCGGGCCGCCGTGCTGACGAATACCAGCAAGGCTTCCTTAAACTCCCTTTTCAGGGAATTGTCCTTTTTGCAGCGGAGCGCCAGATTATACAAGACTTCACAGTCAAAATCACCCTTTCCATTTCCCGCCTGGCGCAAAAGCGCGTACAGAGATGAATCGGGAGTCAGGCCCATAACAAGCCTGGCCTCCTTTGCCTCCCTCTCCAGGGGATGGGTCCACTGCTGCAGACCGATATCTTCCCCGTAGGCCAGTTCTGAGTTGATATCATAATCCAGCTCATACAGATTGGCCAGACGGGCAAGAGCGGGAATATTTCCCTGCCAGGCCGCCTTTTCATAGTCATCTTTAGTGAACCGATCAAACCGGCCGCTCTTCTCCGCAGACAGCCCGGAAGCGTACTCCTTCGCCGCCGGCCAGGTTTCAGAGCGGGGAGAAGATGACGGAATATCCTGATATCCAAGCATGGTGGCCAATTGGGCGAACATAGAATTTAAGTCCCCTTCCCCGCCATCTTTCATCAGAGAAGCGAAGGATACCATGGCCCGGTTTCTTTCATCCATGTCTGTGATCTGGGATTTTTTGGCCATCTCCTCCTCCTGGTTCTTAAGGTTTGCCACCTGGGCCATCAATTTCTCTCTCATGGAATCCTGGCCCTTCATCTTCTCCCGCTCCTCTTTCTCCACCTCCTGGATCCGGACCCGGTTTTCTTTCAGAAGGGCGTTCTCTGTTCTGCGTACATACTCGTTGATATCAAACCAGCCTGGAAAATGCCCCTTTTTCCCCGCTGCCTGATTCCACATATCCATGAACTTCAGCTGCCTGTCCGCGTCTCTAAGCTCCTTGCGGAATTCCAGATAAAAATCCCACTGGCGTCTGATATCTGTGACAACCTCTTTTTCCTCTTGTTCTTCTTTCTTTTTCTTCAATCGAATCTCTCTGTACAGATAAATTGGCAGCCCATAGAGCAAACTGCCTGTATAACAGATAAACAGGGCCGTTGTCACAAAAAGTCGATATACGATCACATTTAGAACCGTAATCACCACCATAAAGGTTCCTTTGGGCATATTCGCGACAATGGCTTCATAGATTTCCCTCACACCTGTAAAAAAATCCGCTCCGATGGTAGCCCTCATAAGAAGGTAGAAAGGGTTCACATATATGGCCGCTATGGGAACCCACTCACACATACCTTTTTTAGGCAGGCCATCCATATGGGTCAAAGCTAACCAGACGCTGAAAATCCAGAAGATCAGCATGGTCAGAATCAGAGGAATATTAGCAACTTCCAGTGGTAAAAAGAAAATCCGCGTATCCGGAGTTAAAGAGAGCAGGGGCATCACCATCTGCCATATTGCCTCCAGGGGCTTGAAAACCAATCTGTAGGGCACATCAAAGACAATCAGGGCTATAAACAGAAACAGTGTCCAAAGGCTTTTTGCCAGTTCTTTCTGGCCTCTCTTAAACACGCCTCTGTGCGCGTTCTTATACCTGTACAGCATCCCGACTCCGCTTCCCATGTCGTCTTTTATGGATTTCAGATAATCGCTGTGGAAGACATCGAATTTTTCCGTATCCATGCCCATGAGAATCTTCTCGTACCCTGCCTTGGGAAACTCCAGCCATTTGTCGATCTTCTTCCGAAGGCATCCGGGGAAATAATCCTGGCAGTACCGTTGGTATTCATTTTTTTCCTTTACTGAATAAGGGATCTTTCCCGTTGCCGCCGTATCCGCGTCAGGCAGAGCTTCCTCATAATAAAACTTTATAAAACTCTCCCCCGTTTTTGGGTATCCCTGACTGTTGTGGACCGCCTTCTTTGTAGGGATGTCGTGAAACAATTCTTCCTTTGACTGAAATACCATAATAACTCCTTTCTTCTACTATAGACCTTATCAAAAGAACATCATGAAAGAATCAAGAATTACAAATACCACCCACATTACAAATAAAAAGATAGCTAAAGCCGTTCCCGGGGCAATCAATACCATCAGGAGAGGCAAAAGCGCGCCCCCTGTCAAATAGATAACGCCTGCGGCTATACATACCACGATAAGCGCCCACATGCCAAATGAAGTAAAAAAGCCCAGAATTGGTATTCCTATAAGCATAAATAAAGCAAATATCAGATATGACGGCACGGGAGCCGCGAAGATCATAATAAAGGATATCAAAAGATAACAGGCTCCCGGAATCACGCAGCACAGCCAAATAGCCGGATTATTGCCGTACTCTGACTCCATCTCACTCAAACTGGATACCCGGGCAAAAGAACAGACAAAAATCAGCGCCAAATGCAGCAAGATCGAACCGCCTACAAAATACTTTAAAATAAACCCAAACACGCCGTCAAACAAATCATCCATTTTATTCCTCCTTGTCCAATTCATACCGGTGCCAGTTATAATCACCACTCTCATGAGTAACATAAACATGATTTCCATAACAGAAAAGCCCTGTCACGGCTCCTCCTTCATCAATATGCATGTTCACTGGCTGTAATGGCCGGTCTCCATAAAAATCCCAGCAGTAGAGCGTATTTTTGTAAATATAGCAGATATAATAATTGCCTTTCAGAGTCTTAATATAATTGATGGAACCGTCAATAGCACCCATCTCCTCTGACCTGTAACGGATCTCTCCTGTTTCGAGATCATAGGTCACGATCTGGAAATTCTCCACTCCCACAAAATAGTGATCCATAATAAACCGGCCCGCGCCTAATCCCTGATAAGAATCTTCATACTGAAAAATCAGGTTTCTCTCCCCTTCCCCAGTCTGTTCATAAATATACACCGTGTCACCGCTTCCGCTGTCATCCGCGAAGTAAGCTGTCCCATTTTTATAATCAAGGAGAATCCCCTGTTTTGTCCCCCAGGCCATCATAGCCAGCTCCTTACTGGTAATTTTCTTTTTCTGCTGTTTTTTCAGAATATTATATAAATAGTCCGCTTTTTCAGAAAAACCAAGGGAAGTAAACTCCGGCACAGGGTTCTCTTCCAGAGCAGCGGTATATTTCTTTGACAACTTCAACGCGTAAAAATTTTCCTCATTTATGGATAATACATAGCGCTTTCCCCCGATCAGCACAGAATTAGAAAGGGTAAGAGAGCTTTTCTCAGATTTTGTAGAATACTTCTTTATAGTATAAAAACTATTTGGAAGAGCCATATAAAACCGATCCTTAAATACACAGGCTGACGCCCAATCCGAGGCCGCCAGATTGCTGTTGTTGCCTGGGTTTATGTACATTTTGTAACTCCCCTTGGAAAACTTTGAGTTGTCAATCTTTTTCCTCAACTGATCCTCACGAAGACCTCCCTCTGACACATAGTTCCATTTGTCTACCGCCCACTTCCACTGCATATCCTCAATCAGAACACCTTGTATGGACAAAACCGCGAAAATAACCAAAAACAGCCCTGTGTTGAGGATAATCCTTCCTGTATACCTAATAATTGTCCACATGATCTCCTCCTATTTGTAAACGAAACCAAAAACTTTCATCATACAATCTCCTGGCTTCTTCTATCTTTCCCTCCAATCGAAGGATATGGGCCAGCAGTTTTTTGCTTTGCATGGTATCCTTCCACTCCTTTCCACGATAGAATATCGCTCTCTCCACATTTTCCCTGGCCCAATTTTCCGCTTGCTCATACTCTCCTCTTTCCATTAACAGCCGTATTCGAAATTCCGTGAAATCATTGATCCGAAACTGTTTCATAACTCTTGTTTCAGAATATTCCCGAAATAATCCTTCACATATCTCCTCAGCCTTTTCGATCTCCCCACATTTGAGATGTATCCTGCCTTTTTCCAGGAGCAAATATGCCATCCCCTGATCACTCCTGCTGACCAGACTCTCTGTTTTCTCTTCTATCCCGGCCTGAAATCGGAATTGGCTCTCAATCCCTTTCTCAATCATTTTTTTTGCCCCATCCATATCCCCATCGTGCCAGAGAAGCCTTGCCACCTTGCCATACCCCGATGCCAGCCAGTACAGATGGAGCTGATTAAAAGGCTTGCATTTCTCAAGGATCTCAACTCCTCTTATATACCATTCCCTTGACTTCTCATGAGCCAGGCTGTTGTGATATACCGCGGCCAGCCTCAAGGCCATCTGCCCTGTGATCTGGTGACATTCCCCATAATACTCTTTCACAGCCTGATATAAATCTTTCGAATACTGCTCCGCCTCTTCATAATATCCCTGAATCCACAAAAAGGTCACCAGCTGATCGAATTTCTCCGCCAGCCAGGGAGCCGGTTTTGGAAAGGCTTTTACAAAGGCGAATACATAAGGTTCCATCTTCTGGTTGTCCCGGTAGGAATTGTTCCATGTCTTGTTGTAAGCGCCATCTTCTCCGTACAGATAATCCGCAAATCCCCGGATCAGATGGCAGCAGTTATCTGTTGTGGGATTGAAAATCTCTCTCGCCCCTTCTCCGATAATAGGATGGAGAAAAATCATATCATCCTGCCAGTTTCCGCTGTATACCTGCTGGGCCATAATACATCGTTCAAGATGGTCTATGGTCTGTTCCGATATGCCGGAGATGGTCAGGAAGATCTTTTTGGGCACGCCCTGCACCGGCATGATGGACAGGTAGGTCATGGCCTTCTTCTCCTCTGCCTTCAGATGGAGCCTCTTAAACAGATCTTTCTGGAATTCCTCAAGACCGCTGAATTCTTCATCGGGGTTTATGACTTTCTGCTGGGTCAAAAGTGTATGGCCCTCCACTTTTTTTCGGTAATCATCAAATTCCTGGCGTCTGTTTTCAGAAAATCCCTCTGTTCTATAACATCTTACAAACTCATCCCATTCTTTCTGTGTCTTTAAAGGACCTACCTGAATTCCCCCGTAATCCCCCCACGCCAAAGGGTGCCGCCTGGAGGTCACAAGTATCTGGCAAGGAAGAGAAAACAGCTTCTCCATATCCTTGTCATATTCCACATCACAATTGTCTACAACCATGAGTGTCTTCTCTTTCCTTACAATCTCCTTCAGTATATCGTATTTAAACTGAAAATACTTTCTCTTGTTTTCATACAGTTCCTTGTTGTACTGCACATTGGAGATGCGGACATCAAAGTCATCTTCAATCATATTTTGGATGGTTGTCCGAAAAGAAAGATATAGAATATGCTCATAGGTTTTTCCATATCTTCTGATATACTCCCTGGCCAGAGCGCTTTTTCCTATCCCGCCTATACCATAGAGGATCACCGGGCCTTCTCTGTCCTCCAGGCTCGTTTTCAAAAGAGTCAGTTCCTCTTCTCTCCCGGCAAAAGGCTCTCTGGAAAAGATCTCCGAGGAAGTAAGCCGGTGACAGCTGTTTCTTCGGAATCTGTCCACTTCCTCCCTCCACTGCCGGACAGCGGTTCTCTCCGTCTCCTTGTCCTGGAATCCCCCGGGGGTATCTTTATACTTTCTCCGAAATCTCAGCTGTTCCCACTGCCATTCCAAACACTCCTGTTCATAGCTTTTTTTCTTATAAACCCTCAATCTCTATCCCGCCTCCTTTGCCGCAGGTTCATTCTCCCAAAGCCTTGAAATACATGAAGCGCAGATTCGAAAACCCTTTTTCCATAAAAAAACTGTCCAGGATCCGGCAGGCTTCCTGGAACCACTGGCTGCACTCTTCCGGTTCCATCCCCTGGCAGGTTTCCTCATATAATCCCAAAAGCTCCAGCAAAAGCCAATCCAGCCTTCCCCCATCAGTCATGGTGTGGTCCTTGTCAAAGGGCAGGTATCCAAGAGAATCCAG
>CAJUJV010000046.1:29211-30285 GCA_910586845.1 uncultured Hungatella sp.
AAAATAAGGATATGCCTCACCATGGTCTTTCTGGGTATCTCCCCCTCCAGGTGCAGATTTCGGCCCAGCTCCGAACCATAATTGATGCTTGTAAGGTGACTGTTTTCAGAAAGGTCCATCTGTCTCTGCTTAATATTCACGTATTTCATGGCATCCGTATAGTAGAGGTGGCGGATCCCGCTTTCCATGGAATTCCTGGCGATCCGCAGCTGAATCCTTCTGTCCGGGTGGATTTTTTTTATATACTCCAACACCATTCCGGACATCAGATTCTTTCGCTTCTCCCACAACTCCTCATATTTCGCGGATTTTTCTCCGAAAATTCCAAAGATTGTGTCGCTTTTATCCAAATATCCTTTTATCAGAAACTCCTCTTCCTCCACGCTCATCCCCAAAGCCAGGCCCAGCTTCCTGCACTCATACCGGTCTATCGGCACATGCTGGCCATTTCTCCAATAACGGATCTTTAAAGTATCCGAAGGCCTGGCTGGCGCTGAGCAATACATCTTCTCATACAGCAGAGAATCTGCCGCGTTTTTCTCCGTGATTCCGGTCTTCTCTTGAAAACGCTTATAAATCCCCTGGATCCAGGTAACCTCCGGCCTTTTCTCCCTGCTTAAATCCACACATGTCCGGGCCATGTTCACGATTTTATCCACCTCATTCAAAATCCGGCACTCCTTTTCTTAACATGTTAATCGCAATCTTAACTTTAACAATTTATGTGGATAAGCGCAAGCAAGTAAACTTTAACAAAACGGGACTGTGACAAAAGTCCAATGGGTTTTGAACAATGGCAAAAAACAAAACTGCCGCCCCCGAGAGACGGATCTCCGGGGGCGGCAGCAGGCAAATGGCCGCATTGTCAATTATTCATTTCCATACAGGGCAACCAGCTTGGACAGATACTCGTATCTCTCCTTGGCCTCAGCCTCGTTCTTGGCGAACAGCTTGGCTGCTCTCTCAGGATTCTTCATGGCCAGGGAAGCATAGCGAACCTCACCCTTTAAGAAGTCCTGATATCCTTCCATCTTCGGAGCCTTGCTGTCCAGAGTGAACTTGTTCTCTGCAGCC
>CAJUJV010000047.1:0-7552 GCA_910586845.1 uncultured Hungatella sp.
AACGCCATGTAACCGTTGATACGAAAATAAAATCCCGGCACACCGCAAACGCAATCATGAAACAGAGTGGTATTAATTATAAATTTTAAGTTCGTCATGAGGTTATCACGAGAGGGAGGTCATCATGTCACTGCCACAACAAAGAACCTATACATCAGAAGACTACTGGAATCTTCCGGATGGCATTCGGGCAGAGCTGATCAATGGACAGATCTACAATATGGCTCCGCCCAGCCGACTTCATCAAAAAATATTACTGGAGCTTTCCTCGACAATCCGCAATTATATTCGCTCCCAAAACGGCTCCTGTGAAGTCTATCCTGCCCCATTCGCCGTCAATCTAAAAGCAGATGACAAAGACTGGGTGGAACCGGATATATCCGTCATATGCGACTCTGATAAACTGACAGATCAAGGTTGTTCCGGATCGCCGGATCTTATCATTGAGATTGTATCCCCTTCCAGCCGAAAGATGGATTATATAATCAAGAATGCATTATATTCTGATGCAGGAGTCCGGGAGTACTGGATTGTGGATCCCCAGAAAGAGACCACTATGGTTTACCATTTTGAGGAGGACGCAGCGCCAACCATGCAACCCTTCGACATGCCGATCTCCTTTGGCCTGTTCCCGGAGCTGACTGTCACTCTCTCAAAACTATTAGAGCAGTCCTGATAAATGTAAAAACCGCCCCTGCGCCAACAGGAACGGCTCTCACATAGATTCTATGCCTGGCAGCACGCCAGAGCTGATACAATCCATAACCAAAACCATTGTATCATCTCCGGCGCCATCTGTCAAAGGTATGGTGTATTTTTTATACTCAAAAATCATATTTTACACCAAAGGAGATGGTATCATGGCAAAGAAAAAGACCGTCACCCCTTCCGGCTCCCTCCACATCGGCGCTGCCTATATCCGGGTCAGCACTGACGGCCAGATGGATCTGAGTCCGGAATCCCAGCTGGATTCCATACTGGACTATGCAAAATCCCACAACATTGTTATCCCCAGGGAATACATATTCATGGAGTCCGAAGGCCGCAGCGGCAAGAAGGCGGAAAACCGCCCTCAGTTCCAGAGAATGATCGCCACGGCAAAGACCAGGCCTAAACCTTTTGACTGTATTCTGGTATGGAAGTTTTCCAGGTTTGCCCGAAATCAGGATGAGAGCACCTTTTACAAAGGAATGCTCCGCAAGAAGCTGTCCATCGACGTGATCAGTATCTCGGAGCCGGTTCTGGATGGCATGTACGGCCGTCTTATTGAAATGATCATTGAGTGGCAGGATGAATTTTATTCCTACAATCTCGCCCAGGACGTCACCAGAGGGATGAAGACCAAGGCTGAAAACGGTGGATACCAGTGCCGTCCGCCTCTGGGCTACCGTATACCTTACCACAAGGCTACTCCGGAGATTGTCCCCGAGGAGGCAAAGATCGTGCAGATGATCTTTGACAAATATGTCAACGAAAAGATGAGTATCTATGCCCTGACCCGGTATCTCAACAGCCTCGGTCTGAAGACCAGCCACGGAAAGCCTTTCGAAAAGCGGTCTCTGGAATATATCCTTCAGAACCCTTCCTATGCCGGCATGGTTCGCTGGAACCGTACCTGCAACGAGACCAATGAGATCAAAGACAAGTCTGAGTGGATCGTCACCCAGGGCCATCATCCTGCCATCATCAGCCAGGAGCTGTTCGATCAGGCTGTCAAACGCTATGAATCAGAATACAGACGCAAAAACGCAAAGCCTTCAGAGGTAACACGGCACTGGCTATCAGGTCTATTAAAATGTTCCTGCTGCGGCCGCACCTTATCCTCCTGTGCCCGTCATCGAAAAAACCAGGAGGACAGCTATTCTTTCCAGTGCTACGGCTACCTGAAGGGCAAATGCACAGCCAATCATTATGTTCCTGAGAAAACCATCGTGCCCGCTGTTTTAAACGCCCTCAGGGAGGTCCTGGAGTGCGGAACGGTTAACTATGAAATTAAAAACGTTGTAAAGTCAGAAGATACTCATGAACTGGAAACTTTAAAAAATCTCCTGCAGAAATTGGAGACAAAAGAAAAGCGTGCCCGTGACGCCTATATGGACGGGATCGACACCATAGACGAATACCGGCAAAACAAGCTCCTTTTGCAGAAAGAACGGGAGTCCCTTGAAGCCTCCGTCGCCCAGCTCTCCCAAAGCCGCATGGAGTCTGCCAGCCAGGAGGCGGACCAGACAAAGCGGATCCTGGACAATATCCGCAGCGTCATTGATATCCTGGAATCAGACAGCTTTACTATGGTCCAAAAAAATATTGCGTTAAAAAGTATTGTTGACAAAATCGTCTTTAACCGGGATAATATGCATATCGATATCTATTACTATCTCACCGAAATCTCTTGATTTTCCGGGGTTTTTCCCCTGTATACGCACTTACAATCTGGATGACCCAGTGGGGATCCTGCTCCCTGGGCGAAAGAGGCTACAGCCCCATCGAGATCCTGCGCCATTTCTACGGTTCCAGCATCTACATCAACACTGCGGAGCAGATCGCCGGGATCCCTTCTTCCTGGCCGGGAGAGAATCTCGTCATTGGCTCCTCCGGTCAGAAGGTCCGGCAGCTTCAGGAACAGCTTGATGCCATCGCCACCGTATATACGGCCATCCCACGGGTAGCCCCGGACGGGTTCTACGGTCCCAACACGGCGGCTTCTGTCCGGGAGTTCCAGTCTGTCTTCGGACTGCCTCAGACCGGGGTGGTGGATTTCCCCACATGGTACAAAATTTCCCATATCTATGTAGCTGTTACCAGGATCGCAGAGCTTACCTGACACCTTATACATTTTTTTGAAAGGAGATCTTTGATTTGGCAGAGACAGTAAAAGTCATCTTGGATGCAGGTCACGGCGGGCCGGAACCCGGAGCGACCTATTATGGAAGACAGGAAAAAACAGACACCTTAAAGCTGACCCTTGCCGTCGGCAACATCCTGGCACAGAACGGCATCGATGTGGTCTACACCCGGGTCACCGATGTCTTCAACACTCCCTATGAGAAAGCCCAGATCGCCAACCGTTCCGGAGCGGATTATTTCGTATCTATCCACCGCAACGCCATGCCTGTGCCCGGCACGGCCTCCGGCGCCGAAACCCTGGTATATACCGACAGCGGAGTCCCCGGCCTGATGGCCAGGAATATTAATTCTGCCCTGGAGTCCGCCGGTTTCGCCAATCTGGGGGTAATCGAACGGCCCGGTCTGGTGGTCCTGCGCCGCACGGAGATGCCCGCCGTCCTGGTGGAGGCCGGATTTATCGACAATGAAGCCGACAACCAGTTTTTTGACCGGAATTTTGAGGCTGTGGCCCGGGCCATCGCCGACGGCATCCTGAATACGGTCAGGGAGGAGCAGCAGGCCTGCCCCAGATATTACCAGATCCAGACAGGAGTCTTCCGGAACGAACAGGCGGCTTCCCGGCAGCTTGATGAGCTGCAGTCTCAGGGCTACCCTGCTTTTATCGTCCATGCCGACGGCCTTTACAAGGTTCGGGTAGGCGCTTACCTGAATCTGGACAATGCGGCTCAGATGGAGCGGCAGCTGAAAAATTCCGGATATAATACTTTCCTTGTGCGGGAAAGTGATGTATACTGTCATTAAGAGCCATCAGTCCCGCCATTTTTACAAAAGGAGGAACCTGCCATGACTAATTCCGACAAACATCTTATTATTACCATCGGCCGCCAGTACGGCAGCGGCGGCCGTGAGATCGGTCAGCATCTTTCCGCGGCCCTCTCTATCCCGTTTTATGACAAGGACATTCTCAGGATGAATTCTCAGGAAAGCGGTCTGAAGGAAAGCTATTTCTATCTGGCCGATGAGAAGGCCGGCGACCGCCTCCTCTACCGCATCATCAATTCTCTGAAGCCGGAACTGACCCAGCCTTCTTTCGGTTCCGATCTGGTGTCTTCGGACAACCTGTTCCGATTTCAGTCCACCGTCATCCGGAAGCTGGCAGCGGAAGAATCCTGTATCCTCATCGGCCGCTGCGCCGATTATGTACTGGAAGGCACGGAGGGCATCAACCTGGTCCGTATCTTCCTCTATGCCGACCTGGATTACCGCATCCGGCGCATCACCCGCCTGGGATATTATGACAGCAGCGATGTTGTGAAAAACATCAAACGCATGGACAAGGAGCGGCGAGATTATTACCGCTACTATACCGGCCGCAGCTGGGAACATCCGGGCAACTACGATCTGACAGTGAACACTGCCTCTCTGGATATCGACGACACGGTGGCCCTGATCACACATTATCTGGAATTGAAAGGATACCTGTAACATGAAGAAAGAAATAAAAGCGGTTATTTTTGATATGGACGGAGTTATTATTGACAGCGAGGCATCCTATCTCCAGTTCGATCTGGAGTTCGCCCGCAGGAAGAATCCCGATGTGACCATAGATCAGCTTTACGGCATGGTAGGCGCCTCCAAGGAGGATGCCTGGACCATCTTTGCCCGGGCCATTGACAACGGCCAGACCTGGGAAGAACTGCGAAGCGAATTCCGGGCTTCCACGGATGTATTCTCCCACATGGATTACCGGGCCATCTTCCGCTCCGAAGTCACGGAAGTCCTGAGGCTTCTTAAAGAGAAAGGATACCTGGTAGCCCTGGCCTCCTCTACTCAGATGGACATCATCATGCGGGTGCTGAACGAGAATCAGATCGCCTCTTATTTTGACATCATTGTCAGTGGAAGCCAGTTCCGCCAGAGTAAGCCCAACCCCGAGATCTACTTCTACACTGCCGGTCAGCTGGGCGTAACCCCGGAGGAATGTCTGGTCATCGAAGATTCCACCCTGGGTATCACCGCCGCCTCCAGGGCCGGCATGATCATCGCCGCCCTCATCGACGACCGGTTCGGTTTCGACCGTTCCCTGGCCCATTATGAGATCCGCAATCTTGATGAGATCCCGGGACTTCCGGTCCTTGCCCTGTAAGCCTTCTCACTGCCGTACCGCCGAAAAATCCTGCTCTGCAGGATTTTTTTATGCCAGCCCGTCGCTTTCCACATCAACCCCTCTGGGACCTACGTGAGTTGAGAAGACGATCTGAGTGCTGGTCTTCCCGAATTTCTGCAGCTGCCCGATAAAGATATCCAGCTCCATGGTGCTCTGAAACGCCACCTTCAGCAGCATGGAATACTCTCCCGTGACACAGTTGCACTCCAGCACATTGGGCATCTCCGCGGCGTAAGCATAGAATTTGGGCTTGTCTTCCGGAACGACGTCAAGATTGATAAATGCAATAATGTGATATCCCAGCTTCATGGGATCAACCATGGCGTGATAGCCGGAAATGATTCCGTCTTTTTCCAGTTTTTCGATCCTGGCTGACACTGCGGGCGAGGATAAAAATGTTTTCTCCGCAATGATTTTTAATGATGTTCTGGCATTGTCCTGCAGAATCTTCAGTATCTTTCTGTCAATATCGTCCATAGCTCCTGTCCCCTCCTACTGTTTTTATGGTCTGTAACCGTCTCCGCGGCAGACCTTTACAATGATCCTTTCAGTTTTCTGATCCTCTCCATGGCTTTTACGGTATTTTCGTATGTGCCGAAAGCCGTAAGCCTGAAATATCCTTCTCCGCTGGGGCCGAAACCGCTGCCCGGCGTACCCACCACATGGGCATGTTCCAGAAGCCAGTCGAAGAACTCCCAGGAACTCATGCCTGAGGGCGTCTTCAGCCAGATATAGGGCGCATTGATACCGCCGTATACCTCATAGCCGGCAGACTTCAGTCCTTCATAGATGACCCTGGCGTTGTTCATGTAGTAAGCCACCTGATCTTTCAGCTGGGCCTTCCCCTCATCCGAATACACGGCCATGGCCGCTTTCTGCACAATATAGGGAGCGCCGTTAAATTTGGTTCCGTGCCGTCTGGCCCACAGATCGCGAACAGCCACATCCCTGCATTTTAAAGTTTTGGGGATCACCGTAAATCCCAAGCGGACTCCCGTAAAACCCGCATTTTTGGAAAAGGACCGGAACTCCACGGCACATTCCCCGGCTCCCCGGATCTCATAGATACTGTGAGGCACGTCCTCCTGGGAGATATAGGCCTCATAAGCCGCATCGTAGAGAATCACTGCTCCTTCCCGTCTGGCGTAGTCCACCCACACCTTCAGCTGATCTCTGGTCAGCGTGGTCCCTGTCGGATTGTTGGGATTGCACAGATAGATCAGATCCGGCCTCTCCCCCGGAAGCTCAGGTACAAAACCGTTGTCTGCGGTACATGGCATGTAGATGACCCTGCTCCATACTCCTGCCGCCTCGTCATATTCTCCTGTCCTTCCCGCCATCACATTGGAATCCACATAGACGGGATACACCGGGTCGCAGACTGCGATGCGGCTGTCCGCTGAAAAGATCTCCTGAATATTGCCGCAGTCGCTTTTAGCCCCGTCAGATATAAAGATCTCGTCAGCGCTGATATTGCATCCTCTGTCCCTGTAGTCTTTCCCGGCTATCTCCTCCCTGAGAAATCCGTAACCCAGATCCGGCGCGTACCCGTGAAAAGTCTCCGCCTTTCCCATCTCATCCACCGCCTCGTGCATGGCCCGGATAATGGCCGGGGCCAGGGGCTGTGTCACATCTCCGATCCCCAGACGGATCACCTCTTTGTCCGGGTTGGCCTCCGAGTAGGCCCTGACCTTTTTCCCGATCGTGGAAAACAGATAGCTTCCAGGCAGTTTCAAGTAATTTTCATTGATCTGAAACATTTTTATGTCTCTCCTTTTTATAATGTCAGATATGGATCTCTCCGCAGAACACCTCCACTGCCGGCCCTTTCATGAACACGTGTCCGCCGGTCCGGTCCCAGGTAATCTCCAGGTCTCCGCCCCTCAGAGACACGATTACCCGATCATCCGTATATCCTCTCAATATGGAAGCCACTGCGCTTGCGGTGGCTCCTGTACCGCAGGCCCAGGTTTCTCCGCTGCCTCTCTCCCAGACTCTCATACGGATATGGCCTCTGTCCACTACCTGGACGAATTCCGAGTTGACCCGGCCGGGAAAACGGCTGTGATTTTCATAGTAAGGGCCTGTCTCCTCCAGCTTCAGGGAATCGATATCCCGGCAGAAATACACGGCATGAGGATTTCCCACGGAGATCCCCACAAATTCCTTCTCTTCTCCGCAGACCAGGATCGGTTCCGGGATCCGGGAAGTCACTTCCGGCACTCCCATATCCACGGAAACCCAGACCACCTTCCCTCCCTCCGTCTCCATCTCCAGGACTTTTATTCCTCCCAGGGTCTCTACCGTGATAGATGTATCCGACACCAGACCGTGATCATAGGCGTATTTCCCGACGCACCGGATGGCATTGCCGCACATGATCCCCTCGGAGCCATCCATATTAAACATCCTCATCTTCACATCCGCTGCATCCGACGGGCAGATCAGCACCAGACCGTCGGAACCGATGCCGAAATGTCTGTCGCTCACAAGAATTGCAGCCGCCTCCGGATCCTCTACGGTCTCTTTAAAACAGTT
>CAJUJV010000047.1:7562-9373 GCA_910586845.1 uncultured Hungatella sp.
ACACATAATCATTGCCTGTCCCCTGCATTTTTGTAAATTTCATCTCTTTTGTCCTCCGTCATATATCGATCAGGCTGATCACCATCCTGGCCGTCTCCACCAGATTGGTGCCGTTGTCCATGCTGCATTTCTGGATATACCGGTGAGCCTGCATCTCTGTCATGCTGTTCCGTTCCATAAGAAGGGTCTTGGCCTTCAGGATGATTCTGGAATCTTCCTCGCTGCGCTCTGCAGGCCGCTGCCGCATCCTGCGCTTTCTCTGAACCTGATCCCGGCACATGGTATTTACCGTTTCCACCAGTTCATGTACTTTTAAAGGCATGGAAAGGCATCTGATATCCTGGACTATGACGCCTCCCAGCCGGCCGGAAGAGGCCACCAAAAGCATCTCAAACCCTGCCGGCATACAATCGCAGATACCCCGATACAGCATATCTTCGAAGCGGTATCCGCTGACTATGATCCCTCCGCTGAGATCTTCGATACTGTTTAGCACCTGAGCCCCGGAGGTACAGACTGCCACTACCTGAAAGCCGTTTCTCATGAGTATATTTTTAATACTCCTTGCATCCTCCTGTCTGGAAAATGCCACAATGATGTTGGTCACACGCCTCACCTCCAGGTAAATTGTCAAGAGCCGCTTCCCGTCAGGCCGGATCTCATGTCAGAATTTGTAAAGGTATTCTCCGATCTCCCAGTCTGTCACCTGAGACCGGAACAGATCCCATTCTTTCTTCTTTGCCGCCAGGTATTTGGTATAGATATGTTTCCCCAGAACCTGCTGAAGAAAGGTGTCTTTCTCAAATTCTTCTATTGCCTCCCCCAGGGTCTCCGGAAGCTGGCTGATCCCCCAGCTCCTGATCTCCTCCTCTGTCATCCCGGCCACATTTCGGCTGACGGGCTCGGGAGGAGTCAGGCCTCTCCTGATCCCGTCCAGTCCTGCCGCCAGACAGGAGGCCAGGGCCAGATAAGGATTCATGGCCGAATCAGGGCTTCTCAGTTCAATCCTGGTGCTGGCTCCCCTGGACGAAGGGATCCGGATCAGCTGTCCCCGGTTGGAGGCAGTGGACCAGGCGATGTAAGTGGGAGCATCGTAACCCGGTATCAGCCTTTTATAGGAATTGACCAGGGGATTGGTCAGGATCGTCATGGACTTGATGTGGTGGAGGATCCCTGCCAAAAATTCATAGGCCAGCCTGCTGAGTCCTCTCTCGTCCGAATCATCGGCAAACAGGTTCCTGCCTCCCAGATCTTCCAGGGACATGTTGATATGCATACCCGAGCCGTTGACCCCGGCCTTGGGCTTCGGCATAAAAGTGGCATGCAGGCCGTGACGCTTGGCGATGGTCTTCACCGCCATCTTAAAGGTCAGGATATTGTCTGCCGCTCTCAGACCGGTCTCATACTGGAAATCCACTTCATGCTGGGCCGGTGCAATCTCATGATGGGAGGACTCGATGTCAAATCCCATATCCTCCAGATTCAGAACAATATCCCGGCGGACATTTTCTGCCAGGTCAATGGGACCCACGTCAAAATACCCTGCCGTCTCGTGGGTCGTAGTCGTGGGCCTCCCCTGTTCATCTGTGTGGAACAGGAAAAATTCACACTCCGGTCCCACATTGAACCGATAGCCCATGGCTTCCGCTTCTTTCAGCACTCTTTTCAGCACATATCTGGGATCTCCCTCAAAGGGACTGCCGTCAGGGCAGTGAACGTCGCAGATAAGCCTGGCCACCTTGCCCTGCTGAGGCCTCCAGGGAAAAATCTCAAATGTACGGCTGTTTGGTGCGGCAATTATCACATGGCTC
>CAJUJV010000047.1:9383-28698 GCA_910586845.1 uncultured Hungatella sp.
CCAGGTCCGGATACAGATACATGTCTGTCTCTTCCATCCTGACAAACCCCTCTATGGCAGACCCGTCAAACATGCATCGGTTATCCAGGGCCTTTTCAAGCTGTCCCGCCGTAATTGCCACATTTTTCAGCATTCCGAAAATATCCGTGAACTGAAGTCTGATAAATTCCACGTCCTCTTCTTCTACCATGCGGATAATATCTTCCTTGGTGTATCTTCCCATACTTCCATTCTCCTTCTCATTCTGATATTATACTCGAAACCTGAAGATCCGGCAACCCGGGTCTTCATCACAGAATCCCGTTTCCTATAGAAAAAAAGGACGTTACAGCAGTCATCGTCTCCAATGACTGCCATGCAACGTCCTCGTCTACGTGTCAAATATATCAGCAAGTTCGGGATTTGTCAACTGGAAACCTGAAGTCCTTCCTGTAAAAGATGCTCAAAGGTCTCCCATGAAACATACTGCCCTCCCATATGCTCCAGATGATCCGTATGGAACTGACAGTCGATAAAGAGAAATCCCTTCTGCTCCAGAAATCTTGCAAAAGCGATCAGCGCCACCTTGGAACCGTTCTTCTTCTCCGAGAACATGCTCTCTCCGAAAAAGCATTTTCCTATGGCCACGCCGTAGAGCCCTCCCGCCAGTTCTCCTTCTTCATACACCTCCACACTGACTGCATATCCTTCCCTGTGAAGTTCCAGATAAGCCTCCTCCATCTCGTCGGTGATCCAGGTCCCCTCTTCAAACTCCCTCTTTATCCTGCAGTGGTGCATGGTATCCTGAAAATCTCTGTTCACAAATATCTGATATGTGTGTTTTCTGATGTATTTCTTCATGGAGTGTGATATGTGGATGTCCTCCGGAAAGATGAGAAACCGATTTCTGGGACACCACCATAAGATCTCCTCCCCCGGGTTATACCAGGGAAAAATCCCGTGGGTGTAGGCCAGCAGCAGCCGGTCCACACTCAGGTCCCCGCCTACAGCCAGAAGTCCGTCCTCTCTGGCCAGATCCGGGGTTGGAAAGCTGATCTCATTCTGTCTTAAACGGTATACGGGCATAATCATCCTCTTTTCGCTGTCACTGCCGCCGTCCGCGGCCTGCTGTCTGGTGTACTGTCAATTTGCAGCCGTCCTGTCTGAAAACTGCTGCCGGTTTAATCTCTTCGGAACAGATCCCTGGTATACACTTTTTCCCTCACATCGTCCAGCACGCTGTCATACCGGTTGGCGATGATACAGTCGCACATGGCCTTGAATCTGTCAAGGTCGTGGATCACCTGGCTTCCGAAAAATGTGCTGCCCTCCTCCAGTGTAGGTTCGTAGACCACTACCACCGCTCCCTTGGCTTTGATCCGCTTCATGATCCCCTGGATAGAGGACTGGCGGAAATTGTCGGAATTGCTCTTCATGGTAAGCCGGTAGACGCCGATGATGCACTGGCGCTCCTTGGCGGCATCGTAATCGTTGCGGCTGTAATAGTCATAATATCCTGCCGTGGTCAGAACCCGGTCCGCGATAAAATCCTTCCTGGTCCGGTTGCTCTCCACGATGGCCTCGATCAGGTTCTCCGGCACATCGGAATAGTTGGCCAGGAGCTGTTTGGTATCCTTGGGCAGGCAATAACCGCCGTAGCCGAAGGATGGATTGTTGTAATGGGAACCGATTCTGGGATCCAGGCAGACTCCCTCGATAATGGACCTGGTATCCAGTCCCTTCATCTCCGCATAGGTATCCAGCTCGTTAAAGTAAGATACCCTGAGAGCCAGGTAGGTGTTGGCAAACAGCTTCACCGCCTCCGCCTCCGTAAATCCCATGAACAGAACATCCACGGATTCCTTCAGCGCTCCCTCTTTTAAGAGATCCGCAAATTCTTTTGCCTCATTGAGAAGCTTCTCGTCATCTCTGTCAACTCCCACGATAATCCTGCTGGGGTACAGATTGTCATACAGTGCCCTGGACTCCCGCAGAAATTCCGGGCTGAACAGGATGTTGGAGGTGTGGTACTTCTGCCGTACCGACTTCGTATAGCCTACAGGTACTGTAGATTTGATCACCATGACCGCTTCCGGATTCGCCTTCAATACCAGCTCGATTACAGCCTCCACCGCAGAAGTGTCGAAAAAATTCTTCCGGCTGTCGTAGTTGGTGGGGGCGGCGATGATCACATAATCCGCCTGCCGATAAGCCTCCTCCCCATCCAGGGTGGCCGTCAGATCCAGCTCCTTGTGAGCCAGATAGTCCTCGATCTCCGCATCCTGGATAGGCGAGATCCCGGCATTCAGCTTCTCCACTTTCTCAGGCAGGATATCTACCGCATAGACCCTGTGATGCTGAGATAAAAGCACTGCCAGGGATAATCCTACGTAACCTGTTCCGGCCACGGCTATGGTAACCGGGTTTTGTCTGTCCATAATGATTCGTTCCTCCGCATTTTCCTGCTGCATTCCTTATGCATACTTCTATTATATATGGTGGGAGGGGAATATACAAGGGATTTTGGAAATAGTTTTCAATTGTCAGAAAAGACGGCACAGAGGTCTTTCTCCTCCATGCCGTCTCTTTCAGAATCACTCTCCACGCTTATATCCCAGGGCCCGAATGGCGTTTAAGATAGCCAGCACCGATACTCCCACATCGCCGAACACTGCCGCCCACATGGAGGCCATGCCGCAGGCCACCAGAACCAGCACCAGCACCTTGACGCCGATGGCAAAGACGATGTTCTGCCGGACGATACCCACGGTCTTTCTTGCGATGCGGATACCGTCCACGATCTTGGAAGGCTCATCGTTCATGATCACCACATCTGCCGCCTCCACCGCCGCGTCGGACCCGATACCGCCCATGGCGATGCCTACATCCGCCCTGGCCAGCACGGGAGCATCGTTGATGCCGTCCCCCACAAAAGCCAGCGTCCTGCCCTCCGGCGTATTTTTCAGAAGGTCTTCCACTTTCTGTACCTTGTCTCCCGGCAGCAGACCGCCGTATACCTGATCCAGGCCCAGCTTTTCTCCTACGGCCTTTCCCACGGACTCCCTGTCTCCTGTCAGCATCACCAGGTTTCTGACGCCCTCTCTCCTGAGGCCTTTCAGCGCCTCCGGTACGTCCTCTCTGACCGTGTCGGCGATCACCAGAACTCCTAATAATTTTTTCCCGTCCGACAGATACAGAGCGGTCCCCGCCGCGGCCATCTGTCCTGACACCGGGATCCCCTGTGCGGTCATCAGCTTCTCATTGCCGATGTACAGCTCCATGACCTCTTCTCTGCCGCCGTTTTCCTTTTCCGTCCCGGTCTGGTTTTCTGTCCTGATCTGCACATGCATCCCGTGGCCGGCGATCTCTTCCACCGACAGGATCCGCTCTCCGTCAAATTCCGTTTCCCCGCGGTTTTTCTCAAAAGCCTCCTTCACGGACAATGCGATGGGGTGGTTGGAATGATACTCTCCGTAAGCCGCCAGTTCCAGAAGCTGTTCCCGGCTGTATCCCGGCGCCGGTTCTGCTTCGGTCACCTGAAATCTTCCCGTAGTCAGCGTTCCGGTCTTGTCAAATACCACCGTATCCAGATTCCCCATGGCCTCCAAATAGTTGCTGCCCTTCATCAGGATCCCCTGCCTGGAAGCCGCTCCCAAACCTCCGAAGAAGCTTAAGGGGACCGAGATCACCAGCGCGCAGGGGCAGGACACTACCAGAAAACTGCAGGCCCGGTATACCCAGACAGACCAGGACCCGCCCAGAAGCAGAGGCGGCGCAAGAGCCAGGGCCAGGGCCAGGATTACCACGATCGGAGTATAAACCCTGGCAAATCTGGTGATAAAATTTTCCGCTTTTGCCTTTCTGGAGCTGGCGTTCTCCACTAGTTCCAGAATCCTGGCCACTGTGGAGTCGTCAAACAGCTTCGTCACCTGAACTTCCAGAACCCCGTTTATGTTGATGGAGCCGCTGACCACGGATTCTCCCTCCGTGACCTCCACCGGGATACTCTCCCCTGTCAACGCCTTGGTGTCCAGGCTGGAACTTCCCTTTATGACCACTCCGTCCAGGGGCACCTTCTCCCCCGGTTTTATGAGGATCACTTCCCCGATCTCCACTTCATCCGGCTCCACCTGCTCCTCATGTCCCTCCCGGAGCACATTGGCATAGTCCGGATTGATATCCATAAGATTGGTAATGGACTTTCTGGAACGGTTCACCGCGTAGTCGCTGAACAGTTCCCCTACCTGATAGAACAGCATAACCGCCACGGCCTCTTCCAGCTCTCCCACTGCGATGGCTCCGAAGGTAGCCACCGTCATAAGGAAATTCTCGTCAAACACCTGTCCGTGGCGGATATTTCTCAGAGCCTTCAGCGGAATATCATAACCGGCCGCCAGATAAGAGGCCAAAAACAGTATCCAGTCCAGGGGATGGCCTCCCTCGGTGATAATTCCTCCTACGAGAAGTACGGCGCTTACAGTCAGGCGGATAATCATCTTTTTCTGCTTCTTTGTCATCATTCTCACAGATTCCCTCCTCACTCATTAATGTGTTCCATACCCTGGGCCAGGATGGTCTGGATGTGGCCGTCGGACAGGGAGTAAAATACGGTCTTTCCGTCCCGCCGGAACTTCACCAGCCGCATCTGCTTTAACACTCTCAGCTGGTGGGAGATGGCAGACTGGCCCATCTGAAGCAGAGTGGCAATGTCACAGACGCACATCTCCGACTGGCTCAGCACATATAAGATCTTAATCCTTGTAGAGTCTCCGAACACCTTGAAAAACTCCGACAGTTCCAGAAGCTCCTGCTCTTCCGGCAGCACTTTCTCCACCTTTTCCACGATGTCCTCATGGACATGCATGAATTCACAGACGCCTTCCTGTACTTCCTGCTCTATTCTTTCATGGTCTGTCATATTGTTGAACCTCTCTTTCATATGAACAATTATTCATATGTTTATATTATCACATTTTCAAAAATTGTCAACCCCCTTTGTTGTATAAATATTGCATGTAATAAAAAGGTACAGTATAATGACGGGAGAAAGGAGACAGAAAGATACCAATGAACAGGAAAAAAATGATAAAAGTAATAGATCCCGTCATCAGACTTCCCCATGTCCATTCCATAGGGGTTATCGGCGATCCGGGATGCGAAGGGCTCGGCACCTATAATATGAAGGTATATGCCGGAGCGCTGGAGGAAAGCGGAAAAGATGACATCACCCTGATTGCCGGCGATCTGGTGCCCGAGGGAACGAAGCATTACTATGAGGCGATCCGGGAGATGACCGAACTTCTGGCAGGCAACGATGTGTACTGTCTTCGGGGCAACCACGACACCGGAGATTATATGGAATATTTCGGCGAGAAAAATTATGCCCTGCTGACAGCGGACTTTGCTGTGGTGGTGCTGGACAATGCCATTCGGTCTTTTGAGGAACAGGGTCTGTCCCTTCTGGCCCGGGTTCTTGCCATGGATGAGGTACAGCAGGTCATTATTGCATTTCATATTCCGGTGCCCAACCATTTTATTCTCAACTGTGTTTCCCAGGAGGAATTTTCCCGTCTCAGGGATACCTATATGCCCTGGAAAGAAAAAGTAAAATACCTGGTCTGCGGCCATGTCCATTCCCGGTTTGAAGACCTGGTCGACGGCATCCCTCTGATCTGCACCGGAGGCGGCGGAGCCATGATTGAGGATGTGTCTCAGGATATACGTGCATGGGATGTGGAGCATCATATCGTCCATTTTTATGCAGAGGACGGCAGGGTGAAACACAGGATCTCCGATCTTTCCGAAGACTGCTACAGACGGGAGAGGGAAGACGATATTCTGAGGCGAAAGCTTGAAGAGACAGTACAAGGAGAACTGACGGCTCATTTTCAATACCTGATGTTTGCAGACCGGGCCGGAAGGAGAGGTCTGGAAAACATGGCCGGCCTTTTCCAGGCTCTGGCGGCCTCCGAGTATTATCATGCCAGGAATTTTTATTCGGTTCTGGACCGCCCGGCTCCTTTTACGGAGTCGGCAGGCAGTTTTGTGCCGGGAGAACGATTTGAATATGAGCATTTCTACCGGATGATGGCAGACTATGCCCAGGAGAATAAAAGTCCGCTTGCCAGACAGGCGTATGCCGGAGCAGCGGCAGCGGAAAAAGTCCATGCCTGCCTTTTAAAACAGGCGGCAGATATGGAGAATTATTCGGCGGCTCCTGTCTATGTCTGTCCGATCTGCGGATACGTGATGACGGAAGATTCCCTGCCGGATCGCTGCCCCGTGTGCGGCGGCCCCAGGCGGCAGTATGAAAAATTCGGAGAAGCATAGGAGATAAACCTCTGACATAAAGAAAGAACCCTATGGGGCTGCTCCGTAAAAATGCAAAGCAGCCCCATACGGCTTTTATGACAGTCCCAGAACCACTGCCAGAATCATGGCCGCCGAAGCGCAGGCAATCAGAACGGCCTGGAACCTGATCTGGAACCTGGCCCATTTTCCCCAGTCCAGTCTGGCCGCTGCCAGAGCGCCCAGGAGACAGCCGGAGGTGGGCACGATAAAGTTGGTAAACGCATCTCCCAGCTGGAAGGCCACCACGGCCACCTGCCGCTCCACACCTACCAGATCGGCAAGAGGAGCCATAACCGGCATGGTCAGGGCAGCCTGGCCGGAACCGGACACCACGAAGAAGTTGAACACGGACTGGAATACATACATAAGCCATGCGGAGATCACTGCCGGGAAGCCCTGCATACCCTGGCTGATCCCGTGAAGGATGGTATTCAGCACCGTGCCGTCGGTAGCGCTGGTGCCTCCCAGGATAATGATGATGCCTTGGGCCATACCCACGCACATGGCGGCGCCCAGAAGGTCCGCCGCACCGTGCTCAAAGGAGGTGGCGATGTCGTTGAGCTTCATATCATTTAAGTGGAAGGCCACGCCGATGACTCCAGCCACCAGTCCCATGACAAAGAACTGGGAGGCGATCTCCGGAATATAATATCCCTGGCTTACCACACCCCAGATGGTCCACACCATACAGGCGGCGATGGTCAGCAGCACCAGCTTGTGCCCCAGAGTAAAGGGCGGCAGTTCTTTTCCTGTTCTGGAAAATTCCTTCCGGTAGACCTCATCCGACTCATAAGCCACGGAGCTCTCCGGATTCTTTTTCACCTTCACGGCATACCGCATGGTAAACACGATGGTAAGACCCGTGAAAAAGATCCACATAGGTATCCTGAACCAGGCTCCGGACATCACCGGAAGACCGGACACCCCCTGTGCCACCGCAAGACTGAAAGGATTCTGCCAGGAAGAGCCGAAACCGATCTGGGTGGACACATAGGAACACATGATCCCCACAACCGCGTCGTACCCCATGGCTATGAACATGGGCACCAGGATCATGACAAAGGGGATGGCTTCTTCTCCCATGCCGAACACCGCGCCGCCCAGGGAAAACAGCACCACCAGAATGGGAATCAGCAGGATCTCCTTTCCGTTGGTCATGTCGATGACTCTCATGATGCCGCTTTCCACAGCCCCTGTCCTTATGACGATGCCGAAGGCACCGCCCACGATCAGGATAAAGGCAATGATTCCCACGGCAGTCCCGTTCTTATCCCCTACGGTCATGCCCTCAAACACATAGTTTAAGATTCCCTGTCCGCCGAAATCTTCTGTTCCGAACAGAGGAGCGATCCTGGTCACCTTGTTGCCGTTTTCGTCAAGCACATACCGGAAACTGTCCGGATCCAGAACCGTCCTGGTCTTCTCGGAACCGTTCATCATGTAGGTGATCTCTTTCGTATCGTACTGCCCCAGAGGGATAAACATGGTCAGCAGGGCGGCAAACAGGATGACCCCGAAAATGATGATGAACGTGTGGGGCATCTGAAATGATTTCTTCTTTTTCTCCATGATGTCTTTCTTCTCCTCTTTTTTGTAATTACTCAAAGGTGCCTTTTACCAGAACCTGTCCGTCTCTCACCATGACGCGTCCTTTTGCCATGACCAGATTGATATCCAGAGTCTCTTTGTCTGCCAGCACCAGATCTGCGTCGGCACCCTCTTTAATCCTGCCTTTTTTCTCCAGCTTCAGAAGGGTGGCCGGGTTTCGTGTCACTGCCTTCAGGGCAGCCGTGAGACCGACGCCGTCTGTCAGGACCGCGTCCCGCATCTCCCGGTAGAGAGAAGTCACCTTTCCCACGCCCAGTCCCAGAAACTTCCCGTCAGAGTCAAAGACCGGAAGACTGCCCTGGCCGTCGGAGGAAAAGGTCACATGGTCTTCCGAAACGCCCTGATCCAGAGCCATCTTGAGACCCGTGCTGGCTTTCACCTCATCGGGATCCAGGAAATCCGGATCGGAACTTGTAGTCAGATCGATATATCCGCCCAGATTTTTCGCGTAATCGATGCCATCCTCCATCAGAGCCCGGCTGCGGTTGATGTGAGTGGGCAGCATGTTGGAGGCCGGGACCTCCGTCTTCTTTAAGACATACCGGAGAAATTCCAGCTTATTTTCCCCGTCTCCCATATGGATATTTACCAGCCCTGCCTTGCCTGACAGGATCCCGCCTACTCTGGTGTCTGCCACGATCCTGGCAAATTCCTTTTTCGACGGCTGGGATGAGCGGTGGTCCGATATGGCGATCTCCCCGGTCCCTACCACCTTCTCCAGCAGGATGATGTCATCCATGATCTTCCCCGTGAGAGTCCGCACCGGCACCTGGTAGGAACCTGTGTACACATAAGTGGTGATCCCTTCCTCCTCCAGGCCTTTGGCTTTGGCCAGAAGATTGCTCATGGTCCTGGTGCAGCCGTCTGTTCCCAGACAGCCCACTACCGTGGTGACCCCGCCGCTTGTGATATCCGACAGCATGATCTCCGGGGTCCTGGTTTTTGCTCCCCCTTCTCCTCCGCCGCCCAGGATATGGACATGGGCATCGATGAGCCCCGGCATCAGAACCTTCCCCTCTCCGTCTATCACTTCCACGCCATAGGCTTCCTGAGCGGGAAGATCATGTCCCATCTTCAGGATCTGACCTCCTCCGATCAGCACATCCATGGCTCCCAGACTTTCCGGGGAGTAAACTTCCGCGTTTTTAATAAGATACATCTTAATACCTCCAGACTGCTGTTATGAAGCGGACCCCTCCCTGCTCGGGGCATCCCCCGCCGAAAGGGTCCTGAGGGATCCTCCCATCTTCGATGGGTTCTTCCTTATGACAGAGTATACCACACTTTTATCCGGGAGTCTCGTATAAAATTGCATTATCCGGATTTTTTATGCATGAATTGGTACAAAACCCCTCTCGTTTCCTTCTCTTTTTTGAGCGTAAAAAGAAAGGCCCTGAAGGTGCAATCCTTCAGGGACCTGCTTTGCTGATAAAAACGATATTCCCTTAAATAAGAAATGGTTCCGGACTGCCCCTAGGCTCCCTTCACCAGCTCCACAAAATCCACAGCCTCTTCTGTAGGCACCATCTGAGCGGTGATCTTCACGCCCTTCCCGGCCAGATACAGAAAATCCTCGATGTCCTTCTCCGACACGCTGACCGCTTTTTTCAGCATCCTGGTATTCTGTTTTCCGCCCATGTTGCCCACATTGATATGCTCCATATGGAATCCCTTGTCATAGAGACCCCTCATGGTTCCCGGACCCTTGGCCACGATAAAGAGCCGCTCCGCCTCATACTTGCCTGCGCAGAGGTTGGCCGCCGCCTTCTCCACTGTCAGGATGGACAGCTTGCACTGCTTGGGGCAGGCCATCTTTAAGGCCTCTTTATTGACCGTATCCTTCACCACCAGGTCGTCCACCACCATGATCCTGGTAGCCTTTGTGGCCAGACTCCACACCGCCGCCACCTGACCGTGGATCAGACGGTCGTCGATCCTCACATTCACTATCTCCATCATTTCAGCCATCCTCCTTATTTTTTCACCTTCACAAACACCGGAGACGTCCATGCCGCATCCCCGTTTTTCTGCCAGATCCGCAGACGGACGCTGCCATCCTCGGAAAATCTGATCTTCCTGGATCCTCTGACCTCATAAGAGCTCTGAGGATAGGCCTTTCCCACCCGGAATTTGTAGGCATTATGCCACCAGGGATCATCCCGGTAATGAGTGATCTCGCCCCAGGTCTCCTCTGTCAGCTTCTTCACCTCGTCCCACAGTGCAAACACGCGGGAGCTTTCCAGCAGCTGCCGTACCGGCAGAGCATATTCCTTCCCGTCGATGGTCAGCTTCATCACGCTGTCCGCGTCTGCCTCCACCTCGAAGATAAAGCCTTCCGTGGTCACGTTACAGGGACCCATCCATTTTCCCGAAGCCGTGGACTGGTAGGTGGTCATGGAAAATTCACAGAAGGATTCCTCCACACGGGTCAGTTCCTGTCCGTAATTGTTCCAGCACTTCTCGATTCCCAGCAGCTTTCCGTCCACATCCAGGCGGCCTGTCCAGTGTTTGATCCACTGATCCTTGTAGACTCTGGTGTCCGGTCCCCAGCCAAGCTCCAGGCGGAACTTAAAACGGATCACTCCTTCAGGCCTCTGTCTCTCCCAGGTGCCGGAGTGGACCACCATATCCTCAAGAATATTATCCTTTAAAATCTCGATCCTGTCTACGGCGGCAGTACCTTTTACGGAAAATTCCAGCTCTACCTGGCCGTCCTCTGCCCTCACCTGGCCGCCCATGGGCACCCCGTCTACGGTCTCATCCACCTGGATCCGGCTCTGAGACACCCCGTAGACCCGCCGGTTCTGCCAGGCCTCCCAGATAGCCTCCTTTGTCCGGTCCGCGGCCAGGGTGCACATGCTCCCGTGTTCAAACACCCCGGGTACGCTGTGGTTGTCCCCGGCAGCGATGATGCCCACCTTATAACCCCGTTTCAGGCCCTGTTCATAGGTAGTCTCTCCGGTCCTGGGGCCCATATGGACATGGCGGTTCATAGTCAGGGGGCCGTCGTCATTTTCGCTGCATCCGTGGCTGGAATAGATCTCCGCAAAGGGAGAAAAAGCCTCGTCATGAGTATCCCAGTTTTTCCCTCTGGAACCGGGCTGATAAGCCAGATGATGGGGGATGCCCATAACCGGCTGTCCCCGGTAATTCTCCACCAGCTCCTGATACCGGAGAGGATGCTTCTGATCCCCGTCATTGTTCAGGAAAAATACATTGTGGTCTCCGTCCAGTCCGGCGCCCTGCCACTCGTAGCCCATAAACATGGGAAATCCCTCTTTTTCCGCCTGTTCGGCCAGTTCCCGGACCATCTCCCAGTCTGCCCTGATGATCTCGTCCTCCAGACGGTCCTCCACTGCCAGCCCCGACTCGGTGGGGCGCATAATAAACGGATAGTAGGCAATAGGCCAGAAATCCATCTCTTTTCTGATCTGTTCATACCACAAAGGCAGCTCTGCCATCTGATCATGATGAATATTGCTGTGCATATCTGTCCAAAGTTTTTGATATTCCATAGGCTCTTCCTCTCTATCGTACCGGCTCCCTGAGGGCCCCGGGCGGGATCTTTACGCCGGCCCGCTCCTCTGGCCTTACGGCTTTTCCCCAGGCCTTCAGCCGTTTTTGTCTGTCACAAAGCTTCTGTTCCTGCAGGATCAGATTCCGGATCTCACTGCTTTCCAGAAAGCAGCCCGCCTCCACGGCCTCTCTGATCAAAGGCTCTGCCTTCTCCGGGCAGATCTCCGTCAGATTCTGTGTCTCCTCTCTGTCGGTCTCCAGGTCGTAGACATACCATGTCCCGCGGGCCCGCATCACTTTATATCTGTCCCGTATGGCCGCCTCGGCCAGAAATTTCTCTCCGTTTTTCTCCAGCATCTGCTGGATAAGGACCCAGTGTCCGGCCAGATCCGGACTCTTAAGATCCACTGCCTTCCCTTTATGCCAGCCAGACAGATCTTCCGTCTCCCCTGCCGCAGACAGCAGGGTCCGGGACACGTCCAGAAGCCCTACAGGCTCCCGGCACACTCCCGGGGAAATTCCGGTCCCGGCCGCCACAAAAGGCACCCTCACCGCATGTTCATAGAGAGTCTGTTTGCCGAAGATCCTGCGCCTTCCCAGCTGTTCCCCGTGATCCGACAGGTAGAAGAACCGATGGTCCTTCCCGCTCCGGCATCTCCGGAATCGATCATACAAAAGGCCCGCATATCCGTCCACCTGCTCCGCCAGACCACAGTAGGCAGCCCGGCAGTCTCTCATCAGACCGGCCTCGCAGTCTTTCGTATATTCCTCGTAGATGGAAAGGCCCGGGATGTCTCTGTCCCGCTCACATTCTTCCCGGTCAAACCGGCTCTGATATTTGCGGTACAGTTCTTCCCGGCAGACAAAGGGAAAATGAGGACCGTAAAATCCCACCAGGAGGAACAGCGGTCTTTCCCTCTTCTCCTGTTCCCACTGATCCAGAAATTCCACGGCCTGGTTCTTCACTTCCTCATCGTAGATCATAACCGGGGAAATGCCGCCTCCCGCCGCCTCTGTACAGTGGAGCCGGTTGGTGGTTCCCGCATAAACGCCGAAATCCGTTCTGGCCTTTCCGCCGGTGCCCCAGTACTGGGAGGTAATGTCTCCATATACCCGCCGGTTAAATCCGTGTCTCTGGTCGTCTCCCTTAAAATGCATCCGCCCCACCAGAACCGTCTCATATCCCAGACGGCCCAGCTCATGGGCGATGGTAGGCATATCCACAGGCAGGGAAGAGTCGTTGTTGAAAATGCCCAGATCCGACGGCAGCTGCCCTGTGAGAAAGGACATGCGGGACGGGACGCAGAGAGGAGCGTTGCAGTAGCAGCGCTCAAACAACATCCCCTCTCCCGCGATCCTTTGAAGTTCCGGTGTATCCACCCGTCCGTCTCCAAAGCCTGTATCCAAAAAACCGTGCTGGTCCGACATTATCACCATGATGTCCGGCTTTTTATCCGCCCCGGGTCTTTCGGATGTGATCATTTGCTCATCCATCACATAATTCCCAAAAATACCATCACAGCTGCAAAGACCACGATCCCCAGAACGATCTTCGTGGCAGACCATTTTTTCTTATCCATCAGATACCACACGGCCAGAGTCAGCAGAAGAGGCAGGACTCCGGGCATGATCTTGTCGAAAATCTGTTCCTGAAGGGACAGAGTCATATCGCCGTTGACATATTTGAAAATAATGCCGGCCTTTACCGTAGTCGCCGCCACTCCGCCGATGACGATGAGTCCCATCATGGTCAGGCCCGTGGTGATCTTCTCCACCAGAGACTTGTTGGTAAAGAATATATTGGCGGCTCCGATTCCCATATCATATCCCTTGTGGAACAAAAACCACTGAAGAGCCACGATGGTGGTCAGCCACACAACGCCGAAGAAAATGGGCCCTAATGGGTTGCCGTCCTGGATGCACAGGCCCATGGCGATACTCAGAAGGATGGGGCTGTAGGTTCCGATGAGCATGGAATCGCCGATTCCCGCAAACGGTCCCATAAGAGCGTTCTTGGTGTTGACGATCAGCTCCTCGCTGACGTTCTCTCCCTTGGCCCGGGACTCCTCCATGGCGATGGTGATACCGGGGATCAGGGCTCCCAGCTGGGGCTCCGTGTTATAAAACTGCATATGGCGCTCCAGAGATTTCTGGTACTCCTCCGAGCCCTCCCCGTAAAGTTTCTTCAGGATGGGTTCCATCACATGGCAGAAGGCAAGACCCATCATACGCTCAAAATTCTGGGTGGCCTGAGAAAAGAAAATATAGGACCAGGCCGCTTTATCGATATCTTTTCTGGTCAGCAGAGAGCCTTCCATCTGATTTTTATTCTTCATAACAGTCATCCTCCTCTGTACTCTGAGGCGCCGGGGCTGCAGCCGGTGCGCTGCCCTGAGCCATTACAAATATGATAGCTACTGCGGTGGCAAAGATCGCCAGGGCTGTCACGGACATGCTGGTGGCTCCGATCATCACCCAGCCCAGGAGAAACAGCACCAGCATCCACTGTTTGGACAGGGACTGTTTTAACAGCATGGCAAATCCGATGGCAGGAAGCATCTTGCCTGCCACTTCAAAGAAGTGCAGCATCCCTGCGGGCATGTTGTTGATCAGCATCTCCGCCACGGGAGTACCCAGGTAGCACAGCAGCATGGCAGAACCTGCTCTCAGGATAAAACTGGGGACAGCAGCCAGATAAGTGGCTCTGTGGATCCCGGCTCCGTCTCCCTTTGCGGCAGCCTTGTCTCCCATATGGGGGAAATAAGCGTTGATGGTCATGATAAAGTTAAAGAGACCCAGCCCCAGCATACTTAAGGGAACCGACAGGGCTACAGCCTGCTCGCCTGTGCCGCCGGCCGCCAGAGCCAGAGGAATCCCCACATAGGCTGCCCAGTTCACGTCTGCCGGCATGGCTCCGCCCGGTGTGATCTGTCCGATAAACAGAGCCTGGACCATGGCTCCCGCGATGACGCCGTTCTGCACGTCCCCGAGAATGAGACCCACGATGAGACCTGCCATGAGAGGCCGCCCGATCATGTTCCAACCGCCTGTTACACCAAAAAACCACGGGGTCCGTTTACTGCCCAGATAGGCAAACAGACCGATCAGCAATGCCTGAAAAAAAGTCATATTCTTATCCTCCTGAAATGTATCGGCACGCGCCCCTTCTCGGCGCCTGCCAGGTCATCGGAATGTATTTCTTCCTATTCCTCATACTCGTCGTCATCGGTTTCTTCTGAAGGCTGAAACCAGACCATGGCCTCTTTGCCCGCCGTCAGCGCGGCCTGAGCCAGGGCCCTGACGTCACCGATTCCTTCCCTGGCCAGATACCCGTCCAGGATCATGGGAAGATTGGCGCCGCCGATGACTTCCATAATTCGTTCTCCTTCCATCTTCATGCGGATGGAAACATTAAAGGGAGAGCCGCCGGTTAAGTCCGCGTAGATGATGATCTCCCCGCAGTCCTCCAGCCGGTCCGCCGCCTGTTTAAGCTTCTCCGTCAGTATTTCCACCGAATCCTCAGGGAGGAAATCCACCGCCTCATAGTGAGCCGGCTCTCCCGCCAGCAGCTTCAGGCCGCTGGTGATCCCGGTGGCAAAACTGCCGTGCCCTGTGACAATCATACCTGTCATCCTACCACTCCTTTCTCTTCTGGATCCCCCGATCCTATACGTTACACATAATCCTCCGGATTTTTAGAACTGGCTTTCAGACACTCTTTTCTGTTCACCTTCCATCCCGTCTTCACTTCCATAAGTCCTGTCCGAACAGCATCATCCGTCTTCTCCTGCCAGTCTTCCAGCCTGCTCCTCATATCCAGAAGCACTTCCTCATACTCCGGTTTCTCCGCCAGATTTCTCCTCTCTCCCGGGTCATAAACCAGATCATAGAGGGCCTCCTCATCCTTTTTCTGTTCATCAAGCCCATGATCCATAAAATAGTCCTTGGTCAGCGACTCGTCGATGTTGGACCGGTTGATCTTCAGATAGGAAGTATCATAGTAGCGGATATATTTATAACGTCCGGTCCTGACGCAGCGGGCCGGTTCGTAGGAGGTATGGAAATTGATCTCGGCAAAAATATGTTCTCTCACCGTGTCCGTCTCCCCGGTCAGAAGGGGAACCATGGACACGCCTTCCAGATAATCCGGTTTGGTTAACCCCAGAAGATCACAGAGAGTGGGGAATACATCCACATGGGAAACCAGACTGTCTATGACTCTTCCCCCGGCAGGATCTCCGGGAACATGAAGCATCAGCGCCACGCCGATGCCGCTGTCAAACAGCGTGCACTTGGAAAAAGGACTGGCCAGTCCATGGTCCGTGGTAAACAGGACGATGGTATTGTCCCAGAATCCCTCCGCCTTCAGGCATCGAATCACCTGGCCGAAGCAGGTATCGGCGCTCTTTACACTGGCCAGATAACCTGCAAAATCTTCTCTCGTCTCCCTGGTGTCAGGGATGGGATAAGGCGGCAGCGCCAGGTCTGCCCGGATATCCGGGTCCGGTCTGTCAGGAAACCGCCGATGTGTACTGTACATGCCGTAAGACAGGAAAAAGGGCCTGCCGCTCTCCCGGTCCCGGTTCCGAAGCCACCGGCACACCTCCAGGGCATTCTCCTTGTCCCAGTCCACCAGATCCTCCTGCCGGTATCCCTCATTCCCTCTGGTCAGGTCTTCTCCGTAGCCGATGGCCGACGTGGCCTGTCCCCGGTCCAGATACCACCCTGCTTCATGCTGGATCCCGCACAGAGCCGTGTCGTACCCGTTTCCGCCGAGAAACTGCACCAGGTGCCGGCTGCAGTCCATGGAAAATCCTCTCTGGGCCAGCCCCAGCATCCCCGTCTGATGAGGATAAGTCCCTGTCAGCATGGCAGCCCTGCTGGGCGAACAGGTAGGCCCGGCACAGTAGGCATTGCGGAACACCGCCGCCTCCCCCGCGAACTTCTCCATCTCCGGCGTGGGAACCTTATACCCATAAGGACTCAGCACTCTGCCCGAATCATGGGTGTGAATATACAATACATTTTTCAATCCCTTCACCCGCCTTTTCACTATTGTGCATTTTCAACAATTCATTCTCACATGGTTATAATATATAATATATTTTCAATAATGTCAATACATTTATTTTCCTATTTGTATTATCATTTATTTTTCAAAAATGTATTATATATCTGTGTTAAATGTAAATATTTTATATCCACCCTCTCTCCTCCGGGTCCTCCAGAAATCTGTTGTTATTTTCCCTGAAATCCATTACAATAGTATAAGATATATCCAATTAAAGAAGGGATCCATCCACATTATGGCAGAGAAAAGAATCGCACAGTATAAACAGATAGAAAATGACCTGCTCCAGAAAATAAATCTGGGCTACTACAAAAAAGACGATCTGATTCCCACGGAGCTGGAGCTGTCCAACACCTACCAGGTCTCCCGCGTCACCGTCCGCAAGGCCACGGTCAATTTAGTAGCCCAGGGGCTTCTCACCCGTGTGGCCGGCGTGGGAACCTTTGTCCGCCACCCTTCCGTCACCCTGAACCCAAGCTCCATCCAGGGCTTTTCAGAAGTTATGCAGGAACAGGGCATCAAAGTACGCACGGATGTTCCCACCTTCATGGTGCAGAACGCGCCGGCCAACATCGCCTCCATCCTCGGACTCGATACCGGGGAGCCTATCTACTTCATCGAGCGGATCCGCTATGCCGACGAAAAAATCTTTCAGTTTGAAACCACCTACATGTCCACCCGTCTGTACCCGGACATGTCCATGCAGATATTGCAGCACTCCAAATATCAGTACATTGAAAAAACAAAAGGGCTGAAGATCGCCTACAGCAACCACACGGTCACCCCCCTCCACCCCTCCAAGCGGATCGCGGATCTCTTTGACATTCCTCTGGATACACCCATCCTCCGGGTTGCCAACACCACTTATCTGACCAACGGGCAGGTGATGGACTACACCGAACTGACCCTCAACTCTCCCAAGTATCAGCTGACCTACGTAAAAAAATAGTTACGGCTTCGGCCATACTCTTCCTTGACCCCTGTCTCTTCCGCGATTATAATAAACATGTTACCTGTTAATCATCAATGGAGGAGAATATGATGAAGAAAAAAATCCTTTCCGCCGGATTGTGCCTGACCATGGCCGTGAGCCTGGCCGGCTGCTCTTCCGGCACTGCCACCGAACCTACCACGACAGCAGCTTCCTCTCAGGCAGCCGAGACCACTTCTGCCCCTGAGACCACCGCTGCCCCATCCCCCAATGCAGGGATTTCCGGTACCTTTACGGGAACCTCCGCCGGCATGCAGGGGCCTGTATCCGTGGAGCTGACCATTGAAGACGGCGTGATCACCAAAGCGGCCGTGACCGAAAGCCATGAGACTGCAGGAGTCTGTGACGTGGCCATGGAGCGGATCCCCGCCCAGATCGTAGACTATCAGACCACCACCCTGGATTCCGTCACAGGAGCCACCTTTGCCAGCCGGGCCATTATGAGAGCCGCCGATGCCGCGGCCGAAGAGGCCGGCATGGACATGGATGCCCTGAAGGCCCGTGCGTACAGCGCCCAGCCGGGAGTAAATCAGGTATGGGATACGGACATTTTAGTCATCGGCGGCGGCGGAGCCGGTTTAAGCTCTGCTACCACGGCTGCACAGGAAGGTTCCAGGGTCATCCTGATCGAGAAAAGTTCTTTCCTGGGCGGCAACACCATGATGGCCGGCGGCGCTTATAACGCCGTGGATACGGAGGCACAGGCGGCAGCCGTTCTCACCGAGGCTCAGAAAAATACTCTGGATTCCTACCTGGCCCTGGACCCTGCCAGCGAAGCCCTGAAATTTGATCAGTTCCCCCAGTGGCAGGAAGTCCTGACCCAGCTGCAGACGGATATCAAAGACTTCTATACTGCCAACGAGGGAAAGACGGCGGGCGTGGATATGCCCGGATTTGACTCTGTATCCTTACATATGTGGCATATCTATACAGGAGGCCTGCGCCAGTTAAATGACGGTACCTGGATCGCTTCGGATATCGATATGGCGAGAACTCTGGCAGAAAATGCCCTCGGCTCTTTTGAATGGCTGAAGACTCTCGGCCTTGATCTGAACAGCGGCTCTGATGCCTCCCTCTACACCGTGCTGGGAGCCATGTGGCCCAGGACCCACGGATTCCCTGCAGGCACCTCTCTTATTGACTCTCTGGAAGAGGCGGCAAAAACGGCAGGTGTGGATATCTATCTGGAGACCGGAGCCGTCTCTCTTCTCACCGATGACAGCGGCAAGGTGGTGGGAGCCCAGGCAGAACAGGCAGACGGCACCAGGATCACCATCAATGCCTCTCAGGGCGTGATCCTGGCCAGCGGCGGCTACTGTGCCAATGCTCCCATGGTAAAGGAGTATGACAAGTACTGGGGCGACAGCCTGTCCGATCACACCCTTACCACCAACGTAGGCACCAACACCGGCGACGGCATCGTCATGGCTATGGAGATCGGAGCCGCCACCACCGGTCTGGAGATCGCGCAGATGATGCCTTCTTCCTCCGCATTAAAGGGAACCATGACCGACGGTCTCTGGGGCGATGCCTCCGAGCAGATCTGGATTGACGCCAGCGGCAGCCGGTTCGTCAACGAATATGCGGAGAGAGACGTTCTGACTCTGGCATCCCTGGAGCAGGAAAACGGCATCTTCTACATCATCTATGCCGGACAGTCCGATGAAAACGGCGTTTGCAAGGGCGTAGGTTACAATGACACCGCTACTTTCGGCGCCAATGTGGCCTCTCTGGTGGAAGGCGGCCATATCTGGTACGGCTCCACTCTGGCCGAACTGGCTGAGGCCAGCAAGACTTCT
>CAJUJV010000047.1:28713-29813 GCA_910586845.1 uncultured Hungatella sp.
GCGGCCCCTGCCTTCACGGAAGAAGCCCTGAGAAACACCATCGAGACCTACAACAGCTATGTAAGCGCACAGAAGGACGACGACTTCGGCAAGGAAGTTCTGTCCGGAACCGTAGATCTGGAGGCTATCGAGGCCGATCCCAACGCAGGGATCTGTATCTCCCCCAGAAAGGCTTCCCTCCACCATACCATGGGCGGAGTGACCATCAATCCGGAGGCCTCTGTTCTGGATACAGACGGCAATGTCATCGAAGGTCTGTGGGCCGCCGGAGAAGTAACCGGAGGTATTCACGCAGGCAACCGTCTGGGCGGCAATGCAGAAGCCGATATTTTCACTTTCGGACGGATCGCAGGCCAGAATGCTGCGGCTGCCGGGAAATAATCCTTCCTTCGGCTCCGTGTAATCAGGCCCGCAGCACGGGGCCGGGGAAAAACCTGCTCTTCTCGATCGGAGGAAATAAGTTCCAGAAAGACCGGTTCTCCTGCGGGATAATACAGAAAAGGTTGAGAGAGAAAGGAGAACACAGATGACAGAAAAGATCATCGTCATGAGAGGCTCTTTCAATCCTCCCACCATTGCCCACAGGACCCTTCTGCTGGCTGTTGTGGATGCTCTCCGGGCCCGGGCCGGGCTTTTCGTCCCCTCCAGCGATGCCTATGTGAGAAGAAAAATGAGAAAGCAGGGCAGGGCAGGAGAAGTGCTGACCGAAGATCTGCGGGCCCGGATGCTGTATCAGATGTGCAGAGCGGATCAGCGGCTGGCTGTGGAGGAATGTGAATTTCAGGATGACGGAAAAGGCCACACCTTTGATACCATGGAAAAAATACAGAAACATCTTCTTTATCCTTCCGGAACCCGAAGGCATAGAAGGGATCAGTTCCTCTGCACTGCGCGGTAAGCTGCGCCGCGGGGACGAAAGCGCTTGTGAGATGACGGACGGGGAAGTGTGGAAGCTGCTTCTGGAAGCCGGCTGGATGCATCCGAAAACCGGTAACTCCCCCTGAGAATACAAAGACAGCAAAGCGGAGAGCAGACAGGGTAGCCCCTCTCTTCTCTCCGCTTTCTGTATCCGCCCCGGATCCATGGTCACAGGGCCTTTT
>CAJUJV010000048.1:0-284 GCA_910586845.1 uncultured Hungatella sp.
CCGTAGCACATCTGGGTAAGATCGTTAGTACCGAAGCAGAAGAACTCAGCCTCCTTCGCGATCTCGTCAGCGGTCAGGGCCGCTCTCGGAATCTCGATCATAGTACCAACTTCATATTTCAGATCCACACCCGCTGCCTTGATCTCAGCGTCAGCAGTCTCAACCACAACCTTCTTGACAAACTTAAGCTCTTTGATATCGCAGATAAGGGGGATCATGATCTCCGGGCATACATTCCAGTCAGCGTGAGCGTTCTGAACATTGATGGCCGCGCGGATCACAGC
>CAJUJV010000048.1:294-27575 GCA_910586845.1 uncultured Hungatella sp.
AGCCATAGCACATCTGAGTCAGATCGTTGGTACCGAAGCAGAAGAACTCGGCCTCTTTGGCGATCTCATCGGCAGTAAGGGCTGCTCTCGGGATCTCGATCATGGTACCTACTTCGTATTTCAGAGCTACGCCTGCTGCTGCGATCTCGGCGTCAGCGGTCTCAACAACGATCTTCTTGACAAACTTCAGCTCTTTGATGTCGCAGATAAGAGGAATCATGATCTCCGGGCATACATTCCAGTCTGCGTGAGCTTTCTGAACGTTGATGGCGGCGCGGATCACGGCTTTGGTCTGCATCCTGGCGATCTCAGGATAGGTGACAGCCAGACGGCATCCTCTGTGGCCCATCATGGGGTTGAACTCATGAAGGGAAGCGATGATATTCTTGATCTGCTCAACGGTCTTGCCCTGAGCGTCTGCCAGCTTCTTGATGTCCTCCTCCTCAGTGGGAACGAACTCATGAAGCGGCGGATCCAGGAAACGGATACATACCGGGTTACCCTCCAAAGCCTCGTAGAGCTTCTCGAAGTCGCCCTGCTGTACGGGAAGAATCTTCTCCAGAGCAGCTTCTCTCTCTTCTACGGTATCAGCGCAGATCATCTCGCGGAATGCCTCGATCCTGTCGCCTTCGAAGAACATATGCTCTTACTTTCAGTCTTCTGTACTTGTCAGCCCAGCCCATGATTCTGCCGAACTCGCCTGCGATGGTAGCATCTACAGTCGGGATAATGCCGTCATAGATCTTACCGGTAGAACCGTCGATAGACAGCCAGTCACCTTCATGGAATTCTTTTCCAGCCAGGGTAAACTTCTTGTTTTCTTCGTCCATGGTAATCTCGGAACAGCCGGATACACAGCAGGTACCCATACCGCGGGCAACAACGGCTGCATGGCTGGTCATACCGCCGCGGACAGTCAGGATACCCTGAGCGGCCTTCATACCCTCGATGTCTTCGGGAGATGTCTCCAGACGGACCAGAACCACCTTCTCGCCTCTTGCGGCCCATGCCTTGGCGTCCTCGGCGGTAAATACGATCTTGCCGCAGGCAGCGCCCGGTGATGCGGCCAGAGCCTTGGCAGCCGGCTCTGCCTTCTTAAGGGCAGCCTGGTCAAACTGAGGATGAAGAAGGGTATCCAGGTTTCTCGGGTCGATCATGGAAACTGCCTTCTTCTCATCGATCATGCCTTCGTCAACCAGATCGCAGGCGATCTTCAGGGCAGCCTTGGCAGTTCTCTTGCCGTTACGGGTCTGCAGCATGTAGAGCTTCTTATCCTCAATGGTGAACTCCATATCCTGCATGTCTCTGTAGTGATCTTCCAGTGTATGGCAGATGCCTACGAACTGCTCGTAAACTTCCGGCATAACTTCCTTTAACTGATCGATCTTCTGAGGTGTGCGGACACCGGCAACTACGTCCTCGCCCTGAGCGTTCATCAGGAACTCGCCCATAAGGTGCTTCTCGCCTGTAGCCGGATCACGGGTGAATGCAACGCCGGTACCGGAGGTCTCGCCCATGTTGCCGAATGCCATCATCTGTACGTTTACTGCAGTACCCCAGGAATAGGGGATATCGTTGTCGCGGCGGTATACGTTGGCTCTGGGGTTGTCCCAGGAACGGAATACGGCCTTGATAGCCTCCATCAGCTGCTCCTTGGGATCGGTGGGGAAGTCATTGCCGATCTTCTCCTTATACTCTGCCTTGAACTGGTTGGCCAGCTCTTTTAAGTCGTCAGCGGTCAGGTCCACGTCCTGAGTCACGCCTTTGGCCGTCTTCATCTTGTCGATCAGTTCCTCGAAGTACTTCTTGCCTACTTCCATAACTACATCGGAGAACATCTGGATAAATCTTCTGTAGCAGTCCCATGCCCAGCGGGGATTGCCGGACTTGGCAGCCAGAACCTCTACTACTTCCTCGTTGAGACCCAGGTTTAAGATGGTGTCCATCATACCGGGCATGGATGCTCTCGCGCCGGAACGAACGGATACCAGAAGAGGATTCTCCTTGTCGCCGAACTTCTTGCCGGTGATCTCTTCCATCTTGCCGATATGGACCATGATCTGATCCATGATCTCGTCGTTGATCTTCTTGCCGTCCTCATAGTACTGAGTACATGCTTCTGTGGTAATGGTAAATCCCTGTGGTACCGGAAGTCCCAGGTTCGTCATCTCTGCCAGGTTAGCGCCCTTGCCGCCCAGCAGGTTTCTCATGTTGGCATTTCCTTCGCTGAACAAATAGACCCACTTGTTTGCCATAAGTATCTTCCTCCTCAAGTTGTGTGCAGCTTGTCTGCTTTTTTCCCCGCCGGTCCTTTGTTTTTCTTTCCTGAACATACCAAGAAAAACCCACCTGCGGTCTGGTAATAGTATAACACAATTAGAAATCTAGTAAAGTGGTTTTCTGGAAAAAATATGATGATTTTTGTGAGTAATGAATAGATTTCTTTGTGTAAGCAGTTACATTTTTTGTGTATAATCACATATGCGTCTTATATTCGTATATACGATTATACAATTTAAAAGATACCGAAGCATTCCTCTGCTCCGGTATCTTCCAGATTTCTGTTTCGTCCAATAAGTTCCTTTCAGCCCCCGCCCACCGGCGAAAACATGCCTTTCGGCACTCTCCGCTGTCCGGGCAGATCCGTTTGTTCGTAACCGGGCTCTCCGCCCGTCGGAATCTTTCTGTCAGGATTATTCCGTCTTCCCCGACAGATACTCGTGGATGCCTTTGGCCCCTGCTTTTCCTGCCTCCATGGCCAGGATCACCGTAGCCGCGCCGGTCACCGCATCGCCTCCGGCATAGACTCCTTCCTTGCTGGTCCTGCCGCTTGCCTCTTCGGCCACGATACATTTCCTCCTGTTCACTTCCAGGCCTTTTGTGGTGCTGGAGATCAGCGGATTGGGGGAGGTTCCCAGAGACATGATCACCGTGTCCACTTCGATGGTGAATTCGGAACCTGCCACAGGCACCGGTCTCCTTCTTCCGGAAGCATCCGGCTCTCCCAGTTCCATGCGGATACATGTCATGCCTTTTACCCATCCGTTGTCGTCTACAAGGATCTCCACCGGATTGGTCAGCAGATCGAAGATGATCCCCTCTTCTTTGGCATGATGGACTTCTTCCGCCCTGGCCGGCAGTTCCGCCTCGCTTCTCCTGTACACGATATGTACGTCGGCTCCCAGGCGCAGGGCGGTTCTCGCCGCATCCATGGCCACATTGCCGCCGCCCACTACGGCCACCTTTTTTCCTGCCGCAATGGGAGTGTCATAATCATCCCGGAACGCCTTCATCAGGTTGCTCCTGGTCAGATACTCGTTGGCCGAGAACACGCCGTTGGCATTCTCGCCGGGGATCCCCATAAACATGGGCAGTCCGGCTCCGGAACCGATGAACACGGCATCAAAACCCTCTTCTTCCAGAAGCTCGTCGACGGTAAGGGATTTGCCGATGATCACATTGGTCTCGATCTTTACTCCCAGCTTCTTTACATTGTCGATCTCCGGCTTTACCACTCCCTCCTTGGGCAGACGGAACTCGGGGATCCCGTAAAGCAGCACGCCGCCGGGCTCATGAAGGGCTTCGAAGATGGTCACCTCGTACCCCAGCTTTGCCAGATCTCCGGCACAGGTCAGTCCGGCAGGACCGGAACCGATGACGGCTACCTTTTTCCCGTTGGTAGTCTCCGGGGCTTCGGGCACAAATCCGTTTTCTCTGGACCAGTCGGCCACGAAACGCTCCAGCTTTCCGATGGACACCGGTTCTCCTTTGATGCCGCGGACGCACTGTCCCTCACACTGACTCTCCTGGGGGCACACCCGCCCGCAGACTGCGGGAAGGGCCGAGGACCTGGCGATGACTCTGGCGGCCTCCTCAAAATTCCCTTCCTTTACCTCTCTCACAAATTCCGGGATATCGATGGAAACCGGACAGCCTTTGACGCATTTGGCGTTTTTACAGTTCAGGCATCGGGAAGCTTCTTCCATGGCCTCCTCTTTATCGTATCCCAGACAGACTTCTTCAAAGTTCGTCGCTCTTACCTTCGGGTCCTGTTCACGGACCGGTACTTTTTTCAGCATATCCATTACTCGTCACCTCCGCAATGTCCGCATCCGCCGTGGTGGGTGTCCCCCTCTTTCAGTTTCAGCATGGCGCGGCCTTCTTCTGTCCTGTACATCTGCTGTCTCTTCATGGCTTCGTCAAAATTCACCAGATGGCCGTCAAACTCCGGGCCATCCACACAGGCAAATTTCACCTGATCTCCCACGGTCAGGCGGCAGGCGCCGCACATGCCGGTTCCGTCTACCATGATAGGGTTCATGCTGACGATCGTAGGGATATCCAGCTCCTTTGTGAGAAGACATACGAACTTCATCATGATCATGGGGCCGATGGCCACACATACGTCATAATGCTTTCCCTGTTTCTCCACCAGATCCCTGACCACATCGGTCACCATGCCTTTGCGGACATAGGAACCGTCGTCGGTGGTGATGTACAGATTTCCTGCCGCCTCTCTCATCCGATCCTCCAGGATCAGCATGTCTCTGGTCTTGGCTCCCACGATCACATCTGCATCGATGCCGTGGTTTCTCAGCCATTTTACCTGAGGGTATACGGGTGCGGTTCCCACGCCGCCTGCCACAAACAGCATCTTCTTATTTTTAAGGACCTCCAGATCCTCATGGACAAATTCAGAGGGTCTTCCCAGAGGGCCCACAAAGTCCCGGAAACTGTCCCCTGCTTTCAGCGCGGACATCTTCTGGGTGCTGGCGCCTACGATCTGGAACACGATAGTCACAATCCCTTTATCCCTGTCATAGTCGCAGATGGTCAGAGGAATCCTCTCCCCTGCTTCAGCCGTCTTGACGATCACAAATTCTCCCGGCTCGCAGGCTCTGGCCACTCTCGGCGCTTCTACATCCATCAGATAGATCTTGTCTGCCAGCTGCTCTGCCTTTATTATTTTATACATCTGAGTCCTCCTGAATCTATGTATTCCAAAAGGCTGCAGGCAGCCTTTCAGTTTTGGCTATTATGATACCACCATCTCGGAAACCTGACAACATTTTCTCGAAAGAATCTTGCATGAAATGACTTCCAGCTTTCAAAAAACGACAGCCTCATATTCAAAAACAGGCGAAAACGTGATATACTCTGTCATGAGAAAGGAGAAGCTTCCCCATGACAAATACTCTGATACAATCCATAAAAGAGAACATTTCCAGGGTCATCGTAGGCCGGCCTGACACTGTCGATCTGCTGCTCACAGCCCTTCTGGCCGACGGCCATGTACTTCTGGAAGACGTACCCGGTACCGGCAAGACCATGACGGCCAAAGCTCTGGCCAGAAGTCTGGACCTGGAATTTTCCAGGATCCAGTTCACTCCCGATCTTCTTCCCTCCGATGTCACGGGCCTTAACTATTTCGATCAGAAGGAGAGCCGTTTCGTCTTCCGCCGGGGCCCGGTGTTTACTCATATCCTCCTTGCCGACGAGATCAACCGGGCTACTCCCAGGACCCAGTCCAGCCTTCTGGAGGCCATGGAGGAACGGCAGGTGACCATAGACGGGGACACCTGTGTGCTGGAACCTCCGTTTTTCGTCATCGCCACCCAGAACCCGGTGGAGACTGCCGGTACCTATCCTCTTCCCGAGGCCCAGCTGGACCGGTTTCTCATGGAAATATCCATGGGCTATCCGGATAAGCCGGAAGAGCTGGCCATCCTGGACCGTTTCGGCTGCGGGGATCCTCTGAAGGAACTTGGTCCCGTCTGCCGGATCGGGGACTTAATGGACCTGCGGCAGAAAGCGCTTCGGATCTATGTCCATCCTCTGCTGAAAGATTACATGGTGGACCTGGTCCAGGCTACCAGGAAAGATAACCGGATCCTTAACGGGGCGAGTCCCAGAGGAACCTTAAGCCTCTATCGGGCGGTCCGGGCCCACGCCCTGATCCAGGGCAGGGACTATGTGGTGCCGGAGGACATCAAGACTCTGGCCGTCCCGGTCCTGGCTCACCGTCTGACCACTGCCCGCACCTTCGGGCTCCAGTCCTCCGCCAGGGAGATCATGTCCCAGCTCCTGTCCGCCGTCCCTCTTCCCACAGAAGACTGGAGGCAGGGCGTATGAAACTGTTTTCGGCAGCCGCCTGTGCTTTTCTCCTCTGGATACTTCAGGACGTACTGTTCCACCGGTTCTGGGCCAGAGGCCTCTGTGTCAGCCTGGATTTCAACTGCCGAGGCGTGACCGAAGGGGAGCGGGGGATCCTCAGAGAGACCATCACCAATGCCAAGGCCCTTCCTCTCCCCGTACTCCATGTAAAATTCCATATGGGGAAACATCTGGTTTTTACTGCTTCCGGCAACTCCAGAATCACGGATCACAACTACCGAAGCGATATCTTTTCCTGCATGCCCTGGCAGAAGATCAGGCGCACCCTGGAGTTTGACTGCAGAAGGCGGGGATATTACACCATTGATCAGGTGCAGCTGGTCAGCTACGACTTGTTTTTTTCCAGCCGCTATGTGGCCTCCCTGCCTGCCCGGGCCGCCTTCTACGTCTATCCGGGAGCGGCGGATCCAGGGAGACTGACGCTTCCTTTCCGCAGTCTCACGGGCCAGATACTGGCTCAGAAGGCCCTGATTCCGGATCCTTTTGAGACCCGGTCCGTGCGGCCCTACGAGACCTGCGACCCTTACCGCAGCGTCAACTGGAAGGCCACCGCCCGGACGGGCGAATTAAAGGTCAACGTCTACGCCCCCACGTCTTCCCGGCAGGTCATGCTCCTCCTGGATGTAGATTCTGACCGGATCTGGAAAGACCAGGATCTGACGGAAGAGGCTATCCGGCTCTGCGGCTCTTACTGCGGGCTGCTGACCGGTGAAGGGATCCCCGTATCGGTCTCCACCAACGGCATTGACTGTATTACGGGATCCCGGGGATATCTGGAAGCAGGAGCCGGCAGGGGCCACTGGCAGTCCGTCATGGAGCTTCTTGCCAGGATCTCCTCCGACGACAATGATCGTCTTCCCATGGAAGAGATCATAGAAGAAATGTTTTCTTCTTCCCAGAGCTCTGCCGCCGGAGACGGCAGCGGCCTGGTCTATGTCCTGATCTCTCCGAAACAGCGTCCTTCTTTAGCCCTGGCTTACAACGGCCTGTGCCGCTTAAGTCCCGGATCCCAGTGGATCCTTCCGCTGCGGCCGGGACAGGATTTCCCTTCAGAAGGATTCTGTCCCCAACAGTATCACCATATGTCCGTCTTTCCCTGGGAGGTGCCTTATGATTATTCGCAGACTTCTTAACTGCTGGTTCAGAAAGATGCGCACCGGCTTCTATGTGTCTGCCGTCTGCCTGTCCGCCGGAGCATATTTCATCGGGGCCATGGTCCGGTCCGAAAGCGGGCCTGTGGCTCCGTTTCTGACGCAGGCGGGATTCGCCGGCTTCCTTCTCACAGCCCTGTTCTTTTTCATCCATCTCAATCTTCACGCCTGCCACTGGTTTCTGGATCATTTCAGGGATACGGATCATCTGCCCACACGGCAGATCTCCCATGTAAATTCTTTCTGCATGACTCTGTTCCTCTGTCTGTGTCTCGGGGCCATGCCGGCTGCCGCCTGGAGTCTGGAACCCCTGTGGCAGTCTCTTTACCGCTGGTTTGCGGACTTCGAGCATCCGGGGCAGATTCCCTTTCCGGAGCCGGACACGGGTACAGGCTTTTCTCAGTCTCCCGACCTTTCCCGGCTTCTGGGCGAGCCCCGTCCCACTCCTGCCTGGATCGTCATAGCGGATCGGATCTTCAGAGTCATGGGATATATTCTCATCCTCCTCTTTGTGGTCCTGGTGTGTTACCGCCTCTGCCGGCAGTTCTGGACCTGGATCACCAGGCCCCGTTTTTTTGACAGCGACGAAAAAATCTATCTGACGCCCACCTGGTCTCTGGGTTCGGACAAAAAAAAGGCAGGCCCGAAGCCTGCCGGATGGTTCTCACGGTCTTACAGCGAAAAGATCCGCCGCCGTTACCGCCGGGAAATCCTCACTCTCTCCAGAAAAAAGAAGCTGACTCTGCCTCCCTCCGCCTCCCCCTCCCAGCTGGAAGAGACGGCAGGCCTGAATCATAAGGTTCTGCACCGGCTCTATGAGAAGGCCCGCTATGGTCCGGAGGAATGTACCAGGCAGGAATGGGAAGAAATCAGGGGGCCAGGGCCTCGATGATCTTCTGAATGTTATTTTTCATGATCTCAAATGCGATGGGATTCTTACCGCTGTTGATGACGATATCCGCCATGGCCCTGGTAGGCTCCACATAGAGATAGTGCATGGGTTTTACGGTGGTCAGATACTGTCTGGCCACTCCCTCGATGTCTCTTCCCCTCTCCTTCACATCTCTGATGACCCGCCGGAGGATCCGTTCATCTGCGTCTGCCTCCACATAAATCTTGATATCCAGAAGATCCCGGAGCCTTTCATCCGCCAGCACCAGGATTCCCTCCAGCAGGATCACCCGTCTGGGCTCCACCACGATGGTCTGGTCCGACCGGTTATGGCGGCTGTAATCGTAGACCGGACAGCGGATGGTTTTTCCCTCCTTCAGATCTCTCAGCTGTTTCAGAAGAAGTTCTGTCTCAAAGGCATCGGGATGATCGTAATTCACCTTCTTGCGCTCTTCGAAAGGAATCTCATCCTGAGCCCGATAGTAATTGTCGTGGTACAGCACCGCCACATCCTCTCCGAAAGCCTCTTTCAGCCGGTTGGTAAAGGTGGACTTTCCGGAGCCGGTTCCTCCTGCGATGCCTATGATCACTGTGTTCATCTTCCGTGTCTCCTGCCTTCCCCGGCTAGATCAGCACCTGGCAGTCCGCGTCAACCTTCCTGCAGGCTGCGGCCGCTTCTTTCACGATCTCGTCGAAACGGTCGTCATCCGCCTCGATCACCAGTCTCTGGGTCATAAAGCTGACCGTGGCTTCCTTCACTCCGGGGATCTTGTTGATAGCGGTCTCCATCTTTGCCGCACAGTTGGCACAGTCCAGATTCTCCATCTTAAACTTCTTTTTCATAAAAATTCCCTCCTGCAGTCTTCGTGTAACATTCATATGAATAAGTGCTCATATATTGAATTATACACCTTTGCACGAAAAATGCAACCGGTTTTTTATGAAATTATTCCTCCTTGGAAGTTTTTGCAGGAGCCTTCAGGATGTCCATAAATTCCTCTCCCGTGATGGTCTCTTTCTCCAGAAGATAAGCGGCGATCTCATGGAGCTTGTCCTGATGCTCCTTGAGCATCTCCGTGGCTTTCTCGTAGGCGGTTTTTACCAGTTTCACCACTTCCTCATCAATGATCTTGGCCGTGTCGGGAGAGCAGGCAAGAGATGTGTCGCCGCCCAGGTACTGGTTGGTCACGGTCTCCAGCGCCACCATGCCGAACTGATCGCTCATGCCGTAGCGGGTCACCATGGCCCGGGCCAGCTTGGTAGCCTGCTCGATGTCATTGGCGGCTCCGGTGGTGATGGAACCGAAGATCAGTTCCTCTGCTGCCCGTCCTCCGGTGTATGTGGCGATCTTGTTGAAAGCCTCTTCTTTGCTCATGAGGAAACGCTCGTCTTTGTCCACCTGCATGGTGTAGCCCAGCGCGCCTGAGGTCCTGGGGATGATGGTGATCTTATGGACGGGAGCCGAATCGCTCTGGCAGGCTGCCACCAGGGCATGGCCCACCTCATGGTATGCCACGATCTTCCGTTCTTTCTTGCTGACTCCGGAATCCTTGCGCTGATAGCCTGCGATGACCACCTCCACGCTCTCTTCCAGATCCTGCTGGCTCACCACGGATCTTCCCATGCGGACCGCCCTCAGAGCTCCCTCGTTGATGATATTGGCCAGCTCCGCACCGCTGGCCCCTGAGGTAGCCCGGGCCACTTCTTTGTAATCCACATCGTCGCTCATCTTCACATTCTTTCCGTGAACCCTCAGGATGGCTTCCCTGCCCTTTAAGTCCGGCAGCTCCACAGGGATCCTGCGGTCGAAACGGCCCGGCCTTAAGAGAGCGGGATCCAGGGATTCGGGGCGGTTGGTGGCTGCCAGGATGACCACGCCCTTGCGGCCGTCAAAGCCATCCATCTCCGCCAGCAGCTGGTTGAGGGTCTGTTCCCTCTCGTCGTTGCCGGAGAAGCCGCCGCCATCCCTCTTCTTGCCGATGGTGTCGATCTCGTCGATGAATACGATACAGGGCGCCTTGTCGTTGGCCTGTTTGAACAGATCCCGGACCTTGGCCGCACCCATACCCACAAACATCTCCACAAATTCAGAGCCGGAGATGGAAAAGAAAGGAACCTTGGCTTCTCCTGCCACTGCTTTGGCAAGAAGGGTCTTGCCGGTTCCCGGAGGGCCTACTAAAAGAGCTCCCTTGGGAAGGGAGGCGCCGATGTCGGCATACTTCTGAGGATTGTGGAGGAAATCCACGATCTCCTTCAGAGCCTCCTTGGCCTCCTCCTGACCTGCCACATCCAGAAAGGTCTTGCCGGTCTCTGACTCCGCATAGATCTTGGCGTTGGACTTGCCGAAGGTCATGGCGTTGCTTCCCATCTTCTTCTGCATCTGCCTGGACAGCAGCTGTCCCAGCACTACAAAGATGACGATGGGGATAATCCAGGACACAAGGATGGAAACAAGGGGAGAAGCCGGTTCCACAATCCTCTCGGAGAACCGGATCTCCTTGGACCGGAGGAATTCTGTCAGATCCGAATCAGGCCAGTTGCCTGTCTTATACTGCTGGACAATCTCCTCTCCCATAATATTCTTCTGACCCGTTTTTGCCAGAAAGGTAAGCTGCTGTTCGTCTCTGCCCACCTCTGTGACCACTCCCTGATCGACCATGTCCAGGAAGGTGCTGTAGGGGACCTCGATCACTCCTTTCCTCTGCACAAAGGGCATCAGGAACAGGTTGATGACCAGCATCACCAGCATGACGACCCCATAGTAAAACATAAACGGTCTCCGGTTATTCTCCGGTTTGTTTTCTTTCATTCCCATAACTTGTCTCCTTCTTCTTTTTCATGCACGATCTCTCTGGCAAAGATTCTGGCATTGTTCAGGTCTCTCCCGTCGGGATGGAGCATGGCTTCTTCGTACATCTGTATCATCTGGCGGATCTCGGGACCATCCTGCTTCTGCTGCATGGTCCTGTACCGCTCCAGCACCTGAGGCGACATTTTCCCGGAACACAGGAAAGAACCCAGATACCGGTTGTCCTCCGGGATCAGGGCTTCCACCCTTCTGGCTACCTGACGGCAGTAGTTCCTGTCTTCGCCCATACCGCAGGTTCCGAAAAGAGCAACCTGTTTTCTGTGAAGTCCTTCCAGAAACTCCATGATGTCGCTGCTGCAGATGCCTTTATCATTCCAGAAGCCCACAAAGTAAGTCTCTGCCTCGCCTCTCTGTTCCTCTATCTTCTGAAGATCCTTTGACGTGCCCGGCAGCGCCTGAAAAATCTCTCTGGCAATCCGCTCCGTATTGCCTGTACGACTGCTGTATACCACCAGGTATTTCATTGAGAGACAACTCCTTTCTCTGCTGTCTGTCTTAGATATATACTAAACTGGCCGGGTTTTCAATAGATATACCGAATTGTTTATCAGTTTTAGAGGAATTTTAGATTTGATCGCCGTCTCTGTGCAACACGGGACCGCCGGGCTGCTGAAAAATCCAGCGCCCGGCAGTCCCGTAACGTTTATCTGTCCTGTTTTGTATCAGAGTACTTTGCTGAGGAAATTTTTCAGGCGGTCATTCTTCGGCGCGGAGAAAAACTGCTCCGGAGAATTTTCCTCCAGGAAATATCCGTCATCCATGAACATGACCCGGCTGGCCACTTCCCGGGCAAAGCCCATCTCATGGGTCACCACCACCATGGTCATCTTCTCATGAGCCAGATCCCGCATCACGTTTAACACTTCTCCCACCATCTCCGGATCCAGGGCTGAGGTGGGCTCGTCGAACAGCATGACCTCCGGGTTCATGCACAGAGCCCGGACGATAGCGATCCGCTGCTTCTGACCGCCGGACAGCTGGCTGGGATAGGCGCCGGACCGATCCCCCAGTCCCACTCTTTTCAGAAGTTCCATGGCCTGAGCCTCCGCCTCCTCCCGGCTGCGTCTCTGCAGCTTCATGGGAGCAATGGTCAGGTTCTTCATAATGGTCATATGGGGAAACAGGTTAAACTGCTGGAACACCATACCCATCTTCTGGCGGTGCCGGTCAATATCGGTCTTTCGGTCCGTGATGTCCACATCCTCGAAAAAAATCTTTCCTGCCGTAGGCTCTTCCAGGCGGTTGAGGCAGCGCAGGAACGTACTCTTGCCTGAGCCCGAAGGGCCGATGACGCAGACCACGTCTCCTTTGTGGATATCCACGGTGATATCTTTTAAAACTTCCAGATCGTCGAAACATTTTCTTAAGTGCTGTACCTGAATCAGAGGCAGCTCATGTTCAGTGGTCACTGTTTCTCAGCCTCCTTTCCAGTCTCTGCACAAAGTAGGAGAATATGGTCACCAGAGAGAGATAGATCATCGCCGCCGCCATGAGAGGCATAAAGGCGCTGAATGTACGGCTCCTGATAATATCCGCTCCCTTCGTCAGATCCTGCACCGCAATATATCCGGCCACAGAGGTCTCCTTTAAGAGCACGATAAACTCGTTTCCCAGGGCCGGAAGCACGTTTTTAAATGCCTGGGGCATGATGATATAGAACATGGTCTGGGGATAGCTGAACCCCAGACTGCGGCCTGCCTCAAACTGCCCGTTGTCAATAGACATGATGCCGCTTCGGAAGATCTCCGCCACATAGGCACCGGAATTGATGCCGAAGGCCAGCACCGATGCCACCACCTTGTTGATCCTGACAGAGCCGAATACCACAAAGTAAATGATCATCAGCTGGATGACCACCGGAGTCCCGCGGATCACCGTCAGATAGATGTTGCACAACAGATTCAGCAGCCCCAGCTTATGAGTCTTCTCATAAGTGGAACGGATCATGGCCACCAGAAACCCCAGTGCAATACCCAGGAGTACTGCGAAGATCGTGATCTTTATGGTATTGCCCAGTCCTTCTGTGATGTATTTCCAACGGTCGTCCTTTATAAAATTCTGGTAAAAATCCGCTCTGAATTTCTCGATCATCGTACTCTTTCCTTATCTTTATTCTGCAGAGATGTATTTGTCGATAATGGCCTGCAGCTCGCCGGATTCCTTTAATTCGGCCAGCGCTGCATTGATCTTCTCAAGAAGCTCCGTATTGCCCTTCTTTACCGCAATGGCATATTCCTCTACTGTCAGCGCCTCATCCAGGATCTTGATCCCTTCTGTCTGGCTCACAAATACCTTGGCCGGCTCCACATCGATAACGACCGCGTCGATCTTTCCCTGGACCATGGCCTGTACCGCTTCAAATCCCTTGTTATAACGCTCGATGGTGGCATCCTGCTCCTCGTAATCGGAAGCATAGATATCTCCCGTGGTTCCCAGCTGAACGCCGATGTACTTGCCTGCCAGGTCGTCGGGGCCTGTGATGTCGCTGTCATTCTTTACGATGATCACCTGAGAAGCCGTGGTATACGGATCAGAGAAATCCACATTCTTCAGACGGTCCTCATCTACGGTCATACCTGCGGCGCCCATATCTGCCTTGCCGGACTGAAGCTCCGGGATGATGGAGTCAAAGGCGATATCCTCGATCTCCAGAGTCATGCCCAGCTTTTCGGCGATGGCCTGAGAGATCTCCACGTCAATACCTACGATCTCTCCGCCGTCATGATATTCGTAAGGCGGAAACTCCGCATTGGTTGCCATGACCAGGACTTTGCCGCCTGCCTCTGCTCCCTCTTTGGTCTCTGCCTCCGTGGCAGCTGCGGTGGTGGCTTCCGGGGTGGAAGAATTGCAGGCTGTCAGAGAACCCATGAGAACCGCCGACATAAAAAGTGCAAAAAACTGTTTTTTCATAATAGTAATCTCCTCCTCATATATATACACCGCAATGCATAAAATCACACTGCTAGCTATACATTATATCTCATTTCCCAAATTAATCAAGTGGAACTTTTACCAAAATTGCGGTATACTGTGGTAGAAGCCCGAAATTTTCTTACTGTCATAACAAAGCAGGTTGTCCATGATGCGTATTCTGATCGAAAAAACCGCCTGGCCCATGACTCCGCCTCTCCCCTGGTCCGTATTTCACCTGGCCTTTCTTCTCCTGGGAAGTTTCGGGTCCATAGCCCTGGCCAGGTTTCTGTATCCGCCCCGCGCCCTGAGAGAGGCCCTTCCTCCCCGTCAGAGAGACTGTCCTGATCCGGGCCGTCTCCTGCTCCTATGCGGAGTCTGCTTGGCTGCCGGGGAAATCTATAAGCAGCTGTTTCTCTATCTGATCGTAAATGAAGGAAGCTATGACTGGTGGTATTTCCCTTTCCAGCTCTGCAGCACCCCCATGTACCTGTGCCTGATCTTCCCTTTCCTCCCCCGCGGAAAAGTCCGGGACGCCGTATCTGTTTATCTTCAGTCTTTCGGCTTCCTGGGGGGAATCATGGCTCTTCTGGAGCCGTCGGGACTCATGCATCCTTACTGGACCCTGACTCTTCACGGACTGCTGTGGCATATCATGCTGATCTTCATCGCATGCTGCTGCACCGCCTCAGGTCTGACTTCCCAAAAAAGTTCCGGCATCCTTCCGGCTCTCCCTCTGTTTTTTCTTTTCTGCCTCATGGCCATGGCCGTCAATATTTTTACCGGAGGCAGGGCGGACATGTTCTATATCTCCCCCTACTACCCGGTCACACAGGTGGTGTTCCATGAGATCTCCATAGCGGCAGGCATCGGCCCGGGGATCGCCCTTTATCTGGCTTCCATCTGCGCCGGAGCATACCTTTCCCGCCGGCTGCTGAACTTTATTTTCCGTGTCTGAAAGGTGTGATGGAACAAAGAGTCCGGCTTGCCGGACTCCCGCGCCGGGGGCGGGCCGCTTTAGCGGCATACTCCACTCCGCCCCCGTGTGCATAAAAAATACCGCTCCGGCGATGATCTGTCGTCGAAGCGGTATCCTGTGCTTCAGTTTCTTCTTTATGTATTCCTTCTACGGCCGGAAAGAGTAATAGAGCTTTCCGTTCTCCAGGCCGCCTCTGTACTGAGCCATCTCGCTGACCGTCACCAGCTGATATCCTCTCTCCACCAGGGCAGGTATGATCTGAAGAGCCGCATCCCCTGTCTGGCTGTAGAGCTCGTGCATCAGCACGATATCTCCGTCTCTCACAGAGCCCAGAACCTTATCCACGGTGCTCTGAGTATTTTTTGTCTTCCAGTCCAGCGTGTCGATGCTCCACATGATCATGGGGGCGTTGACATTGGCAAGGACTGTGGCGTTCTTGTTGCCTCCCGGCAGGCGGACCGTAGCCGGAACCACGCCGCAGACAGCCTGGATAGCCTCGCTTCCCTTGTTCACCTGATACTGGATCTGCTCTGCGCCAAGCTTATGAAGATATTTGTGCTCATAAGTATGATTGCCGATCTCGTGGCCTTCCGCGGCCATACGCTGCATCTCCGCGGCATAGCCGGGACAGCGGTTTCCCACTACATAAAACGTGGCCTTTCCTCCGTACTGTGCCAGACAGTCCATGATCCGGTTGCCCACGGAGGCCATGGGACCGTCGTCAAAGGTCAGGGCCACCATGGGGCGCGACGGATCGATGACCCGGCCCGAAGCCGCCTGGGTGCCTTCATTTGCCGTCTGATCTGCCTGGCTTTCCTGGGTCCCGGTTTCTTCCTGGGCCGTCTCCCCGGCCTGAGCCTCCTGACTGCCTTCGGTCTCTTCCTGAGACTGACCGTCCTCCTCCTGCTTCACGCCCGGCGGATCGGTGACCACTCCGTTCTCGTCCACCCACTGGGCTACTCCCGGCCCCTTTTCCATGTTGATCCACTGACCTTTGGGGCTCTCATCCTCTGCCATGGCCGTCCCCGCAGACATCACCGTCAGCATCACGGCCCCGCAGACAGCGGCCCACCACGTCTTTCTGATTTTTCTCATACTTCCCTCCTGCTCTGCTTTCTTGGTGTTCCAGACTCCCTCCTAGCCTAATCCATTTTCCCCTAAAAAGCAAGGGTCTTAATCGAACTTTAAGAAATAAGCAAGATCATTGATCCGGCTCTGCCAGATACCTGGCTGCCACGTATCCTTCCTCGTCATTTTGCCGGATGCAGCGGATTTTCACCCAATCCTCGGAGGCCTCGTCCAGCACTTCCACCTCCTCTCCTTCTTCCAGAGTGGTCACGATGTCTCCGCTGGTATCGGCCTGGCTGCGCACGTTCAGGGATTTGGCGCTGACCGTCATGATCCGGGGTTCTTCTTCCTCGTGAGGCTGCAGATTGGCTTCCGCCATGGCCGCCACCTCCGCCCCGTTCATAGGTGTGTCATAAATTCGGATCTTTCCGATATACCCGTAATACTGATAGTCGGACTTGTAGAGAGCCGCCTGTCGGCCGATGGTAATCAGGTCGTCGCACTCGTTCAGCTGTCCCACTTCTTCCTGCCCATCCAGCTGGCCGTTGATGTAGATGCTCATCATGGGCTTTTCATATACCACTGTCACATCATACCACTGGTCCGGAGACAGTTCCGCCTCGGTCTCAAAGGACCCGTGGTAGCTGTCCGAAATCACCCAGCAGTTCAGATGGCCATAGCGGAAAGAGACTACCAAAGGGCCGTCGTCGGAATCATACTTTCCCAAAATAGCCGTAAAGTCCTTATTGACGTCCAGGCAGTTCACCACTGCGTTGAAGGTGAAATCATCGCTGAACTGGATCTCCTGACCGCATTCGATGTAATCCCCGTCTCCGTCCAGATAAAGGGCCCGTCCCACGGGAGCCTGAGGATCCCCGATCTCCACCAGCTGTGAATCCCCGTAGGGGGTACAGACGGTCTGAGCCGCCCGCTCCTTCATCCCCCTGGTGAAATCCCAGTCATAGACAGGCTCCAGATCCCGGATAGCCACTCCGGTTCCGAATTCCTGCCCCTCTTCACCCTGTTCCTGATTTTCCCCCTCTTCTCCGTCTTTGCCCTTGTCTTTCTTCAGAGAACTCAGTTTTTCTTTCACTGCTTCCACTTTCTCTGTTATGAAGGGCTCAAATTTTTTATATCCAAAAAACGCTCCCCCGCCTATGACGCACAGAATCACCAGCCGTACAGCCAGATTTAAACATGTTACCTTCCAGCTGTCCTTTCCGTATCTTTTTAAACCTGCCATGTTCTTTTTCCTCTGCTATTCTGAATCCGGCACCTTCTCGCCGTAGATTCCGATCTCTGATATGCACGTATTCCCTCCTCCTTCATAGATGGAATTGATGCGCACATTCAGATATTTGGTAATCGCCGGATTGCTGATCTCCACTGTAAATTCTTTCATCTCGTCAGGAAATATGATATTTTCATCATATCCTCCCGCGGAGATATTCAGGCCTTTGGGCCTGTGATGGGAGCCGAATTCTGACTCGCTGCTCCAGTTGCCCAGACAGAAGGTGATATAATGGATTTTATACCGTCCCGACAGAGTAAATCTCAGCACATTCCTCACTCCGTCATTGCCTGTAAGCCCGTCTGTCATCCAGAAGGTGGCCCTGTCCCCGTCGAGAACTTTATCCGTAGAGTAGGCGTAACCGACGATGGATTCGGAACCGGATTCGGCCAGCATCACTCCCACCTTTTCATATCCTGACAGATCCGCGGCGTCGGAATCCACCAGACGGAATTCCGGAAGGGGCTCCGTCTCTTTTGGTTCTGTCTCTTTTGATTCTGATTCCCGGACCGTCTCCTCCGGTTCTGTCTCTTCTTCTGTCTCTTCTTTTCCCATCAGGATTCTGACCTGAGGCAGCACTTTTGTCTTTCCCACAAAGACCACGGCTCCCAGACCGGCTATGATGCCCAGCCACACGGCCGTGGTCAGCAGCCGTACTTTCCACTGATTTTTTCCGTACTGCGGTCCCTTTTTCATCTGCATTTAATCTCCGTATTCGATAATATATCCCATGTGTCCCTGATAATACTCAGAGACGCTTACCTCCGCATCGTTCCAGCCCCATTTTCCGTCCGACCGATACATCATAAGATAGGATTCGCTTCCTGTCTCATTGTTGGGCTCTCCCTCTGCCCAGTTTGTGTAATCCCAGGGTTCTCCGCTCATCCAGGCAAAGTCCCCGGCCAGCCTGTTTGCACCCAGCCATATGACGGAATAGCCGTCGTAGCCTTCCATCAGCATCTCGATCTCCTGCTGCTCTTCGGCGCTTGTGATATCCGCCAGATAACCGCCGTCCTCCCTGGCCGCCTTCGCCGCATCATTCCAGGTTCCGTCGGAGGGCACAAATTTGTAGGTGTGGGCTTTTCTGGGAAACTCCGTCTCCTCCCGGGTCTCCATCATGGCCACAGAGAGCCGGCCTCCCTCAGGGAAGGTCTCTTCCTCCGTCTCCCCGTCGTCCTTGTTCTTTTTTTCTTCCAGCCAGGCGGATACCCGGGGCGCCGCGTAAGGCCACGCTTTCCAGACGCCTCCTGACAGGATGGCCAGAATCCCCAGCCTGACCCCCAGATTCAGCAGCGTTACCTTCCACTGATTTTTTCCGTACTGATTTCCTTTTTTCATAGTCTTTCTCCCCCTCAACCGCTGAGCGCCACGGTAAACATGGTGTTGCTGCAGTCATAGACGTAGCTGATCTTTTTCTCCAGCCCCAGCTTTCCCAGGGCCTTCAGCACCATGTTCACGATACACTGTCCCCCGTCGTCGGGAAAGCCGGCGGTAGCGTCAAATTTCACGGAAATCACATCCTCCCCCCGGGAGATGCACTGCTCTACATAGCGCCCAAAGGCCAGGCGGGAGCGGATATAGCAGCCCCGCCGCATATAATAGTTCTGGACCATGTCCGTGGCCTTGGGGTAGGCCACCAGGTCCCAGTCATGGCTCATGATCACGGAACCGTCATCCAGATTGCAGAAGGTGTGGAGAACTCTGTTCAGAGGGGTCGTCTCTTTCAGATCCCACGTGACATCCATGTGATAAATTTTTCCTTCGATCCTGTTTAAGTTCCAGGAATGTCTTCCTCCCTCCATCCCCGTGTTTCCCTCCGGCACGTCGGCCTCCCCTGAGACCACCAGGGCTTCTACGCCCAGAGGCTGCAGAAGGTACCGAACGGTCTTTGCGATCCCCTCGCACACCGCATATTCTTTTACAAGGCCGCCCACGATGCTGACGGCCTCCGGCACGTTCTGGGTCTGGGCGGCGGCGTAGTCGTATCTGACGTTTTCCGCCAGCCAGTCGTGGACGTACTCCGTGGCTTCCGCCTCCGTGCTGCCGCCGTATCCCGCCAGGACCTGATCCATCTTCTGCTCCAGCTTTCCGGCCATAGCCTCACACTCTGCTTTTGGGTACAGATACACAGGCTGTATGATCAGGGTGCGGGAAGAAAAACCGCAGTCCAGGGTCTTGAAATCCACATAAAACAGCTCCGGTTCGTTTCTTTTAACCAGCTCCCAAAGTCTCTGAATCGCTTCATCGCTGCAGGGAGCCGTAGAAATCTTCTTTTCGTATTTTTTCAGTCCCTCCGTCAGTCTGTCATAGATTTCTCTTTCGGAAGCCTCCAGCTGCTCTCTCAAATAGTTCATGAAGCTTTGTTCCTTTCTTCTGCTTATTTTCACAGATGCTGTCCAGATACAGGCCGAAACTCTTCTGATCCATCTGATTCTGCCCGAAATAATCCCGGATTCCCTGGAGAGTCGTCTTTTTCATCCCGCCGATTTTCTCTTCCAGGACACCCCGGTAAATCTCCGGGTCCGCAGAGTAGCAGAACAGAATAAACTGGCCGATCTCCTCTGTGCTGGTGTTCTTGTCATAGTTCTCCAGCATCCAGTCCATCAAAAGGCCCGCGGCCATCTGCTTCTGTTCAGCCGTCATGCGGCAGGCCGTAAACAGCAGATCATAGCTGTCCCTGGTAAATATGGTGGCCAGCAAGGGGGTACGGATCCACTGAAAATAGCTTTTCAGCTCGCCGGCAGAGACGGTTCCGGTGTCTATGGGACTCTCTGCAAATTCGGTCTTCAGCAGGTTGGCCGACCTGGCAAAGTCAAAGGTCTCTGACTGCAGGTACTGCCTCCACAGATCGACCCCCGCCAGATACAGGTGGCTTCTGGAACAGTCCACGGCCGCCCCCGTGCCTTTGGTGTAGTCCAGGATGGCGTCCGCCATGGCAAACAGGTTCCCTTTATAGGAGCCCAGGACCGAGACATACTCCCTGTCCCTGCCCTTTTTAAACAGCTTGTTCTTCTCGGAGATCTCCGGGTCTGCGATGGGAAAGTCCCTCTCTGTATTGGCTACGACTCTCTGGATCTGCTGGCTGTTCTTGCGCAGCTCCAGCAGAAACCGCAGAAGCTCCAGCTGTTTTCCCAGCCGTTCCTTCCCCTCATAATTTTCCTGGATAAAGTCCTCATATTTCTCCAGGACCTTCTCGGAGTCCGCCGACCATCTGCCTGTCTCCGAATTCAGGGTCCTGTGAAGGTTATCCCTGAAGCGGTCCATGCCGTCCTTTTTCGTGTGTTTCATCTCAAAATTCAGAAGCTGAGCGCTTCTTTCCGGATTTTCTTTTAAGAGAGCTTCCAGGAGAGCCAGATTGGCCTGATCGTACCCGTAAAGGAGGGACAGATACTCATCCCACACATAATCCAGAAGTTTCCCACGGTCACCACCAGGATCAGATCCGTATCGTGATGTGCCAGATGACCCATCTCATGGCCCAGGGTGGCTCTGATCATCTCCGGATCCTGCTGCAGCATCCCCTCGGTGACGCACACCGTCTTCCGCCCCGTGGCAAAGGCATTGATGTCCTGGCTCTCGTTCATATACAGTTCCACATCATCGGGGATCTCCGGATTCACCTGTCTGGCCTTCGTCAGCACTTCCCGGAAAATGGGCTCGATAAAATTGCGGACTCCGTCATCTGTGATCTCATGGCATTTTGTCTGTTTGCGCAGAATAAACTCCCCGAGAGGCGACAGTGCCGCGGCCAGGGAGATCACGTATGCTATGAGCCCCACTGCCAGAGCCACCACCGGTTTACCGGGAGCGATACTGCCTCCCAGCAGCGCAGATACGATCAGCGTATTCAGCACCAGATATAAGATCAGCGGGAAATTAGATTTTCTGAAAAGATACTGAAAAAATGAAACTATGTACATCACCCATTCCTCTTTTCTTTCGTATAGTTCCGGTGAACGAAAAAGCAGACTTTTTCGCTCAGCTGTGCTATAATGCAAAACAGATATTTTTTAAGGATTTTCCGGGATTTTTCTGTCCCGGAACCGGTGAATGATAAGCCCTACTTTATTCTTCCATTTTCCCTGTCACGGCTTAAGGAAGTTTTTTCCAGACAGGGCCTCGCTTTCCCTGGCCCATCTCAAAAATGTATTCTGAGAGATCCCCAGTTTTCTGGCCGCTTCTCTGGAACCGAACCGGTTCATTTCCCACCCTTCTTTCACGGTCTGAAACTCCTCCGGCTTCTGTTTCCTGGGCCTGCCGAACCGGACTCCCCTCATCTTTGCCGCCGCGATCCCCTCCATCTGGCGCTGTCTGATATTCTCTCTCTCCGTCTGAGCCACATAGGAAAGAATCTGCAGCACCAGATCCGCCACAAAGGTGCCGGTCAGGTCCTGTCCCCGCTTTCTGGTATCCAGGAGAGGCATGTCAAGAACCGCGATATCCGCCTGAATCTCCTTTGTGATCTTCTGCCACTGGTTTAAGATCTCCTCATAATTTCTCCCCAGCCGGTCGATAGATTTGACGATGAGCACATCCCCTTTTTTCAGTTTTCTGATCAGGCGTCGGTACTGCGGACGTTCAAAATTTTTTCCGCTTAACTTGTCCATAAAGATCCTGTCCCTGGGGATCGAAAGCTCCTCAAGGGCTATCATCTGACGGTCCTCACGCTGCTCTTTTGTCGATACGCGGACGTATCCGTAAACGGTAGCTGACATCTGTTGTGCCTCCTTCTTTTTTCATCGTGATATGTTCATACTACAGGAAAATTATGGAAAAAAAAGGTATCATATTGTCGTTTTATGGATAATATAGTCAGATTATGACGGAAACGTAAAAAAGACGGGCAGACGACAAAAATCCGGAAGCACCCCTTGGGTATCTTCCGGATTTTTGTTTCTGACAGTTTCTCTCAGACATGTATCTGTAACTCTGTTTCACTGCTGACGGCGGACCGTATCAAATGGTTTCCGCTCATTCTCCGGCCAGGGCAGCCAGAACGCCTCTGATGCTCTTCTCCTTTACCTCCAGAGTCAGCTTGGGCTCATGGATATGCTCCAGATAGTGGGCATCGGAATTGCTGATGATCCGGCATTTCTCCAGGTACGGATCCGTTTTTTTCAGTCCGTGGAGTTTCGTCAGATCTTTCACCTCCGCCGTCTTAAATCTGCTGTCCGGCGGGATAAATCCCAGATTGGCGATAAGGCTGTTGGCTGTCTTGTCCACATGAGCCGGGAACATGACGCCTCCGTATGACCGCACCAGCTCCCACAGGCCCTCAAAGGAGATATCGGCCGCGTTGATCAGCAGGTTGGGGACCGTGCCGCAGATCTGGTCCTGGTCATTGTAGATCAGCTGTCTCCCGAAGATCTCCTCTTTGTTGGGAAAAGGGATCAGCCTGTCATAGACATAGGAGTCAAACTCCATGGCCGCCTCCAGCTCTTCAAACAGGCACACTGCGTGGACCTCCTCGGAGGTGTTGATCTCCATCCCCGGGATGGCCAGGATGCCGTACTCCCGGGCCGCCGCCAGGACAGCGGGGCAGTTTTTGCAGGAATTGTGATCCGTGACCGCGATCACATCCAGCCCCTTGATGACTGCCATGCCTGTAATATTGGCAGGAGTCATGTCATCGTCTCCGCATGGGGAGAGACAGGAGTGGATGTGAAGGTCATAATACAGCTCAGCCATGGAGCAGTTTATGGACCTTTAAGGCCGCCTCAAAGATGGGCTCCTCTGTGGCCAGAACAGTCACTCCCTGCTGCCGGGCCCTGGAACGGCACATGTCGTCAGGCTGTGCCCCTTCCGCCAGAATCACACAGGCCACATCTGCCAGAGTCGCCACCGCAATGGTGTTCACGTTGCCCATGACCGTCACCCATGCACTGTCCGACGGCGCTTTTCCCATGGCAACGCTTAAGAGGTCGCAGCAGAAGATGCCCGTCACTTCACGGGTCAGATCCTCTCCCTCCACCGCCACCTTAAATATCCCTTTTAAATCTTCTACAGTCATGGTTACCTCCCTCTTGTCCCGGTTCAGTCGTCCTCTGCCGTCACATTCTCGTCTTTCACCTTGCTGTCCAGGATCGCCATCTCTTCCGATATCATCTGTATGTATTCTTTGAGAGCGTTCATCCGGCCTCTGTCTCTGTTCTCGCTCTCCCTCTCGGCCAGATCCTCCGCCAGGACGGCCACCTCCTGGGACAGCTTGTGCAGGTTGTCCCGCAGGTAGTAGACGCAGTCTCTCTCGCTGGCCTCTCCCCGGACGATATCCTCTGCCAGAGCCTTGCAGGTGGGAGCCCCGCAGGAACCGCAGTCCAGCCCCGGCAGTTTTTTGCACAGCCGCTCCACTCTCTCCAGGCGGGAGAAGCTTTCCATCATATTGTCCCCCAGCCGGAACACAGGCTCGAACTGGACTCCCGTAGTCCAGGGAACATATTCTTCCGTCCCTTCCTCCATACGGCTTCTGGCCACAGGCATGTATCTGCGCAGCCTTTTCAGCTTTACTTCTGCCACATAAGGGTTCTCCACCGTCAGCACGCCGCCTACACATCCGCCGTTGCAGGCATTAAGCTCCACGAACTGAAGTTTGTCAAATTTTTCATCCTCCAGGTCTTCCAGGACCCGGATCACATTCTCGATGCCGTCTGCAGCCAGATAATTCTCCGAGAACAGGCCGCTGGCCTCTCCGCCGCTGCGCCCCCAGCTGATACCGATCTTTCCGGACGTGCTCAGTTCCTCCGGATCCTCCCCCACGGCTTTCATATGGGAAAGGAGCTGGGGATAGACGTCTTTGATGGCCAGGACATGATCTACCTGGCTCTTCTCCGTCCCCAGAGGCGATTTCACATAGGTCACCTTGGACGGGCAGGGGGAGATGAAAAAGATACCGATCTTTTCTCTGGGCAGGCCGGTCTCCTTCAGAGCCTTCTGAGCCGCCAGCCCCGCCGCCACCTCGATGGGAGGATTGAGGGGAAGCATGTGTGGAATCAGGTTGGGGAACCTGACCCGGATGAGCCTGACTACCGACGGGCACGCAGTGCTGATGATCGGCGCCTGATCCTTATGGTCCGAGATATACTGCCTGGTGGCTTCGGATACGATCTCCGCAGCCGCGCTGACCTCGAACACATCGTCAAAGCCCATCATCTTCAGGGCGTTTAACACGATATTCACATCATCCAGATTGTTGAACTGGCTGTACAGAGACGGAGCAGGAAGAGCCACCGCATATTCATACTGGCGGATGGTCTCCGTCTTGTCGTAGGTAGCGATCTTGGCATGGTGGGGACAGATGCGGATACACTCCCCACAGTCGATACAGAATTTGGCGTTAATCTGCGCCTTTCCGTCCCGCACCCTGATGGCCTGGGTAGGACAGCGTTTGATGCAGTTGATACACCCCTTGCAAAGGGACGGATCCAGCCGCACGGAATGATAAAATTTATCCATCGTTCATTCCCCTCTCACTATATTTTCACTACCATGGTAATCGTGGTCCCTACCCCCAAAGTCGTCTCGATATTCATTTCATCCGTATATTTCTTCATGTTGGGCAGGCCCATGCCCGCGCCGAATCCCAGGGAACGGACCTCGTCGGGAGCCGTGGACCAGCCTGCCTGCATGGCCTGTTCGATATCCGGGATCCCCGGCCCTCTGTCTGCCAGTATCATCCGGATCTCCGTGGGAGAGATCTCCACCGTGATCTTTCCTCCCTCTGCGTGGATCACCATGTTGATCTCACCCTCGTACATGGCGATGGCCACCTTCCGGATAGCGGCGGGGGAAACTCCTACCTGTTTTAATTTACTCTTTACATCGCTGCTGGCTTCCCCTGCCCTGGTAAAATCATCAGGGGATATCTCATAAGTCAGAGCAATCACATCTGCCATTATATCGCACCTCCATGAAGTCCTGCCGCATACAGCATGCCGCAGGAAGAAAACATCCTGTGTCCCGTCTCCAGCACCACCAGATCCCGCTCTCTGGCCATCTCCAGGATGGTCTCATCCGGCTTTTTCCCCCTCACAAAGATAATGCAGACAATGTCCAGCATCTCCGCCGTCCGGATCACCTGGGGATTGCACAGACCCGTGAGCAGAATGGAATGATCCTTGGAAAATGCCAGGACGTCGCTCATCATATCCGAACCGCAGGCGCTGCGCACTTCCCGGTCCAGATGTTCCTCCCCCACCAGAACTCTCGCGCCAAGTACATTCATCGCATCTTTAACTGTCATGATTCCCCTCCTGTATTTTCATTCTTTTTATATAAGAATACCATTGACCCGATGGATATTCAACACCTTTCCGGATTTTTCCTCTTTTATGCAGATTGCCGTCTTTTTTTAGATATTTTCTTCCTTTTCTGATATTCTGGTAGATTTTTTATCATTACCATGTTAAAATATGATATACCCCGGCGGGCATCCCCCATATGTGTCCACCGGGCCGTTGTGTGCTTTCCGGCACCTGCGGGATGACTTGTCCTGCAAAGCCGATCCGGCCCGTCCCGGGGCCATGGATCACAGAAATCTCAACCAATTTATCAGGAGGAGGATATTAACATGGCTTCTAAGAAAGAACATGTTCCTTTCAGCGGCACCCCTGAACAGGAAGCTGCCTTAAAAAAGGTGATCACCGAGCTGAAAGACACAAAAGGCGCCCTGATGCCCATCATGCAGCAGGCCCAGGATATCTATGGCTATCTCCCCATTGAGGTACAGACCATGATTTCCGACGAAACAGGAATTCCGCTGGAGAAAATCTACGGAGTTTCCACATTTTATTCCCAGTTTGCCTTACAGCCCAAAGGCAAATATCAGATTTCCGTCTGTCTGGGCACAGCGTGTTATGTCAAAGGCTCCGGCGCCATCTTCAGCAAACTGGAAGAACTTCTGGGGATCACCAACGGAGAGTGTACTCCTGACGGCCGGTTCTCCCTTGACTCCTGCCGCTGTGTAGGCGCCTGCGGACTGGCACCGGTCATGATGATCAACGAAGAGGTTTACGGCAGGCTGACTCCTGACGATATCCCGGGCATTCTGGCCAAATATAAATAATCATGATGACGGAAATTTCCTTAAATGTACTGGATGTGGCGGAGAATTCCACCAGAGCCAAAGCATCTCTCGTGACCATAACGGTCCATGCGGACTTTCCGGAAGACCGGCTTACAGTGATCATCGAAGATGACGGCTGCGGCATGACGCCGGAGCAGGTGGAGCAGGTGACGGACCCTTTTTTCACCAGCAGGACTACCCGGAAGGTAGGCCTTGGGGTCCCTTTTTTCAAGATGGCTGCAGAGAGCACGGGAGGAAGCTTTTCCATCGCTTCCAGGCCCGGAGTGGGTACGAAAGTGACCGCGGTGTTTGTCCTCTCCCACATCGACCGGATGCCTCTCGGCGATATCAGCACCACCATACATACCCTGGTAGTTTACCATCCGGAGACGGATTTCGGGTACAACTATCAGTATAACGACCGCTCCTTTACTCTGGACACCCGGGAATTCCGGCAGGTCCTGGGGGATATTCCTTTTGATACACCGGACATATCCGCCTACATTATGGACTATCTCAACGAAAACAAACTGGAAACTGACGGCGGCGCTGTCTATTAGCCGCCAGATTGGAGGACCAATTATATGAAGTCTCTTGAAGAATTAAGAGCTATCCGTGAAAGAATGCAGAGCCAGGTAAGTATGCGGGCTGAAGACCACAGCCATACCCGGGTGGTAGTAGGCATGGCTACCTGCGGCATCGCCAGCGGCGCCAGACCGGTGCTGACCAAACTGTCCACCCTGGTTCAGGAAAGAAACCTGACGGACAAGATCTCCGTGACCCAGACAGGCTGCATCGGACTGTGCCAGTACGAGCCTATCGTGGAGGTCATGGAGCCGGGCAAACAGAAGATCACCTACATCAAGATGACCCCGGAGAAGGCTGAGGAG
>CAJUJV010000048.1:27585-29474 GCA_910586845.1 uncultured Hungatella sp.
TGCTGGAGCGCCACCTGGTAGGCGGTCATGTTGTGGAAGAATACACCCTCAGCGGGGCAGACATCAAATAAGGAGGAAACCAGATGTATCGTTCACATGTATTAGTCTGCGGCGGAACAGGATGTACTTCCTCCGGAAGCCAGCAGATCATGGAAGCTTTAAAAGCCGAGATCGAAAAAAACGGCCTGACTGAGGAAGTATCCGTAGTCCAGACCGGATGCCACGGCCTCTGCGCCCTGGGCCCCATCATGATCATTTACCCGGACGCCACCTTCTACTCCATGGTCAAAGTGGAGGATATCCCGGAGATCGTCGCGGAGCACCTGTTAAAGGGAAGGGTTGTCACCAGGCTCCTGTACAACGAGACCGTGACTCCCGCGGGCAGCGTCAAGGCCCTGATCGACACGGATTTCTATAAGAAGCAGCACCGCATCGCCCTGAGAAACTGCGGTATCATCAACCCGGAAGTCATTGAGGAGTACATAGGAACCGGCGGTTACGAGGCCCTGGGCAAGGTCCTGACAGAGATGACCCCCGACGACGTGATCCAGTGCCTTCTGGACTCCGGCCTGAGAGGAAGAGGGGGCGGCGGATTCCCCACAGGATTAAAGTGGAAGCTGGCCAAGCAGAACGACGCGGATCAGAAGTATGTGTGCTGTAACGCCGACGAAGGCGACCCGGGCGCGTTTATGGACCGTTCCGTTCTGGAGGGCGACCCTCACGCGGTTCTGGAGGCCATGGCCATCGCGGGATATGCCATCGGCGCTTCCCAGGGCTACATTTATGTCCGTGCCGAGTACCCCATCGCCGTGGAGCGTCTCCGCATCGCCATCAACCAGGCCCGGGAGATGGAGCTTTTAGGCAACAACATCTTCGGCTCCGACTTCTCCTTTGACATCGACTTAAGACTGGGCGCCGGCGCTTTCGTCTGCGGCGAGGAGACCGCCCTGATGACCTCCATCGAGGGCAACCGTGGCGAGCCCAGACCCAGACCGCCGTTCCCGGCACAGAAGGGTCTGTTCGGCAAACCCACCATTTTGAATAACGTAGAGACCTACGCCAACATTCCTCAGATCATCCTCCACGGGGCAGAATGGTTCGCCTCCATGGGTACGGAGAAATCCAAGGGAACCAAGGTCTTCGCTCTGGGCGGCAAGATCCACAACACCGGCCTGGTGGAGATCCCCATGGGCACCACTCTCCGGGAAGTCATCGAGGAGATCGGCGGCGGTATTCCCAATGGTAAGAAGTTTAAGGCGGCTCAGACCGGCGGCCCCTCCGGCGGCTGTATCCCGGCAGAGCATTTTGATATTCCCATCGACTATGACAACCTGATCTCCATCGGCTCCATGATGGGTTCCGGCGGCCTCATCGTTATGGACGAAGACGACTGTATGGTGGACATCGCCAAGTTCTTCCTGGAGTTCACCGTGGAAGAGTCCTGCGGCAAATGTACTCCCTGCCGTGTGGGAACCAAGCGTATGCTGGAGATCCTGACCAAGATCACCAAGGGCCAGGCCACCATGGAAGACCTGGACAAGCTGGAGGAACTGTGCTACTACATTAAGAACAATTCCCTCTGCGGTCTGGGACAGACGGCTCCCAACCCGGTACTCTCCACACTGCGCTATTTCCGGGATGAGTACGAGGCTCATATCAAGGAGAAGAGATGTCCCGCAGGCGTATGCAAGGCTCTCCTGTCCTACCGCATCGACCCGGATAAGTGCCGTGGCTGTACCCTGTGCGCCCGCAACTGCCCCAACAACGCCATCTCCGGAACCGTCCGCAATCCTCATGTCATTGACCAGGATAAGTGTATCAAGTGCGGCGCCTGTATGGAGAAATGTAAATTCGGCGCAATCTACAAACAGTAATGGAGGAGAATTTAT
>CAJUJV010000049.1:0-9918 GCA_910586845.1 uncultured Hungatella sp.
GCCCGGGCCGTCGTAAGCATATCCCAGCTGCCTGGCTACATCCGCCAGATTAAGAGACACCGCATTGATCTTCACCGGCACCTGCCTGTCCTTTCCTGCACGGATGGCCAGTTTCACGGCTCTCAGCATCGGCTCAAGAGACCCGCCTCCCGTCAGCGCCTGATACAGTCCGGGATCCAGAGTATCCAGGCTGATATTGATCCCGTCGATGCCCGCTTCCATCAGTTCCTCCAGATATTGCTCCAGCAGGATCCCGTTAGTGGTAATGGTTACTTTTTCAATTCCCGGAATCTCCTTCAGCATTCGGATGAACTGACAGCAGCCCCTCCTTACCAGGGGTTCCCCTCCTGTGACCTTGATCTTGCGGATCCCGAGTTTTGCCCCGGCAGCCGCGATCCGGGCACATTCTTCCAGAGTCAGGATCTCTGCCATGGACACCCACGTCACTCCCTCGGGCATACAATAACGGCATCGCAGATTGCAGCGGTCCGTGATGGATATCCTCATATAGTCAATTTCCCGTTTTAAATGATCTCTCAATTATATAACCTCCAGAAACACGTCTGTTACGCCTCCGCAGACCATGCCCTCCTCTTCTGCCTCTTCTCCGGTCATGTCCACCCGGCACATTCTCCTCTCTTCCCCGCCGCTGCGGATCATATGCAGCGCCCGCCGGACCACGTCTGCTTCCATACAGCCTCCTCCGATGGTGCCCACACACCTGCCGTCAGGCAGTATCAGCATCCTGGTCCCCACTTCCCGGGGCGCAGAGCCTTTCCGCATGACAATGGTTGCCAGCACACGTCTCTCCTGCTCTTCCCTTTCGGGATCAAGGATCTCCCGCAGCAGCTCCCCGGAGTATCCGCAGGTACGTCTTATCCTGTTTTTTACTTCAATAATCTCTGCCATAATGGCCACACCGATCTCCTCCGGCGTCTCTGCCCCGATATCCAGACCGATGGGACTGTAAAGCCGTTCCAGCACGGCCGGATCCCCTCCGTCTTCTGCCACCTTCTCCTTCACGGCAGCCACCCTGCGGCGGCTTCCGATCATACCGATGTAAGCATGGCTTTTCCTTACGATCTTCTCCAGGCATACCTGATCAAACCGGTGTCCTCTGGTAACGATGACAAAGTAGGTATCGCTTCCCCCCTGGATCCTGTCCAGTCCCCTTTCAAAAGAATCGCACAGAACCTCCGTGGCACCCGCCTGTCTGGCGTGGTCCGCAAACAGAGGCCTGTCCTCCAGATCCGTCACCCGGCATCCCATCATCAGTCCGATCTTTATGACCGGTATGGACACATGACCCCCTCCGCAGATGACCAGATGCATCTCCTGGCCCAGCCAGTCGCAGAATATCCTGTTTCCCCTGATCTCTTCCGTCTTCCTAAGTCCGCCCTCCCCGGTAAGGAGCCGGCCAAATTGTTCCTGATTCTCCGTAAAAAAACCGCCCTGTCTCGACTCCCACACCAGGCTGCCGTCAGAAAACACTGCCTTCTCACCGGCGGCTTCTCCTTCCAGAACCTCTGCCGTCATGTTCTTTTTGTCCGGGTCGCATTGGGAAACCACCCTGTAAAAATCCAGCCTGCCCATATCAGACTCCCTTTCCAAAGCCGCAGTTGGGGAAGGTGCAGACAGGACAATTGAGGCACAGTCCCCCCTGTCCCAGAGTCGCCAGCTCCTCCTTATACACCTGATCGTCTGCCATGACTCTGGGCAGCACCAGGTCGAAGATCGTGCGCTTCGCATACATGACGCAGCCGGGCAGCCCCATGATCACCGCGGTCCGCTCCCGTCCTTCTTCCTTCACCTCATAATATGCCAGCAGGAACATGGCTCCCGGCAGCACCGGGGCTCCGTAGGATATGATCCGCGCCCCTGTATTTTTAATGGCCAGAGGAGTCTTGTCATCGGGATCCACACTCATGCCTCCGGTACAGATCACCACATCGGCGCCTTTGCCGATCATGTCAAGAATGGAGGCCGTCACTTTCTTATCATCATCATTCCATGTGACGTGGTCTGTGATCTCCGTATCAAATTCTTTTAATTTCTCCTCAATAACCGGTGTGAAGGTATCCTGGATCCTCCCGTAAAATACTTCGTTTCCTGTAGTTATGATCCCTACTTTTTTATGTAAGAACGGTTTCAGTTCCAGAATCGGTTTCCCTCCCGTAGCCTCCATGGCTGCCTTTTTGGCCGCTTCCATCTTTTCCTGTCTGATCACCAGAGGAATGATTCTGGTTCCCGCCAGCTTATCCCCTTTTTTCACCGGGAAATTGCCGTGACGGCTGGCGATCATCATCTCTCCGAAGCCGTTGACTGCCTTCAGGCCCTTATTATCCACCTTTAAAAGCCCGTCACATTCCGCAGTCAGCTCGATCTTTCCTTCTTTTACGCCGGAGCGGCTCATATGGTCTCCCCGGCAGATATCACAGAGGATCTCTGCCCCTTCGTTTTCATGGAGCATCCCTTCCTCCTGCTCCCACACATACAGCTGATCTTTGCCCACGCTGAGAAGCACCGGGATATCCTCCCTGGTCACGATGTGGCCTTTACGGAATACCGCATCCTTGGTCACTCCCCTGACGATCTGCGTAATATCATGGCACAGTACCGCGCCTTCTGCATCCACTGTCCGGATCAGTTTCATGATTCTCTTCCTCCATCTGTCAGTAATCGGATCAGGCATTCTGTTCTCTCTGCCTGCCCGCCGTTAAAATCCTTTGCCCATATAGGTCTGATAAGCCTGGTCCGTAAAATCCTGTATGGCCCCTACCATAAGCTCATAGGATTTTGTCAGCTTCCGTCCCTTTTCCGTCAGCAGGGAACCGCCTCCTCCGCTGCCGCCTGTCCACCGCCGGACCACGGGAAATCCCAGCTGCTGTTCCAGTCCTTTTATCATCTTCCGTCCTTTGCTGTAGGAGATGTCCATATGGATACAGGCCTCCTGAAGAGAGCCTGTCTGTCCGATCAGGGTAAGGAGCTTCTGTACTCCGGGTCCGTAGAAAGGCTCGCTGGCAGTCAGCCTCACCTGGATCTCGGGCCTGATGGGATATCCCTGTCCTCTCCGATAATTCCAGTCCAACAGTTCCTCATACTGCTCTCTGGTATCCATATCACGGTAGATCCCCTCGTCCTCCACTTCCAGGTCCGTGACGGTGATACCGGAATGTTTGATGGCCGCTCTCAGACCTCCCGGTCCCTCATATCCGCACAGCTCCTCTGCCACCTGGCTCCAGAGCATAACGGGATGTCCCGCTTCCCCGTGGCACACGGTCCTGATGATGGGAGCATCGATCATCAGCTGCTGCCGGATGGTGTCCGGCATAATAGCCGGCAGATCCATGGGCAGGATCATCAGGCGTTCACAGTCCCCGCTGGCTGCATGGATCCCCAGCTGTACGGAGTCAAACATCTGTGTCTCCTGATATCGTTCGTTTTTTACAAACCGAACGCCTGTGTAAGAAAGGTGCTGCTGCAGCTCGTCTCCCCGATATCCGGTCACCACCACGATGGGATCGATCCCCATCTCCTTTAACATCGTCACTATGTGAAGAGAGATAGTGGAGTTACCGAAGGGAAGCATAGGCTTAAAGGCTCCCATGCGGGAGGATAAGCCTGCTGCCACCAGCACCGCACCTGTTGCTTTCATGCTGTTTCTGGATTCCCCTTTCCTGTTTTCAAGTGATCTGGCATGATCTCTAGGAAAACTATACCATAAGAACAGGGGAGAGGCAAGTAGTCCCGGATACATTTTTATTCGGTCAGGACAGGTTCTCCCCAAACACCTGCTTCATAAGCCGGATAAAGCACCGTTCCATCTGATCAAGATACACATCATTTTTATAGACCACATTGATATCCCAGCTGTCCGGCTCATGGTCATACCGGTAACAGCAGAACTTATCCGCGCCTCCCAGTACATCCACTGCCCTCTGAGGTACGATCGTAACGCCCAGCCCGGCTGCCGCCAGCTGCACGGCAGAGATACAGCTGGATATCTCCATAAATATATGAGGTATAATTCCGTGGCGTTCCAGGATCTCATCGGTCTTCTCCCGGATGGCGTGTCCTTTTTTCAGAAGAATAAACGGCAGATCTCTCATGAGTTCCGGTAAGATTCTGTCATCTGTCCCTTCTTTTATCATCTCTTCTGTCACTGTCCGGGGAGCTGCTACCAGAAACAGCTTTTCTTTATAGATCAGTTCTGTCGTCACTCCTGCCTTCTTTCTGATCCCGTCTCCCGGCTGGACGAAAAATTTAATCTCATCCCGCATGAGGGACTGAAACAGCTCCTCTGACTTGGACTCCTGGATGCGCACCTCCGCAGCCGGATACTCCCGGCGAAATCTCAGGATCACTTCCGGGAGCATATACCCGGCGCGTTCTGTGGGAATTCCAAAATAGATGACTCCCCGCTCTCCCTCGCCGATGTCTTTCAGTTCTCCCCGCATGTTTTCATTCAGCCGGAGAATCTTCCTGGCAGTCTCCACATATCTTTCTCCTGCATAGGTCAGCCGAAAGGGACCGTTGTTCCGCTCAAACAGCTTTACCCCTACATCCTGTTCTACTTTCGATATGATGTAGCTTAAGGATGGCTGTGAGATATACAGTTTTTTCGCCGCAGCCGTAACGCTCTGATGATCGGCCACGGTGGTAATATACAGCATTTCCCGAAAGTCCATATCCATTCCTCCCCGGAGGTTTTTATCATTCCATACCTTATTCTATCAGAAAAGCACTGCCGTAACAATAATCAAGCAGGACACTCTTTTCCCATATTTCATCTCTGTTCTTTATAATAGTTGATCAGACCTCCCGCCAGCAGGATCTGTCTTTCCTTTTCTGTCAGTGTATCCAGGGTACACTTTATCACGGTGCTTTTCTGACTGTTCTGGATCTCGCTGCCCAGGATCCGGGCTTCCACTTCCGTCTTCCCCTCTCTGAGTATGGACTCCACATCGGGGATCAGCACATAATCACCTTCCTTTAAAGTCAGCCTCTCTTCTGTCCTGAGAGGAAGCATCCCCCAGTTGATCAGATTGGAGCGGTATCGTTTCGTGGCATACTCGTTGGCAATATTGGCATAGCCTCCCAGTACCTTCTGGCAGCTGGCCGCCTGCTCTCTGGAAGAACCGTCTCCGATCTGATGGCTTACCATGACACTGCCCAGACGGATATCTCTCACACTTCCTCCATACCTGCGGACGATTTCTCCCAGAATCCTGTTTAATTCCTCATCACCCGCCGTCCCCTTTTCCCGAAGCTCTGTCTCCAGACCGCGGACCGCCTTGGCCCGTTCCACATATTCTCCGTCCCGGCTGATCATCATATAGTCCGATATCTTCTCCGGATTAGAGCGGAAGGATGAGGCCTCCCCTGAGGGGATCAGTTCATCTGTCGTCACGGATCCTTCATAAGCCCCTGCCACCTTTAAGAGCAGATGTTTCTTAAGAGGATACATCCGGGGCCAGTCGGCGATGTTGGGGCCCATGGTCAGTGTTTTCTCCGGATTGCCTTTTTTGTAATTGTCAAAAACCTGGTTCCTGTAGATCTCGGGATTAAAATGATGTTTCCACTGGCGGTAATCCACTTCCAGTTCCGTGGCCGCCGTCAGACGTCCTCCGTTTCGCACCGTAGCCGCTATGGAACGGGCATCCATAAGGCAGGCCGCCGCCATCTGGCCCTGACCGGGCTTGGAGCCTTCCCGGTTGGGATAGTTTCTGGTCATATGACGGATGCTCGCCTGGTTGTTGGCCGGAACATCGGTGACGCCGAAACAGGGTCCGCAGATACATGGCCGCAGGGTGGCCCCGCACAAGGCCAGCTGGGCACCGATGCCCTGATTCATCAGATCCTCCATCACAGGCAGGCTGGCCGGATTGATCCCCAGTGAAAGACCGTTTCCCGGTATCCCATAATCTCTTAGGATATCGGCCATAGCCCCGATATTCTCAAACATTCCTCCGCTGCATCCGCTTACCAGAGCCTGGTCCACATAGAACTCCCCGTCTCTCATATGAGACATGAGAGAAAATGGTTCCCCCTTGGTGCCCTTGATCTTCTGTCCCTCTTCCTGGATCCCGCCCAGGATTTCTTCCATATTTTCTTTAAATTTCCTGATGGGCATGGCATTGCTGGGATGAAAAGGCAGGGCGATCATGCACTCCACTTCAGACAGATCAATCTCTATAAGCCCGTCGTAATATGCCCCTTCCTCCGGCCTCATCTCCCGGTATTCTTCCCCGCGTCCGTGTTCTGACAGATATTCTTCTGTCTTCTCGTCCGTACACCAGATACTGGACAGAGCAGCGCTCTCTGTAGTCATGACGTCGATTCCCATACGGTATTCCATGGAAAGGTCACGGATGCCCGGCCCTACAAATTCCAGAACCTTGTTTTTATTGAAATGATTTTTAAAACAGGCCGCCACCAATGCCAGAGCCACGTCCTGAGGACCTACGCCGGGCCGGGGCTTTCCTGTGAGTCTGACCGCGATCACCGGCGGATATGCCAGGTCATAGGTACGGTCCAGAAGCTGTTTGACTACCTCCCCGCCTCCTTCTCCGATCCCCATAGTCCCCAGAGCCCCGTATCGGGTATGGCTGTCGGATCCCAGTATCATCTTTCCGCAGCCGGCCATTATCTCCCTCATGTACTGATGAAGGACCGCCCGGTAAGGAGGCACAAAGATGCCGCCGTATTTTTCCACATTCCCCAGACCGAAAACATGGTCATCCTCATTGATGGTGCCGCCCACTGCACACAGCGTGTGATGGCAGTTAGACAGTACATAGGGAACCGGAAACCTCTCGATGCCGCTGGCTCTGGCCGTCTGAAGGATATTCACATAATTATTGTCCGGAGATACCAGAGCGTCAAATTTCAGCTCCAGCCTCTCCATATCCCGGCTGTGGTTATGGGTCTTTAATATCCCGTAAGTCATGGTCCGTGTCTTTCCCTCTTCCCTGGAACACGGCGCTTCTCCTGTAATCAGATCTCCCCTGTCAGTTTTACCATAATCTCTCTGCCCCCTCCATTTTATATATTATCTGGTTTTCCCAATTTTGTAATCACGGTCCCGGTTCTCTTCATCTCGGCGATAACCTCTTCCTGCCTTTTCCTCTTGGCCAGAGCCCGCTCCATGGCCAAAGCTGCCTCCTCCGGACGGATCACACAGACTCCGTTCACATCACCTGCGACGATATCTCCCGGATATACGGTCACTCCTCCGCAGCTCACCGGCACATTCACGGCTCCTGCTCCGCTTTTTAAGGCAGTTCCGCAGGTAAGACCTTTTGCAAAAACCGGAAACCCGACCTCCTCACAGCCTTCCAGATCCCGAAAAGCTCCGTCTATGACGACGCCGGCGGCTTTCATAAGCTTTGCGCACAGGCTTCTGTGATCTCCCCAGTATGCGCAGCTTAAGTTGCCTTTTCCTGCGATGACCAGAACATCTCCCTCTTGATTGATTTATTATTCACGACCATTTTCCCGCCTGGCCAAAAAAATATTTTTTGCTTTTTTCATCATATATGCTGCCGCCAAACTTCCGATCAGACCGCAGAAAAATCCAATCAGTTTCGCATTATCATTGTAGCGAAACCATGCGCTCCCTTTAAATTTCTGAATATCAAAATCCGGATAATTCCCTCTTCCGCTTATAACAGAAAAAAGTATATAAAAATTCGGCAGGTTTGTAAACAGCAAATGGGTTTCCATCACTGTAAAAGAATTGTGCGCAATAAGATCTATAAGCCGATTCTGACCGATTTTTTCAGACAGATAATCCATAACCTTATACCAGAACAGGATCCCTGTAACAGATGTGATCAGAGGAAGATACCATGAATTAAAATTTCCCATTCCGGATGTGGCGATAAAATTAATCTTTTTACCATAAATGCAGATTAAGATCACGTTTACGCATATACAGAACAGGCAGGTCTTGACTGCGCTCAGCTTCTTCACATATCCTTCCAGATATTGATGAAAAAAATATCCCAGATGATAAAACTGCAGATAAAAAAGCATTCTTAAAACCGGAAGATATATTCCTCTGTTATATCCCTGCATACACAGAACCAATGCCCCGCAGCCTGCTGTTATATAGCCTGCAAGCAATACGGAGTCCGTAACTCTTCCTTCTTTCCTGAGGATATTACGCGTCATATTATACGTCACAGAAACATAAAAAAGCATGATTACAAACCAGGATGGGCCGTTGACAGAAGACAGAGGACCGCTTATGAGACAATATTTCAGACTCTGGAGACTCATACTGCAATACCAGTTTACAATCCCGAGACGCTTGAAAATATAAGCGAGACCGTTTCCTGCCAGATTCCAGATGAGATACGGTATGAGCAGCCTTTTGCTTTTATGGATTAAATGTTCCACCGTAGATTTTCTTTTGTAAAAATATCCCGATATGAAAACCAGCAGAGGCATATAAAAAGAATTATACGGGAAAATACCGGACAAAATTCCGATTGTTGTTCCTGTATGATCATCAATGACCATAATCATGATAAGCGCTTCCAGATATTGAAAGGTCTGATTTCGGTTGCCGGCTCTATCTGCATTCTTCATCATTTTTTTGACCTCTGTTACTCTCAGATATTATAAAAACAGGACGATGTTTTGATTCCATATATATTTTCGCTATATACTGTCCCATAATTCCTATACAAAACAGCTGAATACCTCCGATAAAAATGATAATACAGACAATAGAGGCCCAGCCTGCAACAGGATCTCCGAAAATCAGCCTGCGCAATACCAGAAAAATCAGGATCATAAACGAGCAGAACGTCATTCCGATACCAAACCATGAAGCAATGCTCAATGGTGTCTGAGAAAAATTGATGATCCCGTCAACTGCATATTTAAACAGCTTCCAAAAATTCCATTTACTCTCGCCTGCCACCCGTTCTATATTTTCATAAGTAATCCAGTATGTTCTGAATCCGACCCAGCCGAAAATTCCCTTTGAAAATCGATTATATTCTGCCATAGAAACAATGGCATCGACCATTTTTCGCTTCATCAGGCGGAAATCTCTTGCTCCATCTACAATATCCACATCAGAAATCTTGTTTATGATCTGATAAAATCTCCGTGCAAACCAGCTTCTGACTGGCGGCTCTCCCTTCCGGTCAGCCCGCCTGGTCGCCACACTGTCATAGGATCCTTCTCTCAGAATATCCAGCATCCGGGGAATCAGCCCCGGCGGATCCTGCATATCCGCATCCATAACTGCCACATAATCTCCACGGGCGCTGCAAAGTCCGGCATACATGGCTGCTTCTTTTCCAAAATTTCTGGATAATGACAGATAGATAACATGCTCATCCGTTTCTGCCAGACCTTTCATCACTGACAGCGTATTATCCCGGGATCCGTCATCGACCCATACCAGTTCATATTCACAGTCCGTCTTTTGCAAAATCTCTGTAATCTGGCGATAAAAGACCGGCAGAGATTCCTGTTCATTATAACATGGTGTGACAATTGAAATCCTGTCCATCCCATATACCTCCTAGTCCGGAAGATGATACATCTGATTCACCATATCATCTGCCACGAAAAAAGCGGAAATCATTTTATCCGTCAGACCATGCCTGTAGAGACTCACTGCCATTTTGACGCCTCCTTCTGAGATTCCCAGAGGCCATGTGTCAGAAAAATGTTTTGCGACATGAACCTCTGCTTCAGTGAATCCTGCCTCATCGGCAGCCAGGATCTGCTCTATGTAATATTCATCAAGAAGTTTGATCTGTTTCCCCGGATATTGCAAAACATTATATTCTGCAAAGGATTTTCCGTCAATCACTGTCTCAAACAGCAAAAAATAACATATAAGCGGCATAATGACAGTGCCTATAGGAATTTTTGAGACCATATATACCAGTG
>CAJUJV010000049.1:9928-13051 GCA_910586845.1 uncultured Hungatella sp.
GACTATCAGATAAAAGATCATCGCAAACAACACATAACTTCTCTCAATATAATATGGATATACCTTCGAACATAAAAGAATCAGATAAACTACAGTAATACACAAGCATAAAAATTCCGTTTCAATACTGCGCAGAAATTTGGAATCCCTATGGTCCCATATGTTTCTTATTCTGCGGTACAGACACAAAGCAAGGCCAGAAAAGACAGTAATACCGATTATGACAGCAAACAGCTTATTCATGGATCCCATTCTTCCGGTAAATCTTTTCAAAGTTTCTTTGACAGGAAGATTGGAGATTCCTGAGACGGCTTTGGAAGCACGTCCTCCCTGTACTTCAAATCCCAGAGACAAGATCCAGAGCACAAGAACAGACAGCCACAAACTGTTTTTATGGATGTACTCTTTCAGATATCTCTTCGATAATCTTTTTTCTGATCTTCCTCTATCTGCAAAAAGAGAAAGCAATAATTTAACTCCTGCCAGAGAACTGATCATAATACTCTGGAACATATTGGAATTAACGGCAAGATATATCAGCAGAAGCAATATTCCGGAAGCCGTATATCTCTTACCTCTTTTCTGAATCTCAGGATCTGCCGAAAAAAGAACTAAAAACAGTATGCCGTTTAACAGACCCGGTATCGTATAGTTGAATACACAGTTTACATTATCTGCCCAAAACAGATGAGCATTGCCGGAAATGTGGGTATTAAACGGAAGAAAGTGCAACAACAGAATCAACATCATGACCAATACAGATTGAATACCTTTAATCCCATACTCCGTTTCCAGGTGTTTTCCGAAACTCATTATATATCCTGCAATGCCCAGTGATACCACAACTGCAAAAACCATCCCCATAGACCCGATGTAATCTTTTGTAAAAGGCATGACAAATCTCACTGCAATTTCGGCACATAAAGGCAGAAGAGTCTCCGGTAAGATTTTTGTCGGATTCCATTGACGGACACTTGGAAGAGCATGTCTGGAAAAAGAAATATAATGCCAGTCATCTGAATCATAAATATACAGCGGATGGGCTGCAAAAAACGCCATCATTCCCGCAAAGATCAATATTCCAGACAGGACACACCAAAATTTACTTTTTAATACATTCATTCTATATTGATTCCTTTCTGCTGTTTCAGTTCAGATCCGGCGCTTCTCTCAGATAATACATCTGTCTTGCTCTAATCAAATCCTTATCAGAAAACTTTCTGTAATCTCCTGATTTTATCCATGGGAGTTCCTCCTGCGCGGCAACGACTTTTTGCGCATACTCGTCGACAGTCATAATAAACCGAGCCGGAACTCCTCCCCAGACCTGATTAGGAGGAATCTTTCTTCCAACCACAGAACCAGCAGCAATAATACTGTTTTCTCCAATATCCGTTCCTCCCAGCAGAACAGTATATGCACCTACAAAACAGTTGTCTCTTAATATAATGCCTCCCATTTTAACACCGGCTCTGACAGGCTCTTTTTTCAAATACCTGTGCACTGTATACCAGCTCACATCATGTTCAGCAAAACTTGTACCAATTGCCGTTACCACATGATCCCCTACCCAGATCAGATAAGGTTCAATCCCAAACTCTTTGCTATTAAGTTTCGTACCTTCTCCGATATGAGCACAGACTTTTCTCAGAAGTCTATTTTTTGCCTCATCTCTGGTATGTCTTACCAGGAACCAGAATATCTTATCAGATAACATTTTTAAATTCATATCAAAAATTCCTCTTATTCCAAATTGAAAATCCTGTTGTATGTCTTCAGAAATATATACATTTCAAACACATCATTTACCTGTAATGCTTTTACGCCTGTATTCCTTATACAGACTTCATTACCCTCATTCAGTTCATTTCCGATATAAAGAACTTTTCTGCGATCTATATTATCTCTTTCCAAAATAAGGTTCAGAGAAGCTTCCTTACTGAAATTTTTTCTCACAATATCAATGGATGTTCTGCCTGCGATTCTCCCCTCGTACTTATTTTGAAATTCTGACATAAGAGCATTGATCAGACGAAGCTTCTCTTTTCTGTCTGTAAGGGGCTTTAGTGTCAATATCACTCCCCCTCTTAAATTTGCTTTTCCCTGAAATTCCGGATATGTTTCAAGCAGATCCTTCAGTTCATCTTCTATCAGAAATTCTTCTGATAATCTGTGCCTGTCCTCCAGATTTTCCGCATAAAAATATGTATTTCCATAATCGCAGTATATCTTTTCTTTTCCATGATAGTATTTCTCTGTTATCCGCGATACATGTTCAAACGTATTTCCAGAAAGAATAATTCCATTAAATTTTTCCAGATTCTTTTTACCGATCTCTTTTTCGTGATCATTCCCCTGTTCTTCCCAGAGGGTTCCGTCCAGATCTGAAACCAGTATATATCTTTGATTCAGTTCAAAATAATCTTTCATGATGATCTTAGCGATCTCCTCAGGAATATGCTTCCTGTCTCCCGGTTTACTCAATCTTCCATGGATTACCGGAATCTTGCGGAATACATTTCTCATAGCTTCTTCTGCATTGTCATTTACAACTACGGTAATGTCCTTTAAATCCAGGTATCTTTCAATAATATCCAGCATCTGATCCGCTGTTATACCATACATATCATGATCTTCCACATTATTCATAATAAGATATTTTCTGGCTTTTGAACGGCTTATAAGTTCCCGGAATTGTTTATGCATATAAGTAGGTATCAGAGAGGACCACTGAGTTCCGCTGCTGAAAATGATCAGATCCGCTTTTTCAAAAATGCTTTTCACACTATGGCTGTTCTTCTCATCTACTTCCGGTGTGTATTCTTTTCCCTCTCTGTCAAGTAAGATAACCCGGGTAATCCTGTCCTGCGGATTATCCCATGCCACAATGTCTGCTTCATCATCGATCCGATACCCGCTCTCTGTTTCGGCTTTTAAATACAGGTCCACGTCTGATATCAGGTGGACCTTATCTCTGATCCCCAGTATTTCCGATAATTCTTTCCCTGCCAGACTCAGAGAACCTCCGTTCAGAGAAGCGCTTGAAGCATAAAAAATGTTAGAAAGCGAAAAATCTGTAAACTCTGTGTTTATCACCTTTTCCCTGATCTGATGCCTGTCCGG
>CAJUJV010000049.1:13061-29464 GCA_910586845.1 uncultured Hungatella sp.
CCTCATAAAAAAAATGATCGATCCAGCGCTGCATCCTGTCTTTTGCAGCACTGCTTAAACAGACTGCTTCCCTGATATACCGGCATGCCTGAGTATAGTAATCCTGATAATCCTCCGCTGAAAAGCGCAATTCAAAAAGCTCCAGAAGTTTTGATTCATAGGATTCTTTATCCTGAAGCTCCTTTTTATACATAATTTCAAATAAGGTCAGCTGATTCTTTCTTAAATCGCTTGGCCCCAGAATAGAATGATCAAATACTTTTCTGCATACTCCCGTGGACTTTCCGTTGTCATATGCATTGATCACAATATCCATATTGTAATTACTGAGCCCATACAGACTGTCAAAACCATGCTGGAGGGCGATGCTTCCTGTGCCCCCACATACGATTACAATATTCAGCATCCCTCAATCTCCTCCGTCGATGGCAGAAGGATATTTTTAATCTCTGAAAGTTCCTCCTGCGTATTAAAAGAAAATACTTTACCAGATTCAATAAAAGCAATTTTCGCTCCCGGGAATCTGCTTTCGCTATACAGATATTCAAAGGAATACAAAAGTTTCATCTCCCTCTTTTCATCATAAACAGTATGGTTTTCATCAGGTATCCCCAGTTCTTTTTGATATTCCGACAAATATGTTACGGCAAATTCCATATCAAACAGAAACAAAGACTGATCATGGATCCCGCTTTCCACCATTCCCTCTTCTCTTGCAAAGTGAGCCTTTTTCACGCACATGTCATCGGATACCTCAAACCATGCATATGGTTTTTGATCCATGGCGCAGGCGATGACCACGGGGCTGTCAGCCCTTCTCCTCTGTTCCAACAGCTGAGAAAAGGGCTTTTCATCGACAAACACTGCATCTCCCCAGCATACGGAAATCTCTTTCAGTTCCTTCTCCAGCTCTTTGATAATTTTAAGGCATTTCAGCAGAGAATGAGCATCCCCCTGTCCCGTATTGATATGTATCATTGTACAATCAGGGATAAGATCTTTATACGAATCATAAGTTTCATTATTAACTGCAAGATAAACCTTGTCATAGACCTTTAATGCGTGCTGTATAGTGTTAGCAACATGACAGGTATTCCCGATCCTGCAAAACGCTTTTGGGAATCCTCCAAAACGAGACGACTTTCCTGATGCAACGATTAAAAGAATCTTCATTATCGTACTACCTCTCTTTGCATAATCTGTGCTTTACTGAATTTACCGTATCTGTCACTGCCGGATTCCCAACAGCATATTCGATAATCAGGTATTCTAAAATACTAAACAGTATACATATAATCATAAACAGATACGGATTATCTATTATTGATCTGAGTAATATACCGTTCAGGAATATAGGAAGGGAACCTGCCAGGACTTTCCAATATATCGTTCCTATCCCTTCTCCGTGAAAAACTTCTTTTCCATAATGTCTGTTTCTGAAAAAACAAAATCCTTCTGCAATCAGAGTGGTAAAAGCGGCGGCTTTTTCTGCCCACAGGGGAATCAAAATCAGATTCAGACTCAAATTAATCAAAGCGCTGACACAGGTTATCCGAAATAACCGGCTTTCCATCTGGTTTGGAACCATAATACACTGCCCCCAAAAGTAAGCGCCCAGACAGAAAAAAATCGCAGCTGCCAGAATCACCAGAGAGACGCCGGCTTCAAGATAAGTCTCATCTGCCAGAAGCAGGATCATTTCCTTTCTCAGGATAATGATTCCCGCTATGGCAGGAATGCAGAGAGTTATGAGAAAGCTGTAGGTTTCCATAGCTGTCTTTGAAAACGCTTCTCCGCCCTCTTTCTTTAAAGCAGCTAATCTCGGTATGGAAACGGCGATTACAGATGCCAAAACGGACTTAAGCAGACCATAAATCCTCGATGAAAAGGAATAAATCCCTACATGATAATCATTTTTGAAAAATCCCAGAACAGTGATATCTGAATGAACATATATGTTGATCGCAACAGAAAGAGCAAATAACGTAATGATCGGCTTCATATGCCGTTTTAAATCTAAATCTGTCAGAAGCCGCAGGGAACAGTATTTTCTGGAATAAATAAAATTCATAATACCGGTACCTATGATCGTCCCTGTCAGGATCCATGCATAACAGTAAACATCCTCTTTGCTGTGGACAAAAACAAACACGGCAATCAGAGATAAAAAGCGGAACAGGACTGTCCTTGCGGTAATATAGGCAAAATCCTCATTTGCCGTATACAACCATTCAACGCCGAGAGTTGTAAAAATAATCTGCAAGGCAAAAATGATCAGCAGGAGATGATACTCCCTTAATTTCGGAATACAAAACAGCAGAAAGACGAGGAGGAAACAGGACACAGCTGTTGAACATGTATTGATCGTGAACACCTGGCTGGAAAATCGTTCGAATTTTTTCTTCTCTTCTCTGAGAACGGCACTTTCCCTTATGGCATAAGTACTTACTCCAAGTCCTGCGATCAAAATAAAAATATCTATAAAAGACTGTGAAAAACTCAGCTTTCCCATATTTTCCACTCCCAGTACTTTAGACAGATAAGGGAATGTAATAAGAGGCATCACAGCATTGGAAATATTTCTGATGCTGTTCAACAGCATATTAAGTTTTAAAGATTTCTCTCTTTTCACAGCATTTTCCTTTCATCAGTCTTCCATTTTCTGATGTATTTAATATAGAAACGGTAACCTCTTTCAAAGAGACAGAAATATTTCATCATCCATTTTGTGGGCCGCTGGTATCCCATGTACTGATTAAATTCTGCATAATCATCTGCAATGTGCTTTTTCTGTTCCCCGGAAAGCTTCACGGTCCATTTTTTCAGACAATACCTTTCATAAAAGAATGCATAACAGCTTCTGTACAGTTTGTCGGTTTTTGTCTTCATCAGATTCAGTTTTCGATTAATATCCTCTCTCATGAAACCGTCTATTTCAGCCATGCCGATAATATGTCGCGGTTTCAGGCTGGCATTTACCGCTATCCTGTAATCAAAAAGCTTTTCATGTATCAGCTTCGCAGGATGTCGGTACACTAAATTCATAATAAATATATAATCGCTGACCGGATCCCATCGAAGGTCAAATCCTCCGGCATCCACAGCTTTTTTCCGGTTCACCAGTAATCCCATAATATTGAGAGGGTGAGTAAAATAAAAATCCCGGACTTTTACATCAGATATTTTTCGTCTTTTAAGAAAAGAAACAGCTTTTCCGGAAATTCCCGTCTTTTCTTCCGGGATTTCATTTCCATTTTCATCAATTCGATTGATAAAGCAGCCTATGCAGCCAAGATCCGGCTCTCCGGAAATAATCTCCGCCATATAAGATATATAATCTTTCCGGAGCCTGTCATCATCATGAAGGATCAGCACCCAATCTGCGCCGGCAAGCTCCAGACATCGATTCCAGTTTCCAAACATCCCCAGATTTTTTCTGTTCTTATAGTAACAGACCCTGTCTTCTGGATACCTGCGAAGCAGATCTAAAGTCTCCGTATCCGAAAAATCATCGTTATTATCCACAACTACAATTTCAGTCCTTACCGCTCCCGTCTGTTTCAAAACGCTGTCGATGGTTTCTTTCAGATAAGTATTCCGCAGATATGTGGGAATCATAATGGATATCCTGCAGTTCTCCTGTCTTGTCCCATACAGCTGTTGTGACGCTATATGAGAAATCTCTCTGAAATTATCTTTTACAGAAAAAAAATCCTGTCCTTTAAAGTCAAACATTTCCTATCTCCTCCTGCTTTCCGTGCTCACATCTCTGGCATGTTCAATTATTGCCAGACAGAACGGAACGGAAAATACATATACTGCGAAAAAGCAGTCTACATTGATCCCTGTCAGCAAGAAGGACAGGGAAATTCCCCATATCAGAATTCTCATGGTTTCATTTCCGTTTCTATACAATTTCATCCCCGTACAGAAGCTTCTCACCAGAAACGAAACATAAAAAACAAGCATACCGCACCCCAGCTGTACCAGGGAACGCAAAATTCCCACATCGCTGAGAGCTCCTGTAATGCTATCAAAAGTAAAATATAGTTCTTCGCCCCGAAGAAACCCCTTTCCAATCCAGAAATTATCCAGAAACATCTTCAGGTAGTATGGATATGTCATGAAACGGGACGAGTTGGAAAACCAGTATTCCTCATTGCTTCTCGAAAACATAAAGATAATTTTACTTATAATATCCTTCTTTAACAAAAAATATATTAGTGTTCCTGATATAACATATATACCGATCTGCTTTAAACTGCCTTTCTCTTTTATAAATACCAAAAAAACAATTTCACAGACCTGAAAAATCAAAGCTGCTCTTGAGCAATGAATACAGGCGCTGTAAAAAACTGCCAGAAACATGGTCATGACAAAGAACAGTTTCTTTCCTGTCTTTTTTACCGTATAAAATCGGTACATGCAGAACGGTATGATCACTATGCTGAAACACGGCGGGTTGATTCTCAGCACGCCGTTGCGAAACCAGTCTTCCGGCGCCGACTCCAGGGAGATCGGCATGAATATTCTCTCTTCAAACACAGCATAATACACAGAAATAAAAATTCTCAGCAGATAGGACAAGATTGTAAGAAAGACTGCCGTATCGATCATGCGATCCAGAGAAACAGTCCGGCTCTGCAGAAGATAGTACACAGGAAAGACCAGCAGTACGAAAAAATATGTCGAATTTGCATTTAATTCTTTATACACATTTCTTCCGCAGATCAGATCAATACATAACCTTGTCACAACAAGGAATATAATAAAGGATACGATAAACAGCAAATAGTTATTGTATATTTTTTTTGCATATATTAAAAAGATCATGGAGACAGCCGCCAGAACGACGATCCCCCACCTGACTGCATAGTCAAAATAAAAGACGGGAAACAGCGCTCCCAAAGGTTTGAACAGGCTTAAAGCAGATATCATGGTTATTCCTATGATCCATTTAATGATCAGGCTGATTTTTATCCTCATAGGGAGCTCCCGTTAATCCTGTCCAGTTCTTTTTCAAACAGCTTCAACATGGCTTCATAAGAAAAATAAGATCTGTAAATGTCGAATAAATTTTCATTAAACTTTCTGGTATCCTGTGCCCCAAGCGTCTCCAGGGCATGGATCCATTCATCTGCCTTATCACATTGAAAAACAACGTTTTCTCTGACAGAATCCGGCATTTTTTCCCAGTATCCGTGGAGGCTTTCCGAGGAGCCCACGATGCATTTTCCATAAGAGACCGCTTCCACTGTTTTCACTTTCATCCCTCCTCCGTCAAAAATCGGAGTGATTACGATATCCGCGTCTAAATAGTACTGACTCAGCTGATCTGCAGGTCCTAACAAATTTATCCTTCTGTCCCTACAGAAATCACCGAGCCCTTTTGACCCTGTCCCTACGACATCGATCTGAAAATCAAAGGTGAGACCGGGAAGGACATATTTATAGAACCACTTAAATCCCAGCTTATTCACATAATAAGCAGAGCATACAAACAGTATCTTTTTATGGCTTCCCGCCGGGACAATACTGTTTTTAGTCTTATCATCAACAATCGGAATGAAAGAGGCAAGGGGTATGACCGCATCCGGTTCATATCCATAAAATCTGACAAATTTATCCGCATCATATTTGTGAAACACCCAGTTTTCATCACAATATTTTTGATTTACTTTTTCCTGATGTATGGTAATATTGCAGTCCAATAATTTATAATGGATCTTTTTCCAGCTGGCCTGTCTTCTTCTCTGGGCAAACAGATCTGCCGTAATATCATGGTAAAAGCAGACTATATAACAGTCCGGCCTGACTGCCTTTATTCTTTTCATCAGGTTTCCCAGATCTGATTCTTCGGAAAAGATAAAGGTGATCTGATACTCCTGGATGATCCGTATAATTTGATCAATGATCTTATTATCGATAAAAGCAACGTTTCCCTGAATCCACCTCTGCATACGTTCCCCGATTCCCTGATATTTTCCAAAGGAAATATACCGCTCTCTCTCCGTCCTCAGCTCATTCAGCAGATCAACGATAAATATATTATTTTCGCCATAAATTTGCTTTAGAGCCTGCAGATGAGTTCTTGAACTAATATCATGTTTGCCTCTTTTTGCAATATATAATATCATCAGCCCTCTGATCTCCTCATTTTACTTCTCTTGTTTTTTATATACGTTATCATAAATTCCGGCAACACCTTTTTAGACAACAGTTTTAACTGATTTTTTATTCTTTCATTTCCAAAAGCGCTTCCGGCCGCCCTCTCAAAATCCTGAGTCTTCTCATATTCTCTGACAAATCTTTTTTGGATCTCTCCTCCAACAGAAGGGTGGTTGAGCTGAGGTTCGTATGCTATGGGTTCTTCTATCGGCCTTTCATGCAGCATTATGAATTTTTCTGAAACAAGTTCTTCTAAAATCTTCTGTCCCGATTCCGTATCAGCGAGAATGACTGACACATTCTCATATTCCCCAGTATAATCAGCCATTTTTCCAAGCCCGTGATAATCACCTATAGTAAGATCTCCTGTGCGTTCGGACCTGGCATAATGGCACTGATAGCAGCACTGACGGTAAATCCAGGCTTTATGATATCCGATCTGGAAAAGGTCATTGCTCTGCACAATCTTTTTATAAACCGGTTCCTGGCTTCTATTATCATACAGAGTAAATACAAAGTTTCCCGTATGAAACCTGGGATCCCTGAAATAACATTTATGATAAGGAATTTTTGTTTTTTCCCGGATCGCAGCAATATGATCCTTTAAAAAGGAGGGATGAGGCGTGCCGTGGCAGATGAGATCGACCAGGATCAAATGGTCTGTATCTGTCTTTGTAGCTGTCAGATATGATTTCAGCGCCGCTGCCTGGCAGGGCAGTCCGATGAAGAGAACGCCTTTGCCTTCCCTCAATTTTTCCCGGATCTCTCTGTAGAGTCCATCCACATAACTGAATGTATATTTAGAATTCTGAAACTCTTTTCTGTATGACAGATCGTCTGTCAAAACATAATGAGCTTCAAAATTTTCATTCAGGAGTACTCCTGCAAAGTACATGTCTTTCTTTTTTGCATATTCATAGAGAGCCGCTCCGATACCGCCGCTTGCAGACTGCTTTCTCATCACCGGATCCATGTTCCATGCGGCATAGGCATGACGCGGCTTTTGCTGCAAAACCATATTGTGATTGGGACAAACTCTTCTGCACAGTCCGCACTGACTGCACTGTTGTTCGTCTCTGACCATATACCAGCAGTTTCCGTCATACCGCGGCGAAAGACAGTTCTCCGGACATATGTTCTGACATGCCCCGCACATGGTACATTCCTGCATATTACAGACTGTGTTCACATTCCTCTCTCCTTTATGACAATAAAGCAGCTTTCAGCAAATTCCAGGATTCTTCCCGTTTCTGCGCAATCATACCGTTTATCCTGTGAAAATCAACCGGGATATCTCTGAGAATGTTTCTTTGAGTTCCCTCCCGCTCTTCAATTCCCAGTTCTCTGCTCAGTGACTCCATCCGTGCTTATAATTGATGTAATAAACCGGCAGATTCTTTTTCCTTCCATAAGCCGCCGCGTCTCTTACAGTGCTTTTATTATCCGTCCGAAAATATGCCAGTATATAATTCCCCTCCGGAGCCAGCTTCCGGTCATTATATTTCATCCAGAATCCTTCTTCCCACAGCATGGTGGGATCGCAGGTGGTGCTTACTTCTCTGCCGATGAGCCCGGCAATCCATCCGGCAGACAGCTGTTCTCTTACCGACAGAAAATCAAAACTTTTCAGGAGAGAACCTATCTTTTCATCGCAGCGGTCCGGCCAGCGCTCTCCTACAGAAGAAGAAAAGGCAATCTTTTTCTTATCCATGTCCAAAAAATCCAGCATATAGTGAAAATCAAAATTTGTAATATTCATCCCCCAGACCATATCGCTTCCCACCAGGAATGTATCAAATAATTCATTGGATTCCCCGATTGTCTCCCCATAAAAAGGCCTGGTAACACCCATGTTCTCTCCTATGAATTTCCAGAAACACCTGCGTTTTCTTTCCAGAAAGCCATGGTGAAAAATCGCTTTGCAGACATCCTTCGGCTTTCTGCAGTCCCTCAGTCTGTATGTGGATTCCCTCCTGGAGATCGCGGCGTTCTTATAATCGATCAGTGTGATATCGCATCCCAGCCCTTCTACTGCTTTATAAAGAGCCATAGTCTGCAGCAGAGAACCAAAATTTAACGTATCATGTATTGTAAGCAATCCGATTTTTTCCACGTCAGCCTCCCCTAATCCACATCTCTGTACAGAGCAAAAAAGCTTTCTGCCGTATCCCGGACACGGAACTTTCTCTTTTTCAACTCATAGTAAGTGTTCTCTCTTCTTATGTCTGCAGCGGCAAACTCCTGAATTCTGTCTGCCCATTCTGTCAGATTCTCCTGCTCAATGCCAAGATAGGCCACATTTTCTGTGAGCCGGGCTTCCCTCGTAATCTTATCGGAAAAAATCACAGGCAAACCTGCTGCCTGTGCTTCTACTCCCACGATCGGAAGCCCTTCAAAATGGGAGGGCAGTACAAAGATATCCATAGCCTGAAACAGTTCCTGAATCTGATCTGATACTCCATAGAAAATAACATATTCGCCAAGGTCCTCTTCCTTTACTTTCCGCTTTATACGCTCTTCCTCCGGCCCTTCTCCGACCAAAAGAAACTTCGCCTTTATTCCCCGCTTTTTCACTTCTGATATAACAGCAAGCAGGTAGTCATGGTTTTTCTGATAACAAAATCTTCCCACATGACCGATCAAAAGCTGACCCTCTGCTCCCAGTTTCTTTCTCTGTATCTCTCTGATCTCTTTACAAAACCGGAATCGGTCCAGATCTACTCCGTTATTGACGATCACAATCTGTTCCTTCTTTATATGAGGAAACATCCACTCTGCGGCCAGATCAGAACAGGCCACATATTCGGATCCAACGTTTTTTAACAGGTTCCTGCACAGCTTATGAATCAGTATTTTCATGGCTCTGTGATTCCCATCCACTCCTGATGCGTGAGAGTGGAGAATTATCTTCTTTACCTTTCCGTGTTTCGCGGCAAGGCCGGACACCAGAAGTTTATTTGCCACATCGCCGTGAATATGAACCGCGTCATAGTCTCCTGTTTTTAATAATTTCTTTAAACGCCAATAGCAGACAAGCTGTTTTTTCCATTTATTTCCGTCATAACCTATATCATAAACTTCCGTTCCAAGTTTCTGAAACATCCTCTTATGCTCAACATTGGCAAATCTCTCAATAGCAGCGATATCAATCTGTATGTCCGGATCCCTGTTCAGAATCACGTTTTTCACAAGATTAAAAACGCCTCCCATATTCAGATCATCGACATTTACTTCCAACACCTTTGTATTCATTATGAACGGATCAACCTTCCCACTCTGTTTTTTCTTCCGATCAGCAACGCTTTGACGCCCGCCTTGTGCGCTCCTGAAAAGTCTGCTTTCATGCTGTCTCCTATGTGTATCATCTTTTTCGGGTCAATGCTGTTTTCATGAAGGACAGTCTTAAAAAGTTCTCCGCTGAGTTTATTTTTTCCATATACATTGGACACATAAAGCGCTTGATACCCATGGATCCCACATCGATTCAGCATACTGGAGATTACCGAAAAAGGCAGGTACATATCGGATATGAGATAAACCTCTTTTCCGCAGAAACAGCATTCCTCAAAAAAAGAAGCCACTTTCTCTTTTCTGTGACACATTTCTATTTCAAGTTGTATCTCTTTTTCTTTCAGGAAAACGCTCTGTTCTCCGTATTCTTTCAACAGGTTCTCATAAATCCCGTCCAGATCGGTCTCCTGACTGTTCCTGCCTTCCCGTGCGGTCCGCTCCGCCAGAATCCGCTTTTGACAAAACTCTTCCGCTTCCGCCTTTCCAAGCACCTTTTCTCCGGTTAATCTGAAAATATCCGATGGTCTGGAAACCTTACGTTCGATCAATGTGTCAAAAATATCAAAACTGATAATATCGTAGTGTTTTTGTATATAACCTGAAATCAATCTGTTCATTTTCTCATAAAAGAATATATATAATAGTACGGCAGCGGCAGCCGGAACACGGATTTCATAAATCCGGTCTTCCAGACGCTGTTGCTCAGGTCATGGATCAGCTCTTTCGGATGATACTGAACCAGTGATTTCCGGCTCACATAATAACTCTTTGTTCCATCGGTGTTATATAAGAAAGAGAATAACTTTACGCCTTTCATGGGCGGATTCTTTCCAAATTCAACAAGAGGCATAGCCAGATCTCTGTCAGACCATTCCGGATCGGAAAGTCGTACCTTTTTTATAAAATCCATGGCTCCTTTCTGCCATTGTGCGATACAGGAAACCATTTTCTCCTGTCCTTTATATTCATAAGAATTGAGAACCGGAATCACCCTGTCCTCCTCGCATTTATAGCCATATACGGATCCTTCCATACTCTGGAACAGTTTTTCATATCCGCCAAAAAAGCACAGAACCTGTTTTCGAAACCTTTGATCATCTCTGTCATAGAGAAATCCATCTGCCTCCCCTCTCAGATCTTCAGAGGGTAAAATCCCCACATAAAAACCATGGATCCGGATATCCGCCCCATGGCCGGATAAAAACTCTTCCAGATAATACTGCATGCTTCCATGCCAGCCTATATCAACAACCGCACAGTTTCCTGACAGATTCAGCTGCTGAAGATACTTAAAAAGCAGATCATCCTGTTGTCTGGAATGGAAGTCGATCAGAGTTTTCAGTTCTGTGTATAATTCTCTGATCTCACTGCATTCTTTTAAAGAATCATACCGATAGTCCCGGAAAAGATTCTGTTTATATTTCTCTCCAATCTCTTCCCTCTCTTTTTCATCAAATCCATAGTACTCCAGAAGCTTCCCAAGTGTCACAAATCTCTCTCTCGTAAGATACCTCAGAGATTCTTCGTAAGTCCCGCATCGCCAGAGCAGTGCCTGTCTCAGACTTTTTCTCGAAACATACATATATTCACAGCGGATCTGGTCCCCGTCAATCAGCTGAAATGCCTGTTTCATCATAAAGCCGTCTCTGGCCAGAAAAAACACCTGATCCACAGAACTGTCCTTAATACTTCTACGCAGCCATCGTATATATCCATAGAGAAAAGGGCCGAATTTTTCCCATCCGAATCGGTAATAATCGTCGCAGCATGGATCTGCAGGAATGGTTTTCTTTAATTTTCTCTCAATTATCCATGGTTCTCGTTTCATACCGTCCTTTAGAAACTCCCCTCATATCGTTCTCCTGCAAATTTGGCTTTTAAAAAAGCTGTCCCTTTTTTCTTCCAGTTTATTCTTTCCATATGGATACATGGGATCTCCATGATATCAGGCCTTTTTAACGTCCCGTTTACTATGTTTTGCTCCAGCCATACGTTAAAAATAATTTCTGAGATTCTTCCGTAATATCTTCCCTGGAAATCAGACAGCCCAGGCATCACAAGCCTTCTCCTCAATTCAAAAAGGATATCAAACAGCCATGAACAATAATCACTAAACAGACTTTTCTCCATAATCATCATGTTAAACATATGGCCGTAAGTACGCTTCAGCACTTTGTCATAACTGTCCATGTACTGCGGATACTTTTCGGTTATGATCGTCCTTGTCTTATCCAGCTGTACGGAATAATGAGTATGAGCATAATGACTGTAGAGCGTTTCTATATAATATCTTCTTTTTTCAGGGATAAACAGTTTTATCCTTCCAAGATACGGCTTAAGCTCCTCATACTTCAGGACACTTTCGAATCCCATTTTCCTTTTCATGGAAAAATGTCTTCTGTAATGGACCAGTCCCATATAATCGGCCTCAAGATTTTTCCATGCCCAGTAAAGTCCTGTCAGCTCGCAGAAAAAGGGATTCAGTTCAGAAATATTTTCTCCGGTATCGTCTCTCACATAATTCTGCTTATCAGATTGAAGATGTTCTTTCCCTGCCGCTCCCACCTGTACGGGAATGTACATGGCATCTGCGGGCATTTGATATTCTTTATGTGAAGCTACGATAATCTTTACATCATATCTCCTATCCATCGGTCAGTTCCTCTGATTTGTCTTAACTTTTGTTTCCGGCCGTCAACCCTGCTCCATCATCAATTCCCTTGCATATCTGTCCAGACTGTTTTTCAGATCCCTGGGCTTACATTCTTTTTCTATTCCTGCAAGCATACGGTATTTGTCAAAAATATTTATAACCATCTTCATGGAGAGAGGCCTTCCCAGCTTGGATAAAAACATTCGATCCTCGTATGGCCCTCCCCTCTCAAAATATTCATGTTCTGCAAGCCACTGATCGATCTGTTCCCTGAGATTCCGGGAAAAGACATGAACCGAACGGCCTCCTGTCCGTTTTCCCTGTATCACCAGATCACCCGTCCTTCTGTCATAATCACATACCTTCAGCCGCAGCAATTCGCTGATTTCAATCTCATGGTAAAACAGAAGCTTCATCATAATACCGTCCCGAAGGCATATCCGCCTGCGAAAATCATTATCCAGATTTTCATACTCTCTGCTTATGGCGGCAAAAAAAGCATCTGTTTCTGCTTTAGACAGGATATGATCCGGTCCCTCTTCTCTCTTTTCTGAAACAGGGCGCTGAATCCTGTAATAAGTGTTCAAAATCCCCTGCTTCGACAGATATTCCAGATAATATCCCAAAACCCGGTACTTTCTCGTGATCGTAGAAATCTTAAGTTTGCCGTCCTTTACCAGATATTCCAGATATTTTTCTGCTGCCTTTTCCTGTCCGATATCTATTTCATGTTCTGCCAGCCATCGATGCAGATGTTCCAGATCGATCTGGTAGGCTCTGGCTGTTCTCTCATCCAGCCCCCGATTACAAACCTGGCTGACAATAAAATCGTCTATCTCCCGCGATAGCAACGAGGTCTCCATTGATTATCGCCCCCTCATATCCAATTCCGGCTCCCATGCAATCTTATTATCTTACTTTGTAGTATTTTATCCTACTTTAAGCGATAAGTCAATATCAAAAGCTACAAACTGCTATATTGTAATAAAAAGGAGTATTGATTATGAAACCATTAAAAACCAAAGTAAGTGTTACTTTAGATGCAGATATTATAGAAATGATCAAGAACCTTGCTGAAAAAGACGACCGCTCTTTTTCCCAGTACATCAACCTGATCCTGAAAGATTTTCTCTCCAGGGATAATTATCAAAAAAAATAAGGGGTATTCCCCCCTGTAAATAAGTACGCTTTCCTATGATACAAAACAGGACATGCCCAGGCCTGTCAGGCCCGGGCATGTCCTGTTTGTTAAATATTACTCTTCAAATCCAAGTTTCGCCGCCGCCTCTTCGCCGCAGAGGAAGCCGGAGGTCCAGCCCCATCCGTTGTTGGCGCCGCCGTAGGTTACATAAGCCTTCTTCTCTGTAAACAGCACGCCGATGCTCTCGGTTCCCACCGCGTACAGTCCTTCGATGGGAGTCTCACCGTCTTCTTTAAGAACCTCAAAACGCTCGTTGATATCCAGACCTCCTGTGGTTCCGTAGCAGTAGGAAGCCATGATCACTCCGTAGTAAGGCCCGTCGCCGATGGGATCCAGGAGAGACTTGTCTTTTCCGAACTCCTCGTCCACTCCTGTCTCACAGTAATGGTTATAATTGTCCACGGTCTCTTTGAGTACGGCGGGGTCCATGTTCAGCTTCCCGGCCAGTTCTTCAATGGTGTCTGCCTTGACCACCATACCCTCTTTTTCCGCCGCTTCCAACACCTCGTAGGCGTTTTCAACGGGAGTGTTCATGGGAATCTGGCTGCCTGAGCCCAGGAAATTGGAGGACGGGCCGTTTCTGTCCGTGTCAAATCCTTCTGATGCCAGGCGGTCGATCTGTGTGGAGCTGTAGATACTGTAATAGTTGGTCCCGGAAGCCCAGGGGCCAAGGAAGGAGACCTCTGTCTCAGAGGTAAAGCGCTTTCCGTCTGCCCCCACGGCCAGGGAATCCGCGCTCCAGCCCATGTTGGCCGGAAGATCCCCTGCTGACCAGAAAGCCGGACGTCCTGTCTCAACGCCTACCTGGCCTTCGATGTAATTCTTCTCAAATGCCGTGGTGATCCATTTCTCGGTTCCCGAGTTATGTACCTCCGGCGGGATGCTCTCGTTGTAGAGTCCCGCTCCGATGTCCATGGCGGCCTGCATCATCTTTCCGTCGTTCTGGTGAGAGCCGAACAGTTTCCACACTCCGTTTAAGGGATAATACTCATTGTGAAGCAGCTCCAGTTCCATCTGACTGTTTCCGGCATAGCCGCCGGTGGCGTCGATGACCGCTTTGGCATTAATTACATATTCGGTCCCGTCTGCCAGGTTTCTGGCCCTGGCTCCTGTAACCTTGTTGGCAGCCTCGTCATAGATCAGGGCATATCCTTCTGTCTCCAGCAGATATGTTCCGCCCAGTTTCTCAAAATCAGACCAGAGGTTGTCAAAATATTCTCCCAGCACGTCTTTGTTGTACATGATCTCGTTGGGAAGCCACTGGTATTTGGTCACGTAGATGTCTGTGGGCGTGAATCCGGTCATGGGCTCGGAAACCTTGTATCCGTGGTCATAGCAGAGCCAGTCAAGAACCTGACCTGACTCATAGACCATCCGGTGGATGATCTCAGGTTTACTGTCTCCCTCTCCGTAGGCCACCCAGTCGTTGTAAAGCACGTCAGGATCCGTATAATCCTGTCCGTTGTTGTGTTCTTCCTGGAAACGCTCAGGGTTGACAAACAGACCTTCCGTGGTGAGACAGGTGGTCCCGCCGTATTTGCCTGCCTTATCGATGGCCAGGACCCTGGCTCCGGACTCTGCCGCTCTCAGTGCCGCCGCTGTGCCGGAACCGCCCATGCCGATAACCAGGATATCGGTCTCCAGAGTCTCTTCTTTCTCTGTCTTTGGCATGGATACATAGAAATTCTCAATGGCGGCTTCCTCGCTTCCCCCTGCTGCCAGGGCCTCTGCCACCGCCTGTTCCGTGGCGTTTTTAATGGCATTGCTGCTGGCCGTGGCTCCTGTGACGGCGTCGATGGAAACGGACTGGTATTCCAGCATCCTGGGGATCAGACGGTCGATGGCTGACTGGAGAACCGGAGGAGTATCGGAAGTATTTTCCTGGTCCACCTCGATACTGACAATCTCTGTCTCACTGACCGTAACCGATACATTGAGACCGTCTCCCGGCTGAAAGCTCTCGGAATAGGCGGTGTAGGTTCCCGGCTTCATCTTCACCGCTGCCGTGGTCTTCTCTTCCCCTTTTGCCTGAAGGATACAGTCCTCTGCTGCCAGCAAAATAGCCTTGCTGGATATGGTAGCTCCGGACACGGCTTCCACCTCCGTGTTCTGGGCCTCCATGATCAGATCCGGAAGGTCTGCCACCGCGTTGCTGCCGATGCCCGCCGTCTCCTGATCCCCGGTTACATTGACCTCAAGAATCTTCTCGGAATCAAAAGTCATGGACACGGTGATGTCGCCGCCGAATCCTTTGGCCGTGGAGGTGTAAGTGCCCGGGGTGTAGATCCCCTGTTCTTTCTGGCTGGCCTCTGTCTCCTGCTTTTCTGTGGTCTGGGCCTCTGTCGTGGTCTCTTGCTGAGACTGAGGGGTATCCTGGGATGCCTGGGGCTGACCGCAGGCTGCCAGTCCTGCTGCCAGAGATACGGCCACACAGCTGCTTATGAGCTTTTTCATAAACCTCTCCTCTCCGGGCTTATGCCCTGTTTTATGATAGCTCTATTGTATCACTGACCGGCATATTTTCACACTGAGCAAATGTGAGGCTGTTATCACTTTTTCTGATAGATCCGGGATATAGACCACAGGCTTTTCAGGTGATCAGGACATGCCCGGTGTGTTTGCCCTGGCATGTTCATAGTCTCTGATCTGCTCCAAAAGCAGCCTGCTCTGAGGGCTTAAGTCTTCCCGCCGGTAGGCCACGCAGGTCTTGGCCGTATCCCTGTTGTCCTCTATATCAATAAATCTCAGATTGGGGTACCTCACAGGGTCGCACAGATGATCCACCCAGAAGGCAACCCCGTACCCGCTTTCCACCAGGATCTCTCCGCTGGTATGGTCCGTGACCAGGCAGTAGTGGGGAAAGACCAGCCCTTCCTGGAGCCAGAGGATCTCCCGCTCTTCCCTGTTCCTCTCTTCGAAGTCAATGAACCGCTCCGACTGGAGATCCGCCTTGGTCACTTTTTCTTTTTTCAGCAGAGGGTGATCCCGGGACACCACCAGCTTTACCCTGCTCTCGTCCAGGATCTCCGCCTCCAGCCAGTCCAGGGAATTAAAATAGCTTCCGTATATGGTGAAGACCAGATCCAGTTC
>CAJUJV010000050.1 GCA_910586845.1 uncultured Hungatella sp.
TACCATTTGAAGCTTTTTCTATATAGTTAACATTTGTTATGTTATAATAGTAATAAAGATTAGTTGTTTCATTTTGGATTACGTTACCTTGATATCTATTATCTCGGATATTACTTGCTGTATTCCAAAGACCTTGATTATTCTCGGTACCATCATCAGACCAATCAGGGAGCATTACTTCTGCATTATTATTAGTAATCGTAAATGTAGCCCCTTTTTTCACAATAAAAAGATTATCTTTTATAGTTTCATTACCAGCGTAACTAATCGTTTTTCCATTTAAGTCAAGCGTAACATTTCCCCAAATATTAACTGTTGGATGATTTGAATTATAGGAAGCCCCACCGCTGGTACTAGTAATCCACATTGTGAGACGAACTGTTCGCGTCTGACCAGGCTGAACATTCTCAATTGCCTGTACAAGTTGATCCCAACTCGTTACATCAACAACCTCCCCCAACTCCAACGCCGCCGCTCCCCACAGCCACTCCAGGGCCAGCAGCTTCTCACGGTTATAGACCATCTCCTTCTGTTCTTCCGTCAGAGCCTGGTATTTCCGGTAGACATTCATCACCTGCTCATACAGCGCGGCATAGTAGGCGTCATAGCCTTCCTCGTCCCCGGCCGCATCAAATGCCGCGAAAGCGGCTTCGATCTCCTCCGGTTCCGGAAGCTCGTCGATGAGACGGATCACTTCGGCCACAGCCTCATCGTGATCAGAGACGACCCGGATGGCAAATCCCTGGGTAGAAGAGTACTCATGGTTTTTCAGGCGGTAAGACGCGGTGACGGTTCCGTAGTAAGTCCCCGGTTTCACATCCTCGTCAACCTGGAAAGAACATACCGTGGAAGTACCGTAGTTCTCGTCCTTATCCCTGGACGCGACATGGAAACGGTTCAGTCTGATCCCGTAGGTATCCACCTGGCAGGAGAGAGACTTTAATACAGGCTTCTCACCGGCAGCCGTGGAATCGTCCTCCCACTTGATCCATGCGTTGGATCCGGTGGCAGGAACCCCGTTGGAACCTGTGGCCTTCTGAGCATCGGAAGTGCTGCCGGTATCGCTGTCAGACTGTTTTTCGTCAATGATATCCAGAACTCTGCCCAGATCGAAATCCAGCACCATCTGTCCCGTCTCTCCGGCGCGGACCGTGCCGCTTTCTGTCCCGTCGGGATCCATGATCTCCGGAAGAACCAGGTTCATGCCTGAGGTCACATAGCGGAAGGACTGCTCCGATGTGGTGAGAGTCCCGTCTTTTCTCCAGGTGAAGACAAAACCGACCTTCTGGCTCTTCATTTCTTCGATCTTATCGTCGATATTGAAGAAAAACTGTATATGCCTGGTTTCTCCGGGAGAGAGCGTCAGATCTTTCAGGCAGCCTGCCTCATCATCCCAGAATCCCTCCGGATGATCGGTTTCGCTCATATCTTCGAAATATGCAGTATCCTCCGGTATCCCCCTGCCGTGGTACCGAAGCCGGCCGTCAGTGATCTCCTGGCCGGTGTGGTTTTGTATGTACAGATCAAGACACAGGAAATCGCCTGCCTCATAGCAGGTCTGATCAGACATGACCGTGATCTGAACATCCTCTGCGGGATGGTTTTTCAGGGTCACGCTCCTGTCTCTGACAGCCTCAGACGGAGTGGACACATCCGCCTCGGCGGCATAGATCCCGGTCCCGCGGGACGAGGACAGAAAGGAATGATTAAACACGTAGATAAACATGATGACAAAGGCCATGAATCCGCTGAACCTCCGCCTCATACACCAACTTTTCTCCGGCATGTTAATAATTACCTCCTTTGGTTAGTTTTTGACTGCCGTTTTCTCTTTTCCCTGTGTTCCGGGCCATAAGAATCCCCGGAGTACACATCAAAAATTCTGCCCTATTGACGTCCTTCCCCCGGACAGCGGCAAATTTCCTTTTTTTCTATTATTATATCTAATCGGCTGAAATAATACAATAATTAATGCCGCAAATTATATAAAAGAAGTTAATATTTGGGTTTCCTTTTGGGCGGAGTGCGTATACCCGCGGAGCGCTTTTGATCACGGGCTGCGTTTCCCTGTGATGCAAAAAACAGCAGCCCGCCTTTGACGAGGCTGACTGCTGTCAGGATTATTTTCTTCTGCCTATGGCCCGGAGCAGATAGATGAACAGGTTGATGAAATCCAGATACAGCTGGAGAGCGGCGAAGATGGATGCCTTGCCGGCCATCTGTCCGTCGTGGCAGTAGGCCTGATGATATGCCCGGATCTTCTGGGTGTCATAGGCGGTAAACAGAAGGAAGATGAAGATCCCCACACTGCAGGCAACCAGCTCAAATCTCTGTAAGTTGATAAATATGGAGGCGATCCAGAATACCATCAGGAATACCAGGCCTCCTACCAGGAAGTTTCTCAGATTGCTCAGGTCTACTTTGGCGAAATATCCGATGGCCGCCATGGTTCCGAAGAACAGGGAGGTGGCCCCGAAGGCCAGCACAAGGCTGAACAGATCATACATCAGGAAGTACGCGGAGAATACCACTCCGTTCAGCACCGCGTATACCATGAACAGGGCTCTGGCGGTACCTACGGAGATACTGGTGATGCGGGCCGACAGAAACAGCACCACTGCCAGCTCTGCGATACCCAGGATGATCACCATCTGGGGGATGGCGAACACATACCAGAGAAGTCCGGTGACATAACCCATAACGGCGATGAGGAAGGTGACTGTCAGCCCCAGGAACATCCAGCCGAAGGTCTTGGCCGTGTACCTGTCCAGAGATTCATACTCCCTGACCGTGTCGAAGCTTCCGCCGTAATACTGATTCATATTCTGATAATCCATAAAAATTTCTCCTTTCTACTATAGAACAGAATAATATATTAAAGATTATTCTATCACACTTTTCCTTATTTGAAAATGGATAATTCTCAAAATATCAAAACAGAGCGGGGCAGGACAGAACCCGTTGTCCATCAGGAACGATCCGACTTATGTAATCCTTCATAATTTTTTGGGGACATGCCCGTCACCTTTTTAAAGACCTTGCTGAAATAATAGGCATTCTCAAAGCCCAGCTGGTCCGCGATCTCATAGATCAGATACTGGCCCGAGTCGATCAGCTCTTTGGCATGGGTGATCTTTACCTCGGCGATGTAGTCGGAAACGGTCTGATTCATATAACGGCTGAAGGTAGAGCTCAGATGGCCGGAACTGATCTTCAGATGGTCGGCGATATCGGACAGGGTCAGTTTTTCCCTGTAATGTTCCTGGATAAAGCGTTTGGTCAGGAAGACCAGGCGGTCCGACCGGTTTTCCTTTCTGTCGGACAAAAGGACGCAGACCTTTTCGCAGAAACTGTCAAGCCAGGCCAGGATGTCATCCAGACTGCCGAGCTGGGACACCTGCTCCGCGATGTCCAGGGTGTAGGGAAACACATTGCTCCCGGAGCTTTCGTTCTGCAGAAGATCGTGAAGGTAGGTATAGATATTGATGCAGGCGCTGGCTGCCTGGGTCCTGTTGGGCTTGTACTGTGTAAAGAGCTGGGAGAGCTGGGAAAAGATCTCTCTCAGGTCCTGGCTTTTGTTGTCCGTCACGGCGGCGGACATGGGCTTTTTCAGGAAATTGATGTTGAATTCCCGCTCCGCAGCAGGCGGCTGCCTGGGCTCCTGATCCTGGTAAAAGACGATCCGGGAAGCCGAATCATAGTAGCAGTGGTCCAGGGCGGACCGGGCTTCGGCAAAGGCCCGGGGAAGCAGGGAGAGATCTTCCTTTTTCTGGCTGACTCCGAACAGGGCGGTCAGGGCAAAATAGGTTCCCAGGGCAGCGCTGACCTTGGTGCAGAAGTCTGTGAGAGATTTGACATTATCGCTTTCCGCCTTTGGGGAGACGATAAGGAGCCTGGTGTCTTTCTGGGGTACCAGTATGGTGCAGCTGCTGAAATAGCGGGAGGCGATCCCGGAGACCACATCCTGGAGCTGGCTGGAAATAAAGGGGAAATCATAGCTTTCCGTCCGTCCGAAGAGGATCTGTTCCGGTTTCATCTGAAACAGGATCAGATATGGGGCGGGATAGCCGGCGGCGATCTCCGGATTGACGGGAAAGTCGGCTTCTCCGGGATTGAGGATCAGTTGGGAAAAATAATTGTGTTCCAGCTGTTTTTTGTTGTCCTGCAGCAGAAGGTTGTACAGCTCCTTATTGTGATGGCTCTCCATGCGGGAACAGTATTCTTTGGCCCGGTTCAGAGCCTGGATCAGAGCCTGGGGCTGCAGATCCAGCTTGACCAGATAGTCGGTGGCGCCCAGATGCAGGGCCTGCTTGGCCAGCTGGAAGTCTTCCAGGTTCGTAAGACAGATAAAGGCGAATTCACGGTTCTTTTTCTTACAGGATTCGATGACCTCCAGACCGTTCATGACCGGCATGCGGATATCGGTTATGACGATATCCGGCCTTGTCTCCAGGATCAGGTCGATGGTGGCCGTTTGTAGCTTTGCCCACGATGGAGCAGTCGTGATCCTCCCAGCAGATCAGGGAAGAGATGCCGGCGAGGATTAAAGGTTCATCATCAATTAAAATCACTCGGTACATAAAAAACTCCTGTTCATATTTTTGAGGGGCTATATATGCTCCAGAGGCAGAGATACGGTGACACAGGTGTAGACCCCTACCTGGCTCTCGATCCGGAGACCGTACTCTTTCCCGTATACCAGCTTGAGCCGGCGGTCTACATTGGGAAGGCCGATTCCGCTCATATAGTGTTTGGTCACCCGGGAAGTATCGGTGAGGAGACGGGCGATATTCTCCTCCGACATGCCCACGCCGTTGTCGCGGATCCGGATATAGAGGATCTGGTCTTCGGAGGAAATATGGATCTGGATCAGCCCCGGTTTCCCGCTGGGTTCGATGCCGGAGAAAATGCTGTTTTCCACCAGGGGCTGAAGCGTCAGCTTGATGATCCCGGCGTCGTAGAGGGCCGGATCTTCCACGGTGATCTCCACGTCAAAAAGCTCCATGTAGCGGACTTTTTCGATGGTAATATAGCTGTCAAGGAAATCCAGTTCCTGGCGGATAGTGACCTTTTCGTTAAATCCCTTGGCCATGTTTTTCAGCAGGGAGGACAGGGCGGAGACCACCTTCACGATGCCCGAGTTGTGCTGCATGGTGGCGATCCACTTGATGGAGTCCAGGGTATTGTAGAGAAAATGAGGATTGATCTGCGCCTGGAGTATCTTGATCTCCAGCCCCATTTTTTCCTGCTCATCCCGAATCCGGCTTTCCATCAGCTCAGACACATGGGAGGACATCCGGTTGATCTGCCGTCCGATGACGCCCAGTTCGTCGTCAGTCTCGATGTCCGGGTTGGGGCTGAAATCTCCGGAGGAGATCACTTCCATATGGTCTGTCAGCCGGGTGATGGGACGGGTCAGGTACCGGGTAAACAACAGGGACAAAATAAAACCGATGGCGATGCTGGACAGAAAGACCAGACCGGCAGTGGCATATAGGGCTCTGGGATTCAGAGGCATCCGCTCTAAAGGAAGGACCTCGCAGAGGATCAGTCCGCTGACAGGCTGCCGTTCCCAGGTAACTACACAGTCCAGGCTGGAAATCCGGGTCCGGAGGCTGCCGGTCTGATCCGTCAGAGAATCCAGCAGAGACCCGATCTCTTCCATAGAAAAGGGTTCCATTTTCATACTGCTCACAACCGATTGGTCATCGGTCATGACACAGACGGATTTTTCTTCCGGCAGCAGTTCCAGGGCATCCCGGAACAGTTTCGGGGAGATCGTGAGGCAGACCCAGGCATCGGAGGGCAGAGCCTTTTTGGAGTACTGAAGGGGCCGGATGAGAGGAAGCAGCTGAGGGTTGGCTATGGTGTTGATGGAAAAGGGGTTGTCCTTTAAAGTCAGCGTGTATTCCTGCATATCTTTATTCAGCAGCTCTTCAAACCAGGGCATACTCATAAGGCAGTCGGCATCGTTGAAATTGCCGGAGGAAGTTCCTGCCTGGATAAAAAGGGTATCTTTCTCATATACCGTGATCTTATAGATGTACTGGTTGTAGCCGGAGATGGCGCATAGATCCCGCAGGACCTGGGCGGCATAGATCTCGGACTGCTTGCTGACGCGGGCGTCGCTGCCGGAGACGATGGAAGTGAGGAACAGGGACTTCCGTCCGGCACAGTTCTGAACGATGTTGATCATCTCGTCACAGGCAATCTCAAGCCGAAAGGAGAGAGAATGGAGCCGGTTGACGGAACTGGCGGTTTCATTGGCAATGACATCCTTTTTATAAGAAGAATAGGTATAGATACTGATGGTAAATGCAACACAGCTAATGATCAGAAGATTGTACAGGATCATCCGCTTGCGGAAAGTAATTGGTATTTTTTTCATAAGCCGCCCCCCTTTTTCTTACCATATCATACACAAAAAACGGGCCGCTTACAAGATAAAAATATACAATATATATAAAAAGTAACAGAATGTGAAAAAAGTATATGTTTTTTTTCGCCATGAAGCGGGAGAATCTCAAAAAAAGGAATCTTAATCCGAAAATAGTGGATTCAGAAAACAGGGAATTTTTGTTAAACTGGATTCATCAAATGAGAGATCGAAAGAGGAGGAAAGGTTATCATGAGAAAAAGACAATGGATCGCAGCAATTATGGCAGGAGCAATGGTTTGCAGCAGTCTGACAGCCTGCGGAGGAGGATCGAAACCGGCTGAGAATCAGGGCGGCGGAGACCAGAACGCCACCACGGCAGCAGGTTCCGGGCAGGCTTCCGGTTCCGGCCAGACATCAGGAGGCGCGGCTTCCGGTGAGAAGCAGGTTCTGTCCGTAACTACCTGGGATAACGAGTCCAGCCCACAGTTCCAGGCCATCATCGATGCCTATGAGGAGAAGAATCCCAATGTGGAGATCAAGATCATCGACACGTCCGCAGACGAGTACAACAACTCTCTGGGAATCAGCCTTTCCGCGGCACAGCCGGATCCGGATGTGATCTGGGTGAAGGATATGGGCTCCATGCTTCAGATGGCAGACAAAGAGCAGCTGATGCCCATCGATGATTTTATCGCCAGAGACAACTTCGACATGTCCATCTACAAAGGCGCGGCAGAGCAGCTGATGTACAACGGAAAAGCATATGCGCTTCCCTACAGAAACGACTGGTATGTTCTCTATTATAATAAGGACCTGTTTGACGCGGCGAAGGTGGAGTATCCTTCCAACGACATGACCTGGGAAGAGTACTACGAGCTGGCAGCCAAGCTGACAAGCGGCGAGGGCAGCAGCAAGGTATACGGTACTCACAACCATACATGGCAGGCTCTGGTAACCAACTGGGCAGTACAGGATGGAAAGCATACGGTTGTGGAAAAAGATTACGGCTTCATGAAGTCATGGTATGAGGAGGCTCTGGCTCTTCAGGACGGCGGATATATCCAGGACTACTCCACTCTGAAGACGGCAAATATCCATTATTCTTCTGTATTTAAGAATCAGCAGTGTGCCATGATGCCCATGGGTACCTGGTTTATCGCTACCATGATGCAGTCACAGGCAGAGGGCGAGACCAACTTTAACTGGGGCGTTGCCACCATTCCTCATCCGAAGGATACAGAAGCAGGCTACACCGTAGGCGCTCTTACCCCCATCGCCATCAGCGCTTTCACCGATCAGCCTGATCTGTCATGGGATTTCGTAAAATTTGCATCCTCTGAGGAAGCCGCAGAGATCCTGGCTGAGCAGGGCGTATTTACCGGTATTCCTTCTGACGCAGCTATCCAGACCATCGCATCCGCAGAGCTGTTCCCGGAGGGCGAAAGCAATGTGGAAGCACTGAAATACGTACACTACTCCTTTGACCGGCCGCTGGATCCTCAGATCGAGGAGATCCGCACCGTGCTCAACGAGGTACACGAGATGATTATGATCCACTCCTACAGCGTGGACGAGGGACTTGCGGAACTGACTGAGCGAGTTGCAGAAATCAAAGGCTGGAATTAAGTCAAATACCCGTTAACAGAGAATACTCTCGGAATCCCTTCAGACAGAAAGAGATTCCGAGAGTATCTTAGAATAAGGAGGTTGTATATGAGCGGAGAAAAGACGACTTTTCTTACTTCCAAACAGAGAAGAAAGATCCGGAACAATCTGACAGGGTATGCGTTTATCATTCCCAACCTGATCGGCTATACCATATTTGTCTTCATACCGGTTATTTTCTCGTTTGTACTGAGTGTTATGAGCTGGGACGGCTCCCAGAGGCCCATGGAGTTTGTGGGACTCGCAAACTTTGTTGACATCTTCGGGGACAGAATCTTCCGGGGAACCCTGGTCCATACCGTCAGCTATGCGTTGATGACCGTTGTGCCGACACTGGTGCTGGCCCTTTTGCTGGCGGTACTCTTAAATAATAAGATCAAAGGCGTGGCCATCTTCCGGACGGCGTTTTATTTCCCTTATATCGCCTCCATCGTGGCCGTGGGCGCCGTGTGGAACATGCTGTTTCAGCCGGATTTCGGGCCTGTCAATGAGATCTTAAAATTTATCGGTCTGAAGAATCCCCCCAGATGGGTGGTGGACAAAGACTGGGCCATGGTGGCTGTGTCCATCGTAAGCGTCTGGAAATACATGGGCTACTATATGATCGTGTACCTGGCAGCTCTGCAGGGCATCTCCAACTCTCTGTACGAGGCGGCCAGCATCGACGGAGCCAACGGGTGGCAGAAGCTGTGGTACATCACTGTTCCCATGCTGACGCCGACTACATTTTTCGTGCTGATCATGCTGACCATCCAGTGTTTCAAGGTCTTTGACCTGGTGTACGTCATGACAGGCGGAGGCCCCGGCAACGCCACCAAGACTCTGGTCAACTACATCTATGAAAAGGCATTTACCAGCTGGGAATTCGGCCCTGCCAGCGCAGGCGCCATCGTACTGTTTGCCATCGTTTTAGCCATCACTTTGATCCAGTTCAGCGGCGAGAAAAAGTGGTCCAAAGACTTATAGGAGGAGAGACGTTATGAATACAAAGAGAAAAGTAACTAAGATAATCCTGTACGTTCTTCTGGCCTGTCTGGCAGTGACCATGCTGGTTCCTTTTTACTGGATGGTGATCTCTTCCCTGAAGCTGAACAAGGACGTATTTTCGATCCCCATGAGATGGTGGCCGGAGACCATGCACCCGGAGAACTACAGCGTGATCTGGAAAAAGCTTCCCCTGGTGATTTTCTTCAAGAACACGGCCAAGCTGACCATCATCACCACCATCGTTCAGCTGTGCACCAGCTGTTTCGCGGCTTACGGATTTACCAAATGTAAATTTGTGGGAAGAGACCTGATCTTCCTCATGTATGTAACCACCATAGCGGTTCCCTGGCAGGTGTACATGGTTCCCCAGTTTATCCTGGTGTCCAAGATGGGTCTCAACGACACTCACCTGGGACTGATCCTCATGCAGGCGTTTTCAGCCTTCGGCGTGTTCCTGATCCGCCAGTTCTACATCAGTATCCCCGATGAGCTGTGCGAAGCGGCCAGGATCGACGGACTCAACGAGTTCGGAATCTTCCGAAAGATCGTGTTCCCCCTGGGAAAACCGGCCATGGCCACCCTGACCATCTTTACCTTTACCAACGTGTGGAACGACTTTATGGGTCCCCTGATCTATTTAAAGACGAAAGAATTAAAGACCGTACAGCTGGGTATCCGCATGTTCATCTCCCAGTACGGAGCAGACTATGCGTGGATCATGGCAGCGTCGGTGTGCTCGCTGATTCCCATCGTCATCGTGTTCTTAAGCTGCCAGAGGTTCTTTGTGGAAGGAGTGGCGGCAAGCGGTATTAAGGGGTAGACTTTTTTCAGGGTGTTGAGGGTGAGGGTGAGGCTGAGAGGAAGATTCGGGTGTCAAAAGCCCTGTGCGGGGGTGACGGCAGATTCTGCAAATGAATTCGTGCTCACTCCGGTGCACCGGGCATTCCGATGAGCCTCTTAAAACGAAAATCGTGTTCAGCAGAGGCTTCCACGATTTTTGAGTCTCATCTCCATGGTGCAATGTCGTTCGCCCGAGCTTCTTTTGCAGAATCTGCCTGGCGACATCATCGACAGGGCTTTTGACACCCGAATCTTCCGCCAAGGTTTTCCCTGCCACCTCAATTAGGCCTGAAAAGGGGAAGTCGTGAGAGTGTGCGGGAGGCGGTAGTTGTGGAGAGGGATTTTGTAATGATTTTTGCTATACAGGTATTAGAAAATAAGTGACAGCTTGGGGGCAGAGACATTTATGGAGGAGCGAGGTTCTGTAGTTGAACAGAAGAATGCAGGCAGATTGCGGACTGTAAACTCAGCTGAATATATGGTCAGAATATTCTCTCAGCCTCACTCCCCGCACAAAATATCAAATACGGAAGGAGTGACGCGTTTTGGGGCAGACATTTGAATCAGTGATGAGGTATCCGGCGGTGGACGAGAGGATGGCCCGGGAGGCCATGGATGAGGCTGTCAGGATTGTCCGGGCAGACCTGCCGGTGTTTACGGATCATTTCCCGTCATCCAACAGTTTTGACGGGTTTTACGAGGCCACGGACAATGTGGAGTGGACCACAGGGTTCTGGACAGGGGCTGTCTGGCTGGCCTATGAGTATACAAAGGATGAGGTTTTCCGGGAGGCGGCTCTGGTGCAGGTGGACAGTTTTCTGGAACGGATCCGGAATAAAATCGATGTGAACCATCATGATATGGGATTTCTGTTCAGCCTCTCCTGTGTGGCGGCTTATAAGCTGACCGGCAGCGAAAAGGGGAAGGAAGCGGCGCTCAAGGCGGCGGATCATCTGGCGGAAAGATATCGGGAAAACGGAAAGTTCCTTCAGGCATGGGGAAATGTGGGGGAACCTTCGGAGTACCGGCTGATCATCGACTGCCTGCTGAATCTGCCCATTCTCTACTGGGCCAGTGAGGTGACCGGCCAGAAGCGCTATGCACAGATGGCCGAGAATCATATCCGGACTGCCATGAAGTGTGTCCTGAGAGAGGACGATTCTACCTATCATACATATTTTATCGATATGGAGACGGGGGAGCCGGCTTACGGCGTGACCCATCAGGGCAACCGGAACAATTCGGCCTGGGCCCGGGGGCAGGCCTGGGGGATCTACGGGATCGCCCTCAGCTATCATTATCTGAAAGACGAATCTTATATCGATCTGTTCTACAGAGTCACCGATTTCTTTATCGAACATCTCCCCGAAGATCTGATCCCTTACTGGGATTTCGATTTCGACACCGGAAGCACGGAGCCGAGAGATTCTTCTGCGGCAGCGGTGGCCGTGTGCGGAATCCTGGAGATGGTAAAGTATCTGGATGACGAACAAGGAAAAAAATACCGTGACGCGGCAGACAGGATCATGGCGGCCCTGATCACACGCTGCGGCAACCGGGATTTAAAACAGTCTAACGGTATCCTGCTCCACGGCACCTATGCCAGAGACTCCAAAGAAAACACCTGCACCAACCGGGGCGTGGACGAGTGCAACACCTGGGGCGACTACTTCTACATGGAAGCCCTGACCAGAATCCTGTCAGACTGGAACATGTACTGGTAAGGAGAACAATTGCCATGAAGACGAATTTGATCTATGTTTTTGCGGACCAGTGGCGGTATCATGCCATGGGCTGCGTGGGCCAGGATCAGGTGGTCACTCCCAACATGGATGCGTTTGCCCGGGAGAGCCTTTGTTTTGATCACGCCTACAGCACCTTCCCCCTCTGTACGCCCCACCGCGGCAGCCTGATGACCGGAAAATACCCGTTTTCGATCGGACTGTGGACCAACTGCAAGATCGGGCTGGAGGAGAAGCTGATGCTAAAGCCTCAGGAGACCTGTATCGGCAACGTGCTAAAAGACGGAGGGTATGAGACGGCCTACATCGGGAAATGGCATCTGGATGCGTCGGAACAGAATTTTACGGACCACCCGAAGTCCGGAGCCCGACACTGGGATGCCTACACGCCGCCGGGGGAGCGCAGGCAGGGGTTTGACTACTGGCTGTCTTACGGGGCCTGCGACGACCACCTGGATCCCCACTACTGGGCGGATTCGCCTGAGCAGATCCGTCCGGGGAAATGGTCGGCGGAGTATGAGACGGACAAAACCCTGGAATATCTGGATGAGCACAGAGAGGCATATAAGCCTTTTGCCCTGTTTTTGTCTTATAATCCGCCCCATCTTCCCTATGAACTGGTGCCGGAGCGGTATTATGAGAAATTCCGCGATCTTCAGATTCAGTGGAGGCCCAATGTGCCGGACTGGAAGCGGACGCCGGAGATGGAGGTTATCGCAAGACAGTATTTTGCTGCCATTTACGGCATCGATGAACAGTTCGGACGGATCCTGACATATCTGCGGGAACATCAGATGGAGGAGAATACTCTGGTGGTGCTGTCTGCGGATCACGGGGAGATGCTGGGGTCCCACGGGCTGATGAGCAAGAACGTGTGGTATGAGGAGTCTGTCCATATTCCCCTGGTGATGAGGCAGAAAAACAGGATCATGCCCGGCCGGAGCAAAGTGATGTTTGCCAGTCCGGACCATATGCCGACTCTGCTGGAATATCTGGGACTGCCTGTGCCCGACACCTGCCAGGGGATCAGCCATGCCGCCTCCGTGCTGGGGCAGGAGGAACAGGCTCCGGATCACATGTTTCTCTGCTCCTATCCGGGGAGTGCGGAGAGTGTTTCCGCTTATGGGAAGCTGGGTCTGACTCACAAGGCCTGCGGGTGGAGAGGAATCAAGACGCCGGACTTCACCTATGTGATCACCAACGGTTATATGCCGGATGAGAAGCAGGAGGAATATCTGTACGATGACAGGAACGATCCGTGGCAGCTTCAGCCAAAAGCGATCGAAAGAGATTGCAAAGATCCCCGGGTAGTTGAGTTTCGGAAGATGTTAAAAGAGTATCTGGATCTGTTAGGAGATCCGTTTTTGTGGGAGAAGGAGCGAAAGGGAGAGTGAATATGCCGGACGAGAGACAGAGAAGATTGTGGGATCGGTTTCGGGAGAAGATGGGGGTAAGCGCCGCAGAGAGAGAAAAACGTGCAGATCTGAGCAGGAAATACTGGCCGGAGGACTGTAAGCGGACTATGAAGACAGCCGATGAAGTGCTGGAACACACTTTTTTGTTTCAGCTGCCCTGGGATATGGAACAGACACAGGAGCCGGTGCATTTTCCGGAGAAGATCCACTGGAAGTATGTGCTAAATGAGGACCCGGAGTTTGCCTACCAGATGAACCGGCATCGATACTGGATCTGTCTGGGGCAGGCTTATGGCCTGACAGGCGAGGAAAAATATGCCGGGGAGCTGGCTTTCCAGCTGAAAGACTGGGTCAGCAATGTGCCCTTGACAGAGGAAAATGAGAGCCTGGTCTGGAGGACTCTGGAGGCAGGGCTCAGGGCGGATTACTGGGTGAGAGCCATGGCCCTGTGCGCCGACAGTCCGGCCATGACAGAAGAGGTCATATCCGCCTTTTGGGAGGGGCTGGAGGTTCACGCAAAGAGGCTCTTTGACAATCCCAAGACCGGATTTTCCAGGAAGAGCAACTGGGGTGTCATGGAGTTTGCCGGGCTGTATGTGCTGGGATTCCTTCTGGACCGTGAGGACTATGTGGAGCGGTCCTGCCGGTATCTGAGACATGGCCTTCATGTCCAGGTCATGGACGACGGGATGCACTGGGAAGCTTCTCCCATGTACCACAACGAGGTCCTGATGGCTTACCTGGAGGTGCTGCGGGTGGCCGGGATCTGGGGAGACGAGCCGTTTTCCAGGGAAGAGATCCGGGTGATTGAGAACATGGCCATGGCTACCATGAACCTGATGACTCCGGCAAAATGCCAGCCTATGATCGGAGACTCGGATGATACGGATGTGAGAGACCTGCTGAGCCAGGGGGCGCTGATCCTGAAAAACGGACAGATCAGGGCAGGAGGCTTTGAAAATCTGGATTATGAGAGCATCTGGCTCTTCGGGACAGAGGGATTCCGGGAATATCAGGAGTTAAAGGCCATGAAACTGGAGGCGGGTCTTGTGGAATTTCCCGATTCCGGCCAGGTGATTCTGCGCAGCAGCTGGGAGAGAAATGCCGATTGGCTGTATTTCATCAACGGGCCTCTGGGAGGCGGCCATGGGCACCAGGATAAACTTCATCTGGGCTTTTGGATGAACGGGGAAGAGGTGCTGACGGACAGCGGACGGTACACTTATACCGATGTTCCTGTCCGCTATGAACTGAAGGCGGCCCGGGCTCACAATGTGCCCATGATCCGGGGGCTGGAGTATGCAGACAGCAAGGACACCTGGACCTATGAGGCTCTGCCTCAGTGTTTCCCCAATCAGGTGTGCCGGAAGGGGGAATATCTGTTCGTGGAAGGAACTCACGGAGGATATGAGGACCGGGGAATCTTCATAAGGCGGCGCATCGTGGCGGTGGGCTGGGATATCCTGGCTGTCAGCGATACCTTTTTCGGAAATGAGCCAAAGGAGATCATGCAGAGCTTCCACTTCGGGGAGACGATCCGGCTGTCTGAGACAATGGATGGGGCGGCAGGAACAGGTGAAACCTGCGGTTTTGAGATGAGAGGGTTTGCGGAGGGAGAGAAAGCTTCCATGGAACTGGGGACTGCTCCGATCTCCAGACATTACAACCAGCTGGGACGGACAGAAGAACTGGTTGTAAACGGGAAGGATGTCCGGACTCTGACGACATTTCTTGTGAGAAGACAGGGGAATGAGCATGTGAAGATCTCGAAGGAGACGGTGTGCAACGGGGTCAACGGGTACCGGCTGATGCCCGGAGAGGCGGAAGGGTACGTGATCGAGACGGGAAGCAGGAAAATCGGCCTGGTATTTTTGCACCAGGAGGTGGGAAACCAGGCGGATTATAACGGAATCTGCGGAATCTGCGGCCTGGGGCGGACCATGGTGTGCGATCTGGCCGGGGAACCGGAGTATATGACGGTTCTGCAGTGGTAAGGAGTTGCAGTGATCGGATTCTGAGGTTTGGAATTGCCCGGTCTGCAGCAGGTGATAAATAGACGGGAAAGGAAGAGGAAAGACTATGTATCTTCATAAGGAAATGTGCAGAAGGATCAGTGCAGCCCTGGCTGCGGTGATGATTCTGGGAAATCCGGTGATTGCACAGGCAGCTCCGGCAAGGGACAGAGGCGGGGCCAAAACAGCAGCCACAGTCGAGACCGCCGGCTATCGGGCAGAAGTCGATCTGGCTTCGGGGACGGTGCTGCTGTCCTGCAACAGTGACCATACGAAGGACTGGAATACGACAGACGGGATGAGTCCGGGAGCTACCATGTTTCTGGACAGCAATGACCAGGTGAGACCAGCCGATATGACGGTGGACGGAGTCTTTGCCAGTGAAGACGGAAACGGCGGAGCCGTGGGAATCCGTATGTCCGGAGAAGTCACCGGAGTGAAGTCATGGTTCCTTTTCGATAATGAAGTCGTGTGCCTGGGGGCAGGGATCGAGAATTCCGGGGCCAGTTCGGATAAGATTATCAATATTGTGGATAATGTGGCGGTGGATAAGAATCTTTATGCAAGCCTTACGAATCCCAATAACGGGTATCGGAATATATCGACCGCCGCGGTTGATACTAATCCGAAATATACCTGGAAAGCTATTGTGGATACGGCAACAAAAGGTACCCATACAGAGCGTAACTGGCTGAGCGCAAGCCGTCTTCCTGTCAATGGTACTTCCAAGCCTTTGGAATGGCGGTATCTCTTTAACAATACTATTAAGAATTCCAACGTATACTATCGTTTCCCTACGGAACCGTAGCCAGATTCGAATTGTGGACGGAACCGATCAATGGGCTGTATCAGTATACTTTAGGGGGAGGAGGAGATCAGAATACTCTTCCAAACAAGGCAATAGTGGAGTCCCAGAACAAAGTCCTGCAAAATACCACAGATCTGCAGGCTGCCGAGAGTCAGGCAGAGGGTCTGATGGCGGTGAATAAGTGGACTGCAGGTGCGGCGGAACTGTCAGGCACCGTGGCTGAACTGGGTTTAAACCAGCCGGTCTCCCTGTTTATCAGGAAGTCTGAGGCAGGAGACAAAGCTGAGGTGATCGTGTCAAAGCTTACGACAGATGCTTCTTCTGTGATCGAGGTGTCTGCGGATCTTTTGGCAGAGTCCGTAGGGGCTGTCAGTGATCCGGCGGCAGTCATTCAGTCAGAAGTGGAAAACGGAAAACTGTTTTTGACCCTGGATGCGGCTAAGATGTCCGGGCCGGTGATCATAGAAGTAGCCCTGACGAAACCGGAATACATAACCGGAGATACCATTACCCTGGTGCGGGGCGACGTGGTTAATCTGAAAAAACCAGATGAACTGTCGGGGGATGTGACCTGGACTGCCAGGTTCCAGAAACCGGACGGTACATACATTCGGAATGTGGGAAGCAGCCAGAAAAAACGAGAGCTGAAAGACGGAGAGACAGACGGAACCAGAAGGGCAGGGAACACGCTGGCCGACCATCTGATCAACGTGAAGACGCTGTCCAACGGAGATGTGACTCTGACTGCCAAGGAGAAAGGCGATCTGGTGATCGTCGCGAAGGATGCTGCCGGACAGGAGAAAGTGTATCCCACAGTGATCCTTTACGAGGATCCCGCCAACCTCCCTGAGGCTGCGGCTGAAGATTACGCGAAGATCCGCCAGACCTGGAAAGAGTCTCTGATCGGGACCGACGTCGCTTCTGCGGAAGACGGGGCAGAGATTCTGCAGGCCATCGACCAGGAGGCAAAGAGTGCCTGGGATGCCTATGGATACAAGGGACAGGATTCCTGTCCGGATGTGCCGTGGCCCGGCGATAAGGGGGCAGCGGGAAATAAAGATATCGTCTATCAGGACGATGCGGTGGAATTCCGGCCCGCATTCAAAAAGGTCCTTTCCATGGCCAAGGCCTACAGCACGGAGGGAAGCCAGTACTATGGCAACCAGGAGATGCTCTCGGATATGATCCATGCCATGGATTATCTGTGCACCGTGTGCTATACGCCGAAGAGCCAGACGGACAACTGGTGGACCTGGGAGATCGGAATGCCCAAGGATCTGATCCCTATCCTGATTCTGCTCTATGAGGACCTGACTCCGGAGCAGATCATGACCTACACGGAAGCCCTGTATTTCTTCCAGCCGGATCCCTACCACGAGGGAGCTCTGGGCACGGCAAGTACCCATGCTCAGGGATACCGGACTGCCCAAGGCGCCAACATCATCGACTGCTCCACCACGGCCGTGGGACTGGGAGCATTGAGAGAGGACAACGAGCTGGTCTATCTGGGGATGCTGGCATCCTCCCAGACGTTCGTGATCCAGCAGGTAGAGGACAGCACCGCCCTGCCTCAAACCGGCTACACCAGCGGATTCTATGCGGACGGCTCCTATCTGGACCACAGTCATGTGCCCTATCTGGGGGCTTACGGAATCGAGTTTATGAAGGGCGGCGTGAAGATTCCTTCTCTTATCGGAGGAACGCCGTGGCAGTATCCGGATGAAGTGCGTCAGAACCTGGAGTACTACATAGTGGAAGGTTTCGGAAATTCCATCTACCGGGGCATGGTGCTGGACAGCTTAAAGGGACGCTCCGTGTCCAGACCGGGCTCCAGCAACCGGGCGGCAGGCCGTGAGGCCATGGCCATCACCCTGCAGTTAGCGGACTCCCTCAGCGAGGAGGCGAAGGAGACCGTGCTGTCGGCTATGAAATACTGGATGGAGTGCGATCCGGGCTTTATCGACAGTCTTGTGGGCGTGGAAAATATGCCGATCAAGCGGAAAGCCCAGGCGATCCTTGAGGACGGTTCCATCGAGAGCTTCGTGCCATCCATGCATCGCTCCTTCCCGCTTATGGACCGGGCGGTTCACAGACGGGACTCCTATCTGTTTGCTCTGGCCATGTACTCGGAGCGAATCCAGAACACGGAGATCATGAACCATGAGAACCGGTTCGGCTGGCATCAGGGAAACGGCATGACCTATATCTACGACGACGATGACCAGTACACGGACAATTACTGGAACACGGTGAATCCCTTGAGGCTGCCCGGAACCACGGTGGTTCCCATGAACATCGGCAACGGCGAGCCGGACAGCTCCGGTTTCCTCCAGGGCGGTGATTTCCGCTCCGGCGAGAGCTGGGTAGGCGGAAGCGCCATCGGGGATTACGGCATCAGCGGAATGGCATTCAGCGGCGTGATCGCCGGCAAAGGCAAGAGCGCTGACAATGAAGTGGCCTACGCGCCCGACTTAAGGGGCAGGAAATCCTGGTTTATGTTTGACGATGAGATCGTCTGCCTGGGGGCAGGCATCACCAACGCGGGCATGGACATTGCGGTGGAGACCACGGTGGAGAACCGGAAGCTTGATGAGGACGGCTCCAATCAGCTGACCATAGACGGAACCGCCATGGCACTTTCGGCCAAGGCGGCAGATGTGAAAGATTATGTCGCAGGAACCGCAGATGTGACGGGCACTTTGGCAGAGAATGTGACATGGGCCCACTTAGAGGGGAATGAGACGGCCGGAACCGGCTATTATTTCCCATATGAGAACACGAACCTGAACGTCCGCAAAGCCCGGACTACCGGAAACTGGAGCGATGTGGGAACCTTTGAGGGGGAGAGCACACAGAACTATATGGAAATGTGGCTTGACCACGGAGTGAATCCTCAGGACGCATCCTACGGCTATGTACTGCTTCCCGGAAAGACGGCAGACGAGAGGGTGGCGGTTCTCATGAATACGGCCAAGGCCCAGGCGGTTCACCACGAAGAGCTTGGCATCACGGGGATCAACTTCTGGGAGGACGAGGAAACCACGGCAGCGGATGTGACCTGTAACAAGAAGGCTTCTGTCATGATGAAAGAAGAGGAAAGCGGACTTTTGACCGTGGCGGTCTCTGACCCGACCATGAAGAACAAGGGAACCATCCGGGTGACTCTTCACAGGCCTGTGAGTGCGGAGGCAGAGTTGGATGACAATGTCTCCTGTGAGATCCTGGAGGACGGCAGCGCAGTGCTGACATTCCAGATGAAGGGAACCAACGGGGCCGCTTCCATGGCGAAAGTGCAGCTGGCTGCCTCCATCTACCCGTCTGCAGCAGCGATGAGACCGGGAGAGAGCCGGAACTTTGAGGTGCGGGATTATCTGGGTGACATGGGTGAGATCACCTGGTCCGTAAAGGGGTGTGACGGCTCTCTGGCGGCAGGGACCATCATAGACGAGAGCGGTATCTTATGGATTGATCCGACGGAAGAAAATAAGGCCCTTACGATCACGGTGAAAACCGAATCCGGCCTGATCCTGAACGCGAGCATTTCCCTGGGAGGAGATGCGGTGATCACAGAACTGCCGGAGGATGTGAAAAAGGTTGAGGTAAAGATCGACCAGGCATTTAAGGTGATGAAAGAACTGGGAGCCGATGATCCGGAGACGGAGAAAGCGGTAAAATCCGCCATTGTCTCTGCCGAGACTGCAGACAACGATAATTTAGTGGAATACATGATGGATTCCCTTCTGAAGCTGGCTCAGCTGTATATGGAGGTTCGGGAGGAAATCGGAGCTTCCGTAGACGAAAGAGTAGAACCGAGAGGAAAGAGTGTGGAGGCTTTACATCCAGCTGCCAGAGGTATGGTTCTGAACATTTCTCCTAACTATAAGAAACAGCCTTCTACAGCGGTGCTGGTACTCAGCGGAGAGGATGCGCCACAGCAGGAGAATGTTGTGACGGCCACTTCGTCCACAGCGGAGAGAAAAGCGGAGATTGCAAGGGCTACGTCTTCTGTAGCGGAGAGAAAAGCGGAGATTGCAAGGGCCACGTCTTCTGTAGCGAAGAGAAGAGCCGTAACTGCCGACGAAACCCGATATGCCACACCGTCTGGGGCTTCGAGAAAGTCAGGATCTCTGGCGAATTACGGCAGGCTGTCTGCCGGGGAGATCACAGAGATCGGCGGCAAAAAAGCAGTGGCAGAAAGCCTCTTTAGGTTTAGATGTCAGCTGTTCTGGGAGAAAGAAGATGAGGAGGCGCTGTCTTCTCTGGAGCAGAAGATTCCCTATGAAGTAATCATGAATCTTCCGGAATCCCTTGATCCCGAAAAAGCGATCCTGGCGGCTGTCATCGACGAGAAGGGAGACGAATATCCTCTGACTTTCCGAGTAAATAAAGAGGAAGGAAAGCTGATCTTCTACCCGACGAGGACCGGAACCGTGGTTCTGGCCAATGAGGTGGAAGAGCAGGAGAAGCCTACTGAACCCGAGAAGCCGACCGAACCCGAGAAGCCTGCCGAGCCGGAGAAACCGACAGAACCGGAAGAGCCCGTGAAGCCTTCCCGGCCGACAGAGTCCGATGATGACAGCGATGACGATTCCGATTCTGTATACGGCTGGATCCGGGTGGACGGCCGGTGGAGATACCGCCGCAATGACGGAAGATATGCGGCAAACTGCTGGGAATTTATCAATCGGCAATGGTATTGCTTTGACGCAAACGGCAACATGAGGACCGGATGGTATCTGGAAAGCCAGGACGGCTACTGGTATTACCTGAAATCGGACGGAGCCATGGCAGTAGGCTGGATTGAGATCAATGGAACCTGGTATTATCTCAACCCGTCCCCCACCGGCGCAAGCGGATGGGGATACCACAACGGAGTCTGGAGATTTGAGTCTACGGAGAATCCGGGAATGCCCGCAGGCGCCCTCTATCAGTCTAAGGTGACACCGGACGGATATCAGGTGGATGACCAGGGGGCCTGGGTCAGATAGAATAAGCCCGTGCCTTGGTAAAATGTTGAAAAACAGCAGTACATTTACAGGAAGCCTGTGAGCAGCAACAAAACAGATCGGAAGAATTTTTTCTTTCGGTCTGTTTGCTTTGGCAAAAAAGAAGTCCAGGGTGTCGAAGATAGACCTGCTTTTTTATGAAACTGGTTTGTTTAAGTGGCAGACTTGGGGAGAGAAGACGGAGGAGATAAGCCTTTCAGATTGATTTGGCGGAGATGATATGATATAACTGTATAAATAAAATACATTTAGGTGGAGGTAATATCATGATGTATCCATATGCGACATTAAATGATGATACGGAAATTACACATTCCGAGATGCTGGCAGACGGGAAAGTGAAAGTCTATATAGAGACCCCGGATTTAAAAGATGGCTTCCACAGTGCTACATGTTATCTTCCAGAACATGTATGGGAGGATATCAGTGGATATTCAGAGGCGGAAATGGACTATTTTAAGGAATTTGTCCGTAATAACGCGCATCTGATTATAGAATTTTCGAAAGAAGGAGGTATTCTGAATGCCTCAAATTTTTAGAATTGGATCGTATATTATTTATTTCTGGTCCAATGAGAACAATCCCCTTGAACCAGTTCATGTGCATATCGCGGAGGGAAGGGCCAGTGGAAACGCTACAAAGGTTTGGATTACCAGCGCGGGGAAGGCGTTGCTTTGCAATAATAACTCTCATATTCCTTTAAAGACGCTGAATAATATGATAAGATACATTGAGGCAAACAGCGGCATAATAATCAATAAGTGGTATGCACAGTTTGGAGAAATCAGATATTATTGTTAGGCAAACCTGGGCGGCAACAAAACAGATCGGAAGAATTTTTTCTTTCGGTCTGTTTTTTTCTGCATTTATGTAAGCGGCAGACGACCTGTTTTGCTATTGATAAGACCGGAGAAAGACGGAGACAAGGCGGTGGCGCATTTGAGGGGACAATGAGATATTTTTCTTGCAGACTTATGGAGGAATACAGTATAATTGTATGGAGGACAGATGAAAACAGGAAAAAACAGTATTGTGTATCAGGCATGGGTGAAGATCGCAGAAGAGGTATAAAAATGGAAGGCAGGGAATTCAGATGAGACCAAAGGAGAGACAATATACAACTGTCTATCAGTCGCCTCTGGGCGGGATCCTTCTCGCCGGAGACGAGAAGGGCCTGACAGGGCTCTGGTTTGAGGGACAGAAATACTACGCCGTGGGCCTGGGCCCGGACCACGATGAGAAGGAGACAACGGTTTTTGACGCGGCAAAGCGCTGGCTGGACTTATATTTCACCGGAAAAGAGCCGGACTTTACACCGCCCCTTCACCTGACGGGGACTCCGTTTCAGATGTGCGTGTGGAATCTGCTGCTTAAGATTCCCTATGGGACCACCACAACCTATGGCCGGCTGGCTGCCAGGACGGCAAGACAGCTGGGGCGGGATCACATGTCGGCTCAGGCCGTGGGTGGGGCGGTGGGGCGCAACCCGGTCTCCGTCATCGTTCCCTGCCACCGGGTCACAGGCTCCGACGGGAGTCTGACCGGCTACGCGGGAGGGCTGGACAAGAAGATCCGGCTTCTCACCGGCGAGGGGATTTCTATGGAACATTTCTTTGTCCCCAAGAGGGGGACTGCCCTGTGACGGCGCAGGCATCCCGGGTGACCACCCTGTGTCATCTGGAGAGGGACGGAAAATATCTGATGCTTCACCGGATTTCCAAGAAGAACGACGAGAATAAGGACAAATGGATCGGTGTAGGCGGCCATGTGGAGCCGGGGGAGAGCCCCGAGGACTGTCTGGTGAGAGAGGTAAAGGAGGAGACCGGGCTGACTCTCACCTCCTATCGATTTCGGGGGCTGGTGACCTTTGTGTCGGATCAGTGGGGAACCGAGTATATGTGCCTCTACACGGCGGATGGCTGGACGGGGGAGCAGCGAGACTGCGATGAGGGAGTCCTTTCGTGGGTGGACAAAGAGAAGGTGTGCGGCCTTCCCATCTGGGAGGGGGACAAGATCTTTTTTAAACTCCTTAAGGAGGAGGCCCCGTTCTTCTCCCTGAAGCTGAGGTATGAGGGGGAGAGGCTGGCGGAGGCGGTACTGGACGGGAGAGAGATGGACCTGACAACATAACGAAATCAGGAGGAATCGGGAGATGGCATTGATGCATGTGGATTTTTTTTCTGACGTTTTGGGGATGTGTATGGATATGGACGTGATCATCCCTCAGAAGACCAGGGGACAGATCGGGATGGAAGGGACGGTGGGGGACGGCCGGTATAAGACCATGTATCTTCTCCACGGCATGAGCGACGATCAGACCATTTGGCAGAGAAGGACGTCCATTGAGCGGTATGTGAGCAAATTGGGGATCGCGGTGGTGATGCCCACCACCCATCTGGCCTTTTACACGGACACGGCCTACGGGCTTAAGTACTGGACCTTTATCTCCCAGGAGCTTCCCCGTATCTGCCGGGAGTTCTTTCCCCGTATGTCCCACAAGAGGGAGGACACCCTGGCGGCGGGACTTTCCATGGGAGGGTACGGTGCCTGGAAGCTGGGACTGGGGGCAGGAGAGACCTTCGGGGCGGCGGCTTCCCTGTCCGGCGCTCTGGACATCGGGGCAGATCATCACAGACAGAAAGGCGGCAGCAAGGAGGTACTGTTTCGGGGGATTTTCGGAGATTTGGAGCAGCTGAAGGGCTCTGACAACGACTTATTTGCCCTGGCGGACAGGCTGGTCGCCGCAAAGAGGGCTCTTCCCAGGCTCTATGCCTGGTGCGGGACGGAAGATTTTCTGTACGGGGATAACCGGAAGGCCTGGGACTATGTGAGGAAGCTGGGATTTGATCTGACCTGGGAAGAGTCGGAAGGAGACCATCAGTGGAAATACTGGGACGAGAAGATCCAGGACGTGCTGCGCTGGTGGCTGGGGATCCAGGGGGAGCTTGGATAAGAGAAGGGAAGGAGGACGCCAGGATGGAATGGGCGGACGGAAAAATCAGATGCTGGTGGGCAAACCCGAAAAACGACCGGTATATCCGCTATCACGATGAGGAGTGGGGAGTCCCTGTCCATGACGACAGGAAGCTGTTAGAGATGCTGATTCTGGAATCTTTTCAGGCAGGTCTGTCATGGGAGTGTGTGCTCAACAAGCGGGAGGCTTTCCGCAAAGCTTTCGATTATTTTGACCTGGAGAAGATCTGTGACTATGATGAGGAGCGGATGTCAACCTTACAGGAGGATACCGGGATTATCCGAAACCGGCTTAAGATCCGGGCAGCCGTAAACAATGCCAGGATCTTCCGGGAGATTCAGAAAGAGTATGGAAGCTTTTCGGATTATGTCTGGCACTGGACCGGGGGAAAGGCAGTCCGGGAGAGGGGCCTAAGCAGTTCCCCCCTGTCGGATCAGATGTCACAGGACTTAAAAAAGAGGGGCATGAAATTTGTGGGGACCACCATCATCTACGCTTATCTGCAGGTCATCGATTCCCACGAGGAAGGGTGCTTTCTGGCGAAGCCTGAAAGAGGAGATGTGGCAGATCGAGGTATTGCTGGATAAGGATGTTTTATACACGAAAGATGTTTTTATTCCGGCCCACACAGAAAAGTTAAGCGATTTTTTACAGACAGATGTTTTCGCTACAGACAGGTCAGAATGCCAGAGAGAGTATTCTGGTACTGTCAGAGCATATGATAAAGTATGCATGATCATCGACAGAAACATATCCTGATAAAAATGAGAAGAGGCCGGTTCAGACAACCGGCCCTTTTGCCATATTTTTGCCCCTTAGGCAGAACCAGATTCAGCACCACCGCCGTGATGGTGGCCACCACCACCGGGGATCTTCCGAAGATGGTGGTAGCCCAGTCTGGAAACGCGGCCAGGGCCCCGGAGGCCTGGGAGATTCCCATGCCCAGGGCAGCGGCCAGGCCGACGATGGAGGTGTTGCGGTAGTTTAACTCCTCCGAGGTGATCAGCTTGATTCCGGTCATGGTGATGGAGGCGAAGACCGACACCGTGGCGCCGCCTAAGACGCACTGGGGGATGGTGGTCAGCAGGGCGGAGAACTTGGGGATCAGCCCCGTGGCCAGAAGGATCAGGGCCGCTCCGCCCAGAACGCACCGGTTGATGACTCTGGTGGTGGTGACGATTCCCACGTTCTGGCTGTAGGTGGCTGTGGGAAGTCCTCCCGCCAAAGCCCCAAGGATATTGGTGATCCCGTACATGACGATGCCGCCCTGGAGTTCCTGATCCTCCGGCTCCCGGTCCATGCTCCCCACCGTGGTGGCGGAGAGATCGCCGATGGCCTGGATGGAGTTGATGGCGAACAGCAGGCCGATGGCCACACAGGCTGAGGGATCGAAGGTGAGGCCGAAGTGGAGGGGGGTGGGGAACTGGAAGATTCCCGCCTCAGCCACGCTGGCGAAGCTTACCATACCCATGACTGCCGCCAGGACATAACCGGCGATGACGCCTATGAGGATGGAGGCCAGTTTCAGGATCCCTCTGGCAAAATGGTTAAGCCCTGTGACTACTGCCAGAGTGAAGGCGGCTACGGCCCAGTTCTGCCAGGAACCGTAGGTGGGGCTTCCGGTTCCTCCGGCCATGTAGTTGATGGCCGTGGGGTACAGGGAGAGGCCGATGGTAAATACCACGGTTCCGGTGATGATGGGAGGGAACAGAGGCCGGATCTTCTTCACGGCCAGGCCGACGATGACGGCCACGATTCCTCCCACCAGCTGGGCTCCCAGGATGGTGGCCACGTTGAAGCTCTCTGCGATGGCCTGCATGCTGGGGACGTAGGCGAAGCTGACGCCCATGATCACAGGCAGTCCGCACCCAAGTTGAAAAGTAAGGCCCTGTTCCGGTCCGCCGGTCTGGCCCGCGGGACGCTTAATAAACGGAAACAGCTGGAGAAGGGTGCTGACGGCGGACACCACCAGGGCCTCCTGGATCAGAAACACCCGATCCCTGCCGTCAAGGCCCGCGGCTCCTGCCGCGATGATGGCGGGAGTGACGCAGCCCACGATCATGGCCACCACATGCTGGAGGGCCAGAGGAAAGGCCTGGGACATGGCAGGTATGCCGTGCAGTTCAAAGATGGAGGCAGCAGATTTCCCGGATTTCATCATTGGTCACCTCCTGTCCTAAAGGCGGGAGGAAATGCGGGTGCCTGTCTTTCCCTGAATTCCCTCCTTTGCCTTTTCCAGTAATGTGATGAGATTTTGAGGACAGCAAAAATCAGGGATTTGTGATTCTGGACCAGGAGACGGCAAAGTGCCGTGTCCGCTATGTGGGAAATGAGTACGTGGTGGACGGGAAGAGTCCGGACGGAAAGATTCCTGCAGAACTGCGCCGGATCATGGAGACCGTGTGCCGGGATTATGGATACCTGGCAGAAAAGAGGTGAAAAACTGACATAGAAATAGCAGGAAAACCTTAAAAAATAGTTAAAATTGAATACAATATTGACAGATATATTGAAAAATGTTATCCTGAATGACGGATAAAAATCCAAGGAGGGAAACATTTATGAAGAAATCAATGAGCCTGTTGCTTACAGGCGCCCTGCTGCTGTCAGCCTGTTCATCTCCTGAGACATCTCAGACAGAAGCTTCGACAGCAGAACAGACCACTCAGGCTGCCACTACAGCCGCAGCCACAGAACCTGCTACCACAGAGGCCCAGACAGAAGAGGAAGGCTTAAAGGATGGCACCTATGTGGCCACAGGTTCCGGCTATGGCGGAGATGTGGAAGTCACCCTGACAGTGTCCGGCGGCAAGATGACCGGCATTGAGATCACGGGAGGCAACGAGACCGGTCTGGTGCAGAAGAGGATGCTGCCTGTACTGGAGGAGAGGATTCTGGAAGCTCAGTCCCCGGTAGTGGACAGTGTGTCAGGAGCCACATTCACATCATTTGCAGTGAAGAAAGCCGTGGCAGAGGCGGCAAAAGAGGCCGGAACTGATTTCGGTGAGATCACCATGGCCACCGCTGGTCCTCAGGAGGAGGCAAAGGAGCTGGATCCGGTGAACACGGATCTGGTGATCGTAGGCGGAGGCCCTGCAGGACTTGGCGCAGCCATCGCAGCCAGCGACGCGGGACTGAAAGATATCATTGTAGTGGAGAAGCTGGACATCTTAGGCGGCAACGGCAAATTTGACATGAATTTCTTTGATCTGATCAATTCCAAAGCCATGATCGATGCCGGCAACGAGATGACAAAAGAAGACTTTATCGCCGAAAAGCAGTCAAGCTGGGATTCACCGGAGAGAATTCAGGCATGGGCTGACGGCGAGTGGGAGCTGGATGAGTGGCTGAGAGGGTTTGGCGTTGAGCTGAACTACAACTACGGCGGGACAAACCACATGGCGGAGGCAGACGCTTACGCCGGCGAGGAGATCCTGGATGGCATGGAGGCCAAGGTAAAAGAACTGGGCATCGATGTCCGCACAGGAACCAAGGGATATGATCTCATTGTAGATGAGAACGGCAAAGTTACCGGAGTGAAGGTACAGAACAAGAACAATACATATGATATCAATGCCAAGGCAGTGATTATCGCCACCGGCGGTTTCTGCTACAATAAAGACCTGCTGGCCGAGTATGCGCCGGGCTATGAAGTGCTGAACACATCCAACCAGATGGGTGCCACCGGCGATTTTGTCAAGGTATTTGAGGAAAATGGATATGCTCTTGATCATATGGACACCATGAGCGTATTCGCCAACATCATTGTTCCCCGCCGCGATCTGACAGGCGGAGCGGATCTGTCTCTGGAGGTTAACGCCGAAGGTCAGCTGATGGTTCATGAGGGAACCAGCCTGGATCGGGGCAAGACGATTCTGGAGCAGACCGGAAGATCCGTATTCTACATCACAGATCAGACCGGATATGACTCCTTCTACCGCATCAGAAAGCATGTGGGACTGGGCTATTACTCACAGGGGGAGACCATCGGAGAACTGGCCGAGGCTCTGGGTATCGACAAAGACCAGCTTCAGGCCACGGTAGATGAGTACAACAGCAATGTGCCGGAAGGCAAGAGAGCCTTTGATCAGGAAGGCCCCTACTATGGTGTGAAAGTAGAAGCGGCCAATCACATGACAAAAGGCGGTGTTCTGGCCAATGAGAATGCCCAGGTGCTGACCACTGAGAATGAAGTGGTGGAAGGACTCTATGCTGCCGGTGAAGTCACCAGTACAAGCGGAGCTTACAGTGCGGCAGTTGTGTTCGGACGTATCTCGGGAACAAAAGCGGCAGAGTATATTTTAGGACAGTAATCGAAA